>JBKPKZ010000135.1:0-9535 GCA_046731355.1 Pseudomonadota bacterium | reverse complement strand
ATTTCCGGCCCGTCGGGCTCCGGAAAATCCGACCTGACTTTGCGCCTGCTCGAACGCGGCTTCACGCTCGTCAGCGACGACCAGACGATCGTGAGGCGCGACGGCGATCGCCTGATCGCGAGCTCCCCACCGACCATCAGGGGCAAGCTCGAAATTCGCGGCATCGGCATCGTCGACATGGATAGCGTCAACGATGTCCCGATTGGCCTCTACGTGGAACTTACGAGCGAGATCACCAGGCTCCCAGACGACCGTCGCGAACGCCCCGTCCTTGGAGTGAAGCTGCCGCTCGTCAGCGTTGACGCTCTGACCGCGTCCGCCGCCTCGAAGGTGTCGCTGGCTCTCGACCGCCTTGGACTGAAGTTCTAACACAAGGGCGGTGCCTACCCGCCGCAGTTCTCCTCCCCGCCTCCTTCTCGTCACCGGCATGTCGGGTGCCGGCAAGTCCAGCGTGCTCGATGCGCTCGAAGATATGGGCTGGGATTGCGTCGACAACCTGCCCGTCTCGCTGCTGAACGGCTTCGTCCACGGCGAGGAAAACGAATGCCGGCTGGTCCCGGCGGCGGTGGGAATGGACGTCCGCAGCCGGGGCTTCGATGCCGCGGCCCTGCCGGCGGTGATCCGCTCGATCCAGGGCGTTCAAGGCGAGATCCTCTATCTCGACTGCGCCGGAGCCGAGCTGATGCGGCGCTACAACGAGACTCGCCGCCGCCATCCGCTGGCCCCCGATCGGCCGGCTGAGGACGGCATCGCGCGCGAGCGCGTCGTCACTGCGCCGCTGAAGGAAGCAGCGGACAGCGTCATCGATACGACCGACCTCACCCCGACCGAGCTTCGGGACGAGCTTCGACGCCGTTTTCCAAGCGACAGCGACGAACCGGTGCTCACGATTGTCTCATTTGGGTACGCCCGGGGCGTGTCCCGAACGGCAGACCTGATGTTCGACATGCGTTTTTTGGATAATCCTCACTGGGTGGAGGAGCTTCGACCGCTGACGGGCATGGACCGAGCCATTCGCCAGTACTTGGAAAAGGACCGGGCCTGGGAGGCTGCGCTCGACCAATTGGAAGCGCTTCTCACGGATTGGATTCCCCGCTACTGGGCAGCCGGCAAAAGCTATGTAACCGTGGCTTTCGGCTGCACGGGTGGACGCCACCGGTCGGTCTGCGCCGCGGAGGAGATGGCCGAACGGTTGCGAAGAGCGGGTTTTTCTCCAAATGTCCGCCATCGTGACCTCGCTTCACAGCCGAGCGACACGATTGAGGGCAGTCCGGGGCACGCCCAGGCCGAACTTTCTGGCGGCGATTCTGGAAGTGGGTTGAACGAATGATTGGATTGGTACTGGTGACCCATGGCCGCCTTGCGGCTGAATTCGTGGTCGCCATGGAACATGTCGTAGGGCCGCAGGAGGCGATCGAAGCCATTTGCATCGGCCCGGACGACGACATGGAAGCCCGTCGCCAGGATATCGCCGACGCAATTGCGCGCGTCGACCGCGGCAAGGGCGTGATCATCCTGACTGATTTGTTCGGCGGCACCCCTTCGAACCTCGCGATTTCACTGATGAAAAGCGAGAATGTCGAAGTCATCGCTGGCGTGAATCTGCCGATGCTCATCCGCCTCGAAGGCGCTCGCAAGGTCATGGGCGTTCATGCGGCGGTCGCCGCCGCGCGTGAGGCCGGACGCAAGTACATCTCGGTCGCCTCCGAGATCCTTGGGGAAGCGGCCGCTTGAGCGCGCTCCAGCGCGAAGTCCAGATTACCAACCAGCGCGGCCTTCACGCGAGGGCGAGTGCGAAATTCGTCAATCTTGCCAGCGGCCTCGACGCGACGGTCGAGGTCGAAAAGGACGGCAACAAGGTCTGCGGAACATCGATCATGGGGTTGATGATGCTCGGCGCCGCAAAGGGCGATTCCATCATTATCCACGTGTCGGGCACGAATGCCGATGATGCGCTCGAGAAGCTTGCAACGCTTGTCGAGGAGCGGTTTGGCGAAGAATAAAGCGGCGTATGGCCCGCGAAGTCACCGCCTTTTCCAATCCGACCGTCAAGAGACTGAGGTCCCTCCGCGATAAGAAGGCGCGCAAGGAAGAGGGCCTGTTCCTCGCGGAAGGCCTGAGGATCATCGCTGAGGCGCGCGACAGTGGCCGGTTACCGGAGATCATCATGTTCTCGGCTGAAGGCGCCCGGCACCCGCTTGCATCCGAAATCATCGCGGCGACCGAAGCAGCCGGTGGCGACGCGGTCGAGACGACGCCCGACATCCTTTCGAAGACGTCAGGCAAGGACAATCCGCAGATGCTGGTCGCTGCATACAAGCAGCCGGCGACCGACCTCTCGGCGATCGACCGGGCAGATGCCCCGCTTTGGTTTGCTGCCCAGGCGCTTCGCGATCCGGGCAACATCGGCACCATCCTTAGGACCGGTGACGCGGTCGGCGCCGGTGGGCTGATCCTGATCGACGACAGCGCCGACCCCTATTCCGTCGAGGCCGTTCGAGCGTCGATGGGGGCAGTTTTCACGCAGAAGGTGGCGAAGGCTTCCTGGCAGGAGTTCGCGCGTTGGTTGCGCTCTGGCCCGGGCCAGCTCGTCGGAACCAGCCTGAAGGCGACCCAGGACTACCTCGAGATCGAATACCAGCGGCCGAGCTTCCTCCTCATCGGCAACGAGCAGCAGGGCCTGCCGCGGGCCTACGAGGACGAATGCGACGTCCTCGTGAAGATTCCGATGGCCGGACGGGCGGACAGCCTCAACGCTGCAATCGCGGCGGCCGTCATGGCCTTTCAGGTTAAGGCAAGCTGGCGAACCGCATGAGGAACCCCTCACAAATGTGGAGGTTGCTCCGGTTATGAAACATTGGATCGTCGCGCCCGCTGCGCTGCTTTTGAGCGGCTGCCTGTCCTACCCGCCTCCGGCGGCGGCGCCCTATCGCGCCATCGGCCAGGAGCCCGGCTGGACCCTGATCATCGACGAGCGCGACGTGACCTTCATCCTGTCGGGGGACCAGCCCGTCCGCCAGCCGCGGCCGGAGCCGACCATCGGATTTGCCGGGGAGATTTATCGGACACCCAGGATTGGGGTGAATATCGTCCACTCGGCCTGCACTGACGCCATGTCTGGGCAGGGCTATCGCGACCGAGTGCAGGTCGATGTCGACGGTCGCCGTTTCGAAGGCTGCGGTGGCGATCTTGCAGCTCCAACCGGCCTTGCCGGAACGAACTGGCATGTCGACGCCGTCAACGGACGTCCAACGCCGCCTCAGGGCGAGTATCACGTCCGGTTCGAACGCGACCGCGTCAGCGCGAAGTTCGGCTGCAACCAAATGAGCGGCGGCTACACCGAGAACGGCAACATCCTGACGGTCGGACCGATTGCAGCAACTCGCATGTTCTGTCCGGAGCCGGCGATGAGCTTTGAGAACCAGGCCGGAAGCATCCTGTCTCAGCCTGTCACCGTCACCGCGAACGGCGATCGGATCATCTTCAGCAACGCCAATGGCCAGATCGTCCTCATTCGGACCTACTAGGCCTATTCGGCCGCGATCTGCGGCGGCTCCTCGTCATTGTTGTAGCGAGGCAAAGCCTCGACCGGCGGGAGGTTCTCGATCTCGCGTGCCCCAGGCTCGATGTCGAGATCGCGGAACTTGCGAGCCGTAACGAGAGAACGGGTCTCAAATGACGATACGAAGCTGTTGTAATTATTGACAGCCGTTGTCAGGCCACCGCCAACTCGCTTGAGGTCCTGCGCAGCCTTTGCAAGCCGATCGTACAACTCCTTGCCAAGTTCGCCGATCTGACGCGCTTCCTTGGCCAGATTCTCCTGCCGCCATACAGCGGCGACCGTCCGCGCGATCGCAATCAGGTTGGTGGGCGTAGCGAGCAGCACTCGCCTCTCGAAAGCGTAGTCCCAGAGCTTTGCGTCCTGCTCGAGAGCGGCAGACAGGAAATGCTCGCCCGGGATGAACATCACGACATAGTCGGGCGCGTCATCGAACTGCGCCCAGTAAGCCTTGTTGCCGAGCGTATTGACGTGATTCTTGATGGCCGCGGCGTGAGCGGCGAGATGCATTGATCTCTCGGTCTCGTCGACGGCACCAAAGGCGTCCTGATAGGAATTCAGGCTGACCTTGGCGTCGATCACCAGGCTTTGCCCTCCTGGAACGCGCAAGATCACATCCGGCCGAAGACGCCAGCCATCCTCGGTGGCGCGACTGACTTCGGTCTCGAAGTCGCAATGTTCCGTCAGGCCGCAGCTTTCGAGGACGTTGCGCAGCTGCTGTTCGCCCCACCGGCCACGGGCCTTCGGCGCGTTTCGGAGCGCGTTCACCAATTTGGCAGCCTCCGCGGACACGCGTTCCGTGCCGCTTTTCATCGCCTCGATGTGGCCGGTCAGGAGCCCAAAGTCCTTCCGCCGTTCCTCTTCGACCTTTGTGACCGTTTCCTCGTAGCGCTGAAGGCGCTCATGAACCGGCTGGAGCAACGCCTTGAGGTTCGTTCCCGCATTCTCCTCCGACTGGCGGAAGCGTTGGTCCGCGCGTTCGAGGAACTGCTTCTGAGCGCCTTCGAGAAGCTTGCCGCCGACCTCGGCGAATTGCGCGGAAAGTGCTTCCCGGGCCGCGGTTAGTTCAGCCACGCGTTCTTCGAACGCCCGGTCCCGCTCACCTTGCGCAGCCTTTACCGCCGCAAGCTCCTCCGCGGCCCCGCGATTCGCGTCGCGTTCCTTGACGACGTCGTCCAGCTGAAGGCGAAGACTGTCGATCGCCTGTTTCGCCCCGACACCCTCTCGGCTTCCAAACAGCCAGCCAATCAGGGCGCCGACTGCCAAAGCGACGAGAACACCTGCTACAAGCCCCACACCCATTTCGATTCCCCCACGGAACGAAATGTGAACTTACGACCGTAGGACCCGGTGCTCAAGCGGAACGTTGAGCGTCGGAGCGAGGAGAGAAAACCCATGTCCATCCGCAAGATGATCAGCCTTCACCCCGACGTCCACGGCCATGTGAATCAGCCGCTCGGGGACGCGGTCCACCACCTGATGTATTGCGCGAAGATGTGCCTCAGCTGCGCTGATGCCTGCGCTGCGGAGAAGATGGACATGAGGCAGTGCATCCGCACCTGTCTCGACTGCGCGGATGTCTGCGAGGCCGCCTGCCGCGTCGCACTCCGGAGGACCGGTTCCAACGAAGAGGTTCTTCGCGAAGTCCTCGACCTGTGCGCCCGCGTCTGTGACGCCTGCGCCGCGGAGTGCGAGAAGCACGATCACGAGCACTGCCGGCTTTGCGCGCAAATGTGCCGAGAATGCGCTGAAGATTGCAGGAATGCCGTGGCGTCGGTGACGCCGGCGATGGCCTAGGCGGCGACCTTCCGCTGCTTGGCGAGCTTGTTGAGGATCATGTTGCGCTTCAGCCGCGACAGGTGATCGATGAACAGTACGCCCTCAAGGTGGTCCATCTCATGCTGGAGGCAGACGGCAAGTAGGCCCTCAATTTCTTCCTCGCGCACCTTGCCGTCCAAATCCATCCAACGAGCACGAATCCGGTCAGGACGATCGACTTCGGCAAACTGGTCGGGGACGGACAGGCAGCCCTCCGTATAGGGCACGTCATGGTCGGAGGTCGTCAGGATCTCCGGATTGATGAAGACGCGCGGGTCCTTGACCGGCTCACCGCCCTCTTCCTCCGGCTCCTGGAGGTCGATGACCAGCACGCGCTTCGGAACGCCGACCTGGATCGCCGCCAAGCCGATGCCCGGCGCGTCGTACATCGTCTCGAACATGTCGGCGACGAGCGCGCGCAGTTCGTCATCCACGCCTTCGACGGGCTTGGAAATCTCACGCAGGCGCGGGTCGGGAACTTCAACGATCGATCGAATGGCCATGGTGTAGATTTAGTCTTTCGGCCCAGTCGCTTCAAGCAATGGGGCGGCGAGCCCGAAGCGCCTGGGCGAGTGTCCCCTCATCGAGGTAGTCGAGCTCTCCTCCGACGGGCAAGCCGTGAGCGAGCTGAGTTAGGCGGATTGGGAACTTCTCCAGGCGTTCGGCAAGGTAGTGGGCGGTCGTTTGCCCCTCGAGAGTAGCGTTCATCGCCAGAACAACTTCCTCGATTTCTCCACTCGCGACGCGCTGCATGAGGCCATTGATCGCCAGGTCCTCAGGTCGAACGCCCTCCAAGGCCGAAAGACGGCCTCCAAGGACATGATATCGACCCGGAAACAGGCGCGAGCGGTCCAGTGCCCATAGGTCCGCCACCTCCTCGACGACGCACAGGCTTTTTTCGTCGCGACGCGGGTCGCGGCATATGCCGCACGGATCCGACGTGTCGACGTTTCCGCAGACCGAGCAGGTCGAAAGCTTCTCCGAAACGCGCTGAAGGGCCGACAGCAGCGGCTCCAGCGCGGTCTGGCGCTTCTTCATGAGATGCAGGACGGCACGACGCGCCGACCGGGGCCCAAGGCCCGGCAGCCGTGCCAGCGCGCCCGAAAGCGCCTCGATCTCGTCGGAAGCCATTGCAGCGTTGAGGTAGGCAAATTCCCTGGCGTCCGCCATAGGGCGCGGCGATGCGGATCATCTTCATGGGATCGCCGGACTTCGCCGTGCCCGCCCTCGATGCACTGGTCGAGGCGGGTCACGAGATCGTGGCGGTCTACTGCCAGCCTCCGCGGCCCGCCGGGCGCGGGAAAGCGGACCGGAAGACGCCGGTCCATGCACGAGCGGAGGAGATTGGGCTCGAGGTTCGAACTCCCAAGTCACTACGAAACGCGGAGGAGCAGCAGAGATTCGAGGCATTGGAAGCCGAATTGGCCGTCGTTGCTGCCTACGGATTAATCCTGCCTGCGCCGATCCTCGCGGCACCGAGGCTGGGCTGCGTGAACATCCACGCCTCTCTTCTCCCCCGCTGGCGCGGGGCGGCCCCGATCCAGCGCGCGATCCTGGCCGGTGATACGGTCAGCGGGGTGACCATCATGCAGATGGATGTGGGGCTGGACACCGGCCCAATACTGTTGAAGCGGGAGCTTCCGCTCGGCCGCAAGAATGCCGGAGAAGTTTCTGACGAATTGGCAAAACTTGGCGCAGAATCACTGCTCGAGTGGCTCGAAAGGCGCACTCCGCCTGAACCACAGCCTGACGACGGCGCGACCTACGCCCCGAAGGTCGACAAGGCAGAGGCGCGTATCGACTGGGCCAAGCCTGCGGACCAGATCGAGCGGCAGGTCCATGCCTTCGCGCCTTGGCCCGGGGCCTGGTTCGAAGCCGATGGCGAGCGGATCAAGCTGCTCGACGCCCAGGCGGGCAACGATGCTGCTGGGAAACCCGGCGAAGTCCTTGATGATTGCCTCAGCATCGCCGCTGGCAATGGTTACCTCCGCCCCTCGCGCGTCCAACGCGCCGGACGCGGCGCGATGACCGTTGAAGAATTTCTTCGCGGCTTTGCGATTCCGAGGGGGACAAGGCTGCCGTGACCCGTTGGCGGCTCACGGTCGAATTCGACGGCCAACCTTTCATGGGCTGGCAGCGGCAGAATCACGGCCCCTCCGTGCAGCAGGCGCTGGAAGAGGCCATTTTCCGAATGACAGGCGAAATGGCGGGCGTGCACGCCGCTGGCCGCACCGATGCCGGGGTTCACGCGCTGGCGATGTCCGCTCACGTCGACATAGCGAGGAATGTCACGGAGCATCGGCTGCGCGAAGGGATCAACGCGCTCATCCGTCCCAATCCGATCTCGGTTACAGCAGTCGAGCAGGTTCCCGCGGACTGGCACGCCCGCTTCTCATGTATCGGCCGCAAGTACCTGTATCGCATACTCAATCGCCGGGCGCCTCCGACTTTGGATCGGGGACGAGTGTGGCATATCGCCTTGCCGCTGGACGTTGGAGCAATGGCAACGAGCGCGGAAATGCTGGTTGGGCGGCACGACTTCACGACGTTCCGATCAGTGCATTGCCAGTCCGACAGCCCGGTGAAGACGCTTGATCGGCTCGACGTAAAGCGGGCCGGCGAGGAAATTCACGTCGAGGCGGCCGCCCGCAGCTTCCTTCACCACCAGGTGCGGTCGATGGTCGGTTGCCTGGCGCTTGTCGGACGAGGTCAATGGCAGCCTGAGGACATGCGGCGGGCGCTGAAAGCTCGCGATCGTGCCGAACTGGGTCTCAATGCGCCCTCCGAAGGGCTTTACTTCGTCGAGGCGGCTTACCCTTAGACCAGCATCTCGCGGGCGCGGGGCTGGCTTAGGAACTCCTGGGGGCTCGCACAAAGGCCGTACGCTCCGGCACAGAAGATTGCGACCAGGTCGCCGACCTCGGGGCGCGGGAGTTCCACTTCGTGCGCAAGAAGGTCCAGCGGAGTGCAGAGACAGCCGGTGATCGTTGCTTCTTCTGTCGCCTCCAGACCAAACCGGTTGGCGATGGCTACAGGATAATTCCGGCGGAGAAGCTGGCCGAAATTGCCCGACGCCGCGAGCATGTGCTGAAGGCCGCCGTCGGTGACCAGGAAGGTCTCGCCGCGACTTTCCTTCCGATCGACGATTCCCGTCAGGTAGACGCCCGCCTCACCTACCAGCCAGCGGCCAAGCTCGATCGCGAACCTGGTTTCGGCGAGATGGTTCGGACGGTCTTCCAAGGCCTTGGCGAGCGCTGTCCCGACGGCCTCTACGTCAAGCCGCTGATCGCCCGGGAAATAAGGAATGCCGAAGCCGCCGCCCAGGTTCACTTCAGGCGGTGCAGCTCCGACTTGTTCGGCAATTTCAGCCGACAATGCGATCGTCGCCACCTGCGCTTCAATCAGCGCCTCCGAGTGAAGCGACTGGCTGCCCGTGAAGATGTGAAGCCCGCGCCAGTCTGCGCCGGAATCGAGCAGCCGGCGAACGAGAGCAGCCGCGCGCTCATGATCAACGCCGAACTGGCTCGCCAGACCGCCCATTTTCATTCCGGCGCCTTTGAGGACGAACGGAGGATTCACGCGGACGGCCAGCTTGGGCGGCCTGCTTGTTTGGGTAGCGATCTGTAGCGCCCTCGCCGCCTCACCTTCGCTTTCGAGGTTGATCGTCACACCGGCGCGGATGGCAGTTTCGAGCTGCGCGTCGGTCTTGCCCGGCCCCGCGAAGCTGATCGGACGACAGAGATGCGCGACTCGTCCAAGCTCCCCGGCCGACGCGACATCAAAGCCATCAACCTTGTCCGCAATCCATGAGAGCAATGGGGCGTACGGGTTTGCTTTCACGGCATAATGTAGCGCGACATCATGAGGCATGGCCGAGCGGAAGAGATCGATCTGCCGCTGGATGATCGCGGTGTCGTAGACGAATAGGGGCGTGCCACCAGCTTCGGCGACCAACTCACCAGCGGCGTGGCCGCCGATGAGCAGATTCTCGTCGCCGTCGGCGACGAAGCCAGGCGGGATCGGGCCCATCGGCTTCATGCAAATTCCTTCATCAGCGCAGCCCGATCGACCTTGCCGTTCGGCGAGACGGGCAGGGAGTCGAGCCAGACAACATCCCTTGGCTGCATGTACGCAGGAAGTTCCTTGGCGAAATAGGCC
>JBKPKZ010000134.1:0-3114 GCA_046731355.1 Pseudomonadota bacterium | reverse complement strand
GGCATGATTGCGAGAATCGACCGGGAGTTCGAGCGCGATACGGGTCACACGCCGCACGCCCACGGCACTGACCTAGCCCGGACCGCGGGAAAAGAGCTGGTCAGTAGCTAGCAGCCGTACGTTCTCCAGAGTTGCGCCTGCTGGCGGTATTTGAGGCGGCTTGTCTCGCAAGATCGCGGCGGGCCCAGCTTCATTTGAAGGAAGCTCGGCCGGCGAACTCTCCCGGCTTCTCCACAACTGGCTAAGTGCAACGCGAAGATCGGGCTGCCGCATTAGAGCCTCATATCTCTCAGCAAGTGCCCGGTGCACTTCGGCCACAATCGGGTTCGGGGCCGTTGCCGCCCGCTCACGCTCTTCTCGAGCGCGTTGGCGAAAGTATTCAAGCTCAGACGTGAACATTCGCGTTGCTCCCGCCGCAGCCCCGAGAGCTCCCCGGGCCGCGTCGAGCGGATATAACTCAATCTTTACAGCATGATAGTCGTCGATCCGACACAAGAACTTATTCCTACCTGGCCGCGTGCGAATGATCAGGCAGTAACCCATGGCGGATCGGCTGGTCCTGCATCGGCGCGTTCGCTCTATTCGCCCCTGGCTTCTGCGTCCTCCGCCAGCTTTTCATATTGCCGCGCTACCTCCTGAAGGCGCGCCTTCACGTCGGCCTTGGACTGGCGTTCCGCCAACTCGCGACAGCGTTTCGCTTGTTCCCGGTAATAGACTGAACCTTCGCGACGCACGGGAGGAATCATACTCTGTTGAAAGCTTCTGCCAAATGTCCACAACGGGCCGGGAGCGGACAAGGGGAAGACATGGCCCAGCTCGCAATTCTTATCGGCTTTCTGGTCTGCATCGCCGCAGCGCTGGTCCTGGCCTTCTCCAAGTCCAGGGAACCTGACGCATAGTCTTCGATGTCCGGAGCGGCTCCAAAGCAGACGCTAGCAGAGCGGCGGTTGACGCGTCATCGCAGGCGACGCGCATTCGGTCGCAGGAACGTCCGTAGTTTCCCCGACCGGAGCGGACCGATTACGCCCTTCGTCGGTTTTACGGGTGGAGTTTTCGCTATGAAACCAACACCTTCGGCCTTCGTCCTCAGTACGTTGCTGTCTGGCAGCGTGTTGCTCGGCACCGACGCATCGGCTCAATCGGCCCAGGCTCCGAGGCCCGAGCAAGCTCAGCCCTCGGCAGTTTCGGACCTTCCTCGCCCAACTTCGTCCAATCGTTGGGACAGCCTTCCCAGAATGACCGCATACCGCTGCCTCGCAGAGGCTCTCGGAACGGCATCCGACCCGCAAACAGGAGCGCCACTGCGAAGGAGCGTTGACCCTCAGACGGGCAAGCCACTCTGCCCGCCTGCTCAAGGCGAGACGGCGCAGACACGATAAACGTTGGCACGAACCCGAACTCCGGTTCGTGAGGGATGGTCCGGACTGCAGTTATTCCTTCAACAGGAAAGAAAGCTGCGTCTCGATCTCCCGAACGACTTCGCGCAATTCGGCAATCGTACCGTTGGCGTCCGGACAGTCGCGCAGCCTTTGAAGGTCGCGCTTGACTGCAGCCAAGCATTCGAGGAGCCGCTCGCGTAGCTCCTGACGATTTTCTGGTTTGGGTTGGATGGTCGGCATGCACTCGAACCTCAACTCGCTGGGCCGAGGGCCTCGCAATGTGTGCAAAGCCTGCCCGCTGGCTTCGATCTTTGAATTGCGAACGAGCGGCGCGGATAGTGGATACAGGCTTCCTGCCAGTGCCAGACCTGGTCGCCCGGTTGCCGTCGATATTCGAACACGGTTGGCATGAAATGCTCCACGCAGTCTTGGCGGGAGCCAATGCGCCCACAGTCGCTGTCGTGCCTTGGCTTAGTCAGCAGCGATATCGGCCTAGCGAACGCTGGCGAGAAAGGTTCCGCTGTAACGCGTTGAATTACAAGCGCTTATCGTTGGGCTTCGAATGGCAGAAGATACATCACCATCAACGATGTCTCGCGCTTCGGTCGGCACCCTGAGCTTGGAACGAGGAACGTTGAATGTTTGAAGCGGAGGACTCGGCTCCGGCGCACTTCAATGTTTGGATTTAGGTTCGGAACGCTGATGCAATCCGCGTTGCGTTCCAATGTCCGCAAGGCGTGGAAAGCAGACATAAGCGCCTCCGGAAAGGGGGGCCGAGCATTTGACCGTGGCCAAGCCACCGCTCCTCGCTGGCCTTGCCCGCTCCCAGCATGGATTTTTTAGTGATTCCGGGAACTTACGATCAAAGACGGGATTGAGACGACACCCCCATCCTGGTCTGGAGGAGAAGGTGCCATGACAGATCGCGATACGGCTTTTGCAGCTAGTGAGACTCAGGAACTTATCTCATCGGAGAAGGTGGACGGCACCGCCGTTTATTCTCGGGACGGAGAGAAACTCGGCAGCATCCATCACTTCATGGTTGGGAAACGCGATGGCCGGGTGAGGTACGCGGTGCTGAGTTTCGGAGGCCTGTTTGAAGGCAATCGCTACAACCCCCTTCCTTGGGATGCCCTGACTTACAATACGGATCTCGGAGGCTACGAAGTCGGCATCGATAAGGAGCAGTTGAAGAGCTCCCCATCGTTCGAACGCGGAAGCGAGCCGACGTATGACAGGGACTACGAGCAGGAGCTGCAAGGCTATTACGCCGGTCGCTACTGACTGGGGAGCGGAGGTCCCTCCCCGTCCTGCCTTCGGGGAGGGACCCACCCCTTAAGACAGACTGCCGCAATAGTCGTTGGGCGAACCGCGTAACCGTGTTTGGACCGTAGTCGGCTCGCCCACTGAGTTCGGCGGGCGAGGCTCGGACCTTAGCGTCCGCAGCCGACAACCCAATTGTCGAACGCAGCCTTGATGTCAGGCGGTAGACCACGGGCCGCTGAGACCTTCTGTCGCAGGGCGTCCTCCTCGTCGGCCTGAAGTGGAGTGTCGAAAGCGATCCCGCACTCCCCGTTCTCAGACCAGGCGACTATGCCAAATGCCCGCACCGTCTCGATGCCGAGTATAAGGTCTTCGCCCATTGCGGGCAGATCAACACCGCGCAGCCGAGCGCCTGTCGACGACACATCGGCAAGCACGGCGGTGTGTGTTCTCGTCCGCGTTGTAAACACAG
>JBKPKZ010000133.1:0-2604 GCA_046731355.1 Pseudomonadota bacterium | reverse complement strand
GTGCTCGCCGTCGTCACCGACCTGAAGCTGTCTCCGCCCTGGTGGGTCCATCTCGTCTGGATCCCGGTTGGCCTTGCGCTGACCCTTGCTGGTCTGCGTCTCGCCAAGGCGGGGCTCATCGCTCAGGAATATCTTCACCGCGCTCGCGAAGGCAGGATCGCGCCATGAGCCGCAAGCTCCCCCTCATTCCGACAATCCTCGTTGCCGGAGCCGTCGCGGTGATGATCGCGCTTGGTGTCTGGCAGCTCCAGCGCGCCCAGTGGAAGGAAGCACTGCTCCGGCAATATGCGGAGGCGGAGAAACTGCCGCCCATTGCCTTTCCGACGCTGCCGATGACGGACAGCCAGCTTCCGCTGTTCCGGCATGCAACCGGCGTCTGCCTCCGCCCGGTGGGCAGGCGAACCGTCCCCGGCGAGGGCTCGTCGGGCGAGCCGGGCTATGTCCACGTCATCGATTGCTCGACCGGCGCCGAAGGCCCGGGAATGAGCGTTGCCGTCGGCTGGTCCAAGAATCCGAACGCGTCGATCAATTGGTCGGGCGGCCCGGTCAGCGGGATCATTGCGCCCGACAACACGACGAGGATTCGGCTCGTCGCCGCCAGCGCACCGCCCGGACTGGAGACGGTTGCCCCGCCGACGCTCGGCTCCATCTCCAACAATCATCGGTCCTACGCCGTTCAGTGGTTCGCATTCGCGCTGATCGCCACAATCATCTACGTGCTCGCGCTGAGACTGCGGTGGAAGAAGGAGCAGAAGGCTTGAGCGCTGCGATGCATCGGCTCGGCAATGGACTGACCGTCGCGGTCGACCCTCTTCCCGGAGCGGAGAGCGTCTCGCTCGGGCTCTACGCAATGGTTGGTTCGCGATCGGAGCCCGAGAATTTCTCGGGCCTCGCTCACCTCGTCGAGCACATGGTCTTCAAGGGCGCCGGTCCACGGAACACCCGGGAGCTCGCCGAGGCGATCGAGGACGTCGGCGGCTACATGAACGCCTGGACGTCGCGCGACCAGACCACGTTTCACGGCCGCGTCCTCGCACGCGACACGGCCTTGCTTGCCGAGCTGCTCGCCGACCTGATCCGCGCCCCGCACATGAGCGAGACGCATCTCGAGCGCGAAAAGGACGTGATCCTGTCGGAGATCGGCGAGTCCCTCGATGCTCCGGACGACCTCGTCAACGATCATCTGTTCGAAGCGGCGTTCATGAACCAGGCGCTCGGCCGATCCATCCTCGGCCGCGAGGAAAGCCTCGAGCACATCAGCCGCGACGACTGCATGTCGTGGATGACCGGTGAACTGGTGCCGTCGCGCCTGATCCTCTCGGCGAGCGGCAAGGTCGAACCGGACGATGTCCTGAAGCTTGCAGAGCGCTTGATGGGCGACATGGACGACAGGCCGGGCACGCCCATTGGAAGCGCCGAGTTCACCGGCGGATTCCGCAACGACCGGCGCGAGTTCGAGCAGGCGCACTGGTGCCTCGGCCTTCCGGGCCTCGCCGCCTCCGATCCGCGGATGCCGGCGATGGCGGTGTTCGTCCAGGCGCTCGGTGGTGGGACCTCGTCGCGGCTGTTCCAGGAGCTTCGCGAGGAGCGGGGCCTCGCTTACTCGATCGGCGCCTGGCAGCAGGCGTTTGCCGACACCGGCGTCGTCGCGATCGGCTGTGCCGCAGACCGCGACCGCGCTGTCGAATCCATGAACCTCGCCCGCGAAGTGCTCGCCGACACGATCGAGACCTTGAGCGATGTCGAGGTCCGACGCGCCCAGGCGCAGATGGAGGCGGGCGTGCTCATGGCTCTGGAGACGGCGCAGGGTCGCGCCGACCAGATGGCTCGCTCGATTGAGGTGTTCGGCCGAATCCTGACGCTCGAAGAGTTGCTCGGCGATTTGCGCGCCGTCGATGCGAGCGCGGCCAAGGCTGCGGGCGCGTCGCTGATGGATGGCCGGATCGCGATTTCTTCGGTCGGCGCTCGGCTCGCCGCCGTCGCCTGATGCGGCTCGAGACGCTCGTCGCCGAACCCTGGGACGACTGGGGCCTGATCGACAGCGGCAATGGCCAGAAGCTCGAACGCTACGGGGAGATCAAGGTCGTTCGTCCCGAACCGCAGGCAATGTGGGCTCCAGCGCATTCCGATTGGGATCCCGACGCGACCTTCGTTCCGGGATCCGACGAGGAAGGGGGAGGACGCTGGGTCCAGCATCGCCCGGTGCCTCGCGAGTGGCGGGTCTCCCGCGGGCCCGTTCAATTCAACGCCGCGCTTACCCCTTTCCGCCACCTCGGCTTTTTTCCGGACATGGCGCCGCAGTGGGACTGGATGCGCGAGCGGGCCACCGACGCCGACGTGCTCAACCTGTTCGGATACACCGGGGTCGGATCGCTGGTCCTGAGCGAGGCCGGTGCGCGGCTCGTCCATGTCGACGCGTCCAAGAAGTCGGTCGAAGGCGGGAAGGTCAACGCGGCCTTGTCCGGCCTCGCCGATCGTCCGATCCGCTGGATGGTCGACGACGCGAGCAAGTTCACCGCCCGCGAGGTCAGGCGTGAGCGCCGCTACGACGGAATACTCCTCGACCCGCCGAAGTTCGGTCGCGGCCCGACCGGAGAGGTCTGG
>JBKPKZ010000132.1:0-1911 GCA_046731355.1 Pseudomonadota bacterium | reverse complement strand
GCCGCTTGACCGTTTCACTGCAATTTGGTGAGGCAAGGTTAATGGCTGACAAATTGGTGTCGACGGAGCCGGCGACCGGCGCGGAACTGTGGTCGGGCGCGGTAGGCGATGCCGCCGCCGAGGTCGCGATCGCGCGCGCTGCCTGGCCCGAATGGGCCGCGCACTCGCTCGCCTTTCGAATCGAGACGCTCCGCCGCTTCGCCAACGTCGTTCGCCAGCAGACCAATAATTTCGCGGGGATGATCTCGCGCGAAACCGGCAAGCCGCTCTGGGAAACCAAGACCGAGGTCGGAGCGGTCATCAACAAGGTCGACATTTCGATCGCCGCCTATGCCGACCGGACCCCGCAGAAGAAGCTCGAAGCAGCGCTCGGAAGCAAGGTCGCTATCCGCCACAAGCCGCACGGAGTGCTCGCGGTTCTCGGGCCGTTCAACTTCCCCGCGCACTTGCCGAACGGCCACATCGTCCCCGCCCTGATCGCCGGCAATGCGGTGGTGTTCAAGCCGTCCGAAAAGACCCCGGCGAGCGGCGCCTTCCTGGTCGACTGCTACCGCGAGGCCGGCGTTCCGGAAGGCGTTATCCGCCTGCTCATCGGCGGGCCCGAGCAGGGCAAGGCCCTGGCATCGCAGCCGGGCATCGACGGCCTGCTGTTCACCGGCTCGGCCCGCGCCGGAAGTGCGCTTCACAAGCAATTCGCGGACACTCCGAACAAGATCCTCGCGCTCGAGCTCGGCGGCAACAACCCGATCGTCGCCTGGAACGTGAAGGACCTCGAAGCCGCCGCGGCGGTCATCGTCCAGTCGGCGTTCCTGTCCGCGGGCCAGCGCTGCACCGCCGCTCGCCGGCTGATCGTCGAGGACGGCAAGGAAGGCCCGCTCCTCGAGAAGATCACCACGCTGATGGACCGCCTTCTCTACGGCGATCCCTTCGCCGAGCCCCAGCCGTTCATGGGGCCGGTCATCGACAATGCGTCCGCCGATCACCTGCAGGAGCAGTGGGTCACCTTGATGATGAAGGGCGGGCGCCCGATCCGGCGGCTCGAGCGGCCGATCGACGACAAGCCGTTCCTGACGCCCGCCCTCATAGACGTGACCGATGCCAAGGACCTGCCCGACGAGGAACTGTTCGGGCCCGTCCTCCAGCTCGTCCGGGTGAAGGATTTCGACGCCGCGATCGACGAAGCCAACAACACGCGCTTCGGCCTCGCCGCCAGCCTGCTCGGCGGAAGCCCGGAGCTCTACGACAAGTTCTGGGCCAACGTCCGCGCCGGCGTGATCAACTGGAACAAGCCGACCAACGGCGCTCCGTCGACCGCTCCGTTCGGCGGTGTCGGAATGTCGGGCAACCACCGGCCGAGCGCATTCTACGCCGCCGACTATTGCGCTTATCCCGTCACGAGCAGCGAAGCGGACACGCTTCGCGGAAGCATCGGCGAAGGCCTTCGCGACCCCAATCTCCAGGAAGACTGAACTCTTTCAACAGCCGTAGCGTTCTAAGCGGCGTGAAAGTCAAAAACGGTATCGGCAAGGCCGTCATGCTTGCCCTGTTCAGTCTCCCCCTCGCCAGCTGCGGAAATCCGTTCGAGCGCGATCCCACGCACGTCGACGAGCAGTCGCTCGGCAAGGACGCGAGCGGCGAGGTGCGCGCCTTCTACAAGGCGCGCCAGTGGCAAGCGGCGTGGGACGATCGCTCGGAAAAGCAGCTCATAGAGATCATCAATGGAGCGCCTTCGCAGGGAATGAAGCGCGAGCTGTTCATCAAGGCCAAGCTTCCAAAGGACAAAAGCGAACGGGAGATCGCGCTGACCAAGGCCGCGCTTCGCTATGCGTCGGCGCTGGCGCAGGGCTATTCCGACCCGAAGGCGATCTCGAAGGTCTATACCGTCCCGCGGGCGAAAGTGGATGTCGCCGC
>JBKPKZ010000131.1:0-13564 GCA_046731355.1 Pseudomonadota bacterium | reverse complement strand
AGCTGCACGAGGCGATCCGTCTCGCCCGCCATGGCCGAGACGACAACGAGAACCTCGTTTCCCGCCTCGGCCTCGCGGCGCACCCGGCTCGCCACGTTGCGGATGCGCTCGATGCCAGCCATCGACGTTCCGCCGAATTTCATGACGATGCGAGGCATTGGGCTCCTTGGGTGAACGGGCGCGCCCTGTTAGGAGGCGACTATGGCGGAAACAAGCACAAGCGAGGGCGTGTCCCGAGCGACCACGAGCATCGTCCGGGAAGAGATCGAGCAGTTCGGAAAGCTCGCCGGCGACTGGTGGGATCCGAGCGGCGCGTCGGCGATGCTGCACAAGCTCAACCCGGTGCGGCTCGGCTACATCCGCGACTGGATCGACCAGCACTGGTCCCTCGACGAACACAGCCGCCGGCCGCTTGAAGGGAAGACGGCCCTGGACGTCGGCTGCGGAGCCGGACTGCTGGCGGAGCCGCTGGCGAGGCTTGGGGCGAACGTCACCGCAATCGACCCGACGCCGGAGCTGATCGAAGCGGCGCGCGACCATGCGGCGGGGCAGGGCCTCGACATCGATTATCGGGTCTCCGCAATCGAGGACCTGGACGGCGCATTCGACCTGATCACGTCGATGGAAGTGATCGAACATACGGCCGATCCACAGCAATTCCTCAAGGACCTTGCCGTGCGACTGGCTCCGAACGGGCTGCTGATGCTGTCGACGCCCAACGCGACGGGCTGGTCGAAGCTGATCACCATCACACTCGCCGAAGGCTTCGGAGCGATCCCCAAGGGGACGCACGATTTCGACAAGTTCATCGCTCCGGAGCGGATGAAGCAGCTTCTGGCCAATGCGGGCCTCAAATGCCTCGACGTCGAAGGCATCGCCTTCAGCCCGACACGCGGGCTCCACCTCAGCGAGGATCTGAGGCTCAATTACCTGGTGGCCGCGACCCGCTCATGAGGTGCTCGTAGAAGGCGATCGCACGCATGTAATCGCCAATGCCGATCCGCTCGTCGTTGCCGTGGAAACGCGTGAGATCGCCCTTTCGCATGGTGATCGGGACAAAGCGCAGGACGGCCTTGGCGACGCCCTGGTAATGCCGGCCGTCGGTCGCGCCGACGACGAGCCCCGGTGAAACTCCGGCTTCCGGAAAGCTTGCACGAACGAGCGCCTTGAACCGCTGGTACTCGGCGCTGTCGGGCGAAACGGGCGCTGCCGGGTTCTGCTGGAACGAGGCTGGACGGACTTGAACCTGCGGATCGTCGATGACCTCGCGATCATGCTCGAGGACGCTCTCGACGGTGTCGCCGGGGAGGATGCGGTGGTTGACGACCGCACGCGCCACCTGCGGGATCACATTGTCCTTGGTTCCCGCCTCGAGGATGGTTGGAGCAGTCGTGGTCCGGATCGCCGCCGCGGTGCTGGGTACGCTCAGGAGCTGACGCTCGACCAGCGGGCCGGTGAGCCAGCGATTTGCGAGCGCGGCGCGCATCGTGAGGCTGCCGTAGGGTGCGATCCCGTCGAGCATCGCGCCCGATGGACCCTTGATCCTCGCCGGCATCTGGTTGTCGGACAGGCGCTCGACGGCCCGGGCGATCCGAACGGCGGAATTGTCGTTCGCCGGCATCGAGCTGTGACCGCCGACGCCGGTGGCGGTCAGCTCGACGGAGACATAGCCTTTCTCGCCGATGCCGATCATTGCGATCGGCGCCGTTACTCCGCCGATGACGCCGTCGAGCACGGCATAGCCCTCGTCGAGACCGAGGCCGACGTTCGCGCCGCGCTGCTTGAGGAGAGCTGCCATCGCCTGGGCACCGGTGCCGCCGCGCTCCTCGTCATGGCCAAACGCCAAATAGATGGTCTGCCTCGGGCGAAAGCCGCGGGCGAGCAGTCGCTCCGTCGCTTCGAGGATCGCCATCAGCGAGCCCTTGTCGTCGATCGCTCCGCGTCCGACCACGAAGCCGTTCGCGACAGTGCCGCTGAACGGCGCGGCGCTCCACCTGCCTTCGCTTCCCTGCTCGACTGGAACAACATCCTGGTGAGCCATCAGGAGCAGGGCAGGGGCGGATGGGTCAGTGCCCGGCCAAGTGAAGAGCAGGCTTCCACCGGCCACTTCCTCGCGCTTCAGCTTGGCATGGACGAGCGGGAAGCTTCGCTCGAGGAGGGAGTGGAACGCGGCGAGCACCTCGCTCGAAGGCGGTCCAGTCTCGGTCGAGACCGTTTGGACCTGCAATGCCGCCGACAGGCGCTGAACGGCCGCTGCATCGACGGGGAGCGGCGGCGGCACCGGCGCCAAGGGCTCGGGCTTCAGCCGAACGGTGTTGAAGGCGACGACGGCGACAAGCGCTAGCAGCGCGACCGCCGCGAAAATCCCAATTCGCTTGGCCGTCTTCAGAAGTCGACCTTGTCGTAATGCTGTGGCGGCACGATCACCTCCATCCGCTCACCGAGGAGCGGCCGGAACGACGGACGCGACTTCATGACCGCGTACCAGTCCTTGGTCTGCTTGTGCCCGCGCCAGTCGAGCGCACCGAGATAGTCGATGACGCTGAGGTGAGCGGCGGCCGCGAAATCGGCGAGGCTCAGGCCCGGTCCGGCCATCCAGCGGCGGTGGTCGAGCAGGTAATCGACATAGTCGAGGTGGTTGTTCGCGACCCGCATCGCCTCGCGAAGGATGCGCGTGTCCGGGCTCTCCTTGCTGACCAGCCGCTTTCGCATTCGCTCGTTCATCAGCGGCTCGACGACCTCGCGGTAGAGCTTCTCGTCGAACCATTCGGTCAGCCGCCGGATCTCGGCGCGAAGGACGGCATTGCCGTGGATCATGGGCATGCGGTCGATCGTCTCGTCGAAATATTCGACGATGGGCTGTGAGCCGATCAAAGTGATCGCCTGGTCAGCATCGACCATCACCGGAGTCTCACCCGCCGGATTGAGGTCGACGAACTCGTCCCGGCGCTCCCATGGGTTCTCGCGAACCAGCTCCGCTGCGATGCCCTTTTCGGCGAGGACAAGCCTCACCTTGCGCGAAAAGGGACAGAGCGGGAATTGGAAGAGCTGCCACATTTCGAGGCAGCTTTAGCGCGCGATGAGCGCGCGTCTAGGCGCTCAAACGTCAGCGCTTGGGATAATCGGGACGAGGCACATTTGCGCTCGCCTTTTCGAGCTCGCGCTGGGCGTCTGAAAAGCCCTTCATGATTGCCGGAAGGGCGGCCGCCATGGCCTTCATGCCAGCTTCCATCGCGGGGCGGCTGTCTTCGATCTGCCGTCGGAGCTGCTGCTCCGACATGCCGGTTTCGCTCTGCACCGTACGTTGCTTGTCGGCCTCGGTCGGCTGGCGGCCCTGGACCGCGGCTTCGACCTCGCCGACCGGCATGTTCATCAGCGCCTTGGACATGGCGAGCATCGCGTCGGTCAGCCGGTCGGCCCACTTCGGGTCTGTCAACTCACGCTGGATCCGCGCGGTTTCCTCAGGTGCGGGCGCGGCTTCCGCAACCGTTGGCGTCACCAATGCTGCAAGTGGCAATGCGAAATGAGCAACGCGCATGGGTCGGTCCTCGAGCGTGTAAGCGTCTGATTTCTAACGCTCGTGGACCTTAGCGGCGGATGAACGGCAGATGAATCAGCGCGCGGCGAGCCAGGCCAGAGCGGCTGCCCCGGCGACGATCCGGTACCAGGCGAACGGCCAGAAGCCGTGCCTCGAAATGTAATGGACGAAGCCCTTCACCACGACGATCGCGACGATGAAGCTGACGACGAAGCCGACCGCGACGGTGGTAAAGCCGACTCCGCTCGCTCCGGAGAGCAGGGTGTCGTGATGCTTGATCAGCTCCAGCGTCGTCGCGCCCGACATGGTCGGGATGGCGAGGAAGAAGCTGAACTCGGCCGCGGTGCGCCGCTCAACTCCGAGCGACAGTCCGCCGAGGATCGTCGCTCCTGAGCGGCTGACTCCGGGGATCATCGAGAGGCACTGGATAAAGCCGACTCCGAGCACGGTCTTCAGCGGCATTTCGGCCACTCCGACGATCTCGCCCGGCTTCACGAATTTCTCGATCAGCAGGATGGCGATTCCGCCGGCGATCAATGACCAGGCGACGACCTCGGCATTGCCGAGCAGGAGCTCGATCTTGCTGATCAGGATCACGCCGATGACGGCCGAGGGGAGGAAGCCG
Source organism: Pseudomonadota bacterium (assembly GCA_046731355.1). Taxonomy (GTDB): domain Bacteria; phylum Pseudomonadota; class Alphaproteobacteria; order Sphingomonadales; family Sphingomonadaceae; genus Sphingomicrobium. The sequence goes on along the minus strand of JBKPKZ010000131.1, from coordinate 9,401 downwards.
ATCAGCACGTTGCGGACGAAGCGCCACGACATCGGATTGTTGCGGATGATGCCCTCCAGCACCGCCCAGAAGGTCCGCCAGTACAGGACGACGATCGCGAGGATCGCTCCGAGCTGGATGATGACGTTGAAGGCCGCCCACTTCTCGGCATCGAAGCCGAGAAGCTCGGTCGCGAGGATCAGATGGCCCGTCGACGAAACGGGCAGGAACTCCGTCACCCCCTCGACGATGCCGAGGATGATCGCGATCAGGAGGATCGGCACGAAGCTAGCTGTTCGCCGCGAGACTGGCGCTGCGCCGCGCGAAGCGATTGCCGGCGTACATCCTGAGCCATTCCGGCGCGACCGCTCCGAAGGGCGTGGCCTTGATTCCGAACGCCTCGAGGCCTTCCGAGCCTGCCGCGGGCACGTTGTCCTCTTGAAGCATCAGCCACTGGTCGCGGGTCAGCGGGGCGCCGGGCAGGAAGCCGAGATAGGAAATCAGGGAAGTCACCGGGTTCGGAACCTCAATGAGGTCCGTGTCGCGCCCGGCTGCCTTCAGGATCTCGGTCGTGAACTCGAGCATCGACAGGACCTGCGGCCCACCGATTTCATAGGTCTTGCCGGCGTGCCTCTTCGGATCGATGGCCGCCCTTGCGATCGCCTTGGCGAGGTCCTCGACGAAGACGGGTTGGAAGCGGGTCCTGGGGGCGATCACCGGGACCGCTGGCAGCCGCGACATTCGGGCGAGCCGGTTGGTCAGCTGATCCTCGGTGCCGAAGACGATCGATGGCCGGATGATTGTCGCGTTCGGAAAAGCCTTCCGAACCGCGTCTTCGCCCTGGCCCTTGGTTCGGGCGTAGACCGCCTCGCCGTCGGCATCGGCGCCGATCGCCGAGATGTGGACGAGGGACTGGACGCCGGCGGCCTTCGCCGCTTCCGCGATGGCCTTCGAACCTTCGACGTGGATGGCATGCATCCGGCCGAACGAGCCGGTCAGATTGATGACCGCCGTCGCGCCGTCGATCGCATGGCGCACGGACTTCCGGTTCGTCACGTCGGCCCTCACGAAGCCAAACTGGCCCACCTGGCCGAGCGGCTGGATGTAATTGGCGCGTCGCGGCTCACGGGACGCGACCCGCAGTCGCACATTATATTCGTTATATTCGAACAGCTGTTCGCAGACGTAGCGGCCGATGAAGCCGCCGCCGCCGAACACGGTCACGAGCTTGGGGTCGATCATCGCGCTGCCACTAGCGGCTCGCGCGCCTCGTTGACAAGGCGGCCGCCGCTCGGGCGACCGCCTTTTTCACAATCAATAATAGTCGGCGAGGGTGAGGGTGACGGTCTCGCCGTCGGCCTTGGTGACGGCGACCTTGGTCCCGGCGGGAAGCCTCGACCAATTGGCTTGCCTGGACGTGTAAAATCCCGACCCGACGCGCTCGCCGCCGACCGCAGTCAACCTGTCGCCCTTCTTGAGCCCCGCCTTTTCGGCCGGGCTTCCGGGAGTGACATGGAGGACGTTGAAGTGATCGTCCTCCAGCATGACGAACATGCCCGCCCGGTCCTTGGTGAAGATCGGCGCCTTCGCCGTCCGCTTGAGCCACAGTCGGTCATGGCCGAGGTCGAGCGTCAGGGCGAACGGCTTGAACAGCTGGATTCCGGCGTTGGCGCGGCCATGGTACGGGCCTTCGCCGACCGAGCCGAGGTCGGTCGGCACGTCGTCGAAGGTGAAGCCGCCGATCTCGACCTTGGGCATGCTGACACGCTTGGTCTCGTGAAGTCCGCCGACGCCGCCGCTGAGGCCGACCGCGTAATGAAGCTTGCCGATGTCGGGAACGGACTCGTGATATTCCTTGGAGAGGCTGAGCGCTCCGCCGTTGCCGAGGTCGAGGGCGGCCTCGATCGGCGCATGCCCATCCACCGCGATCGGAAGGAAGTGAAGCGTTCCCTCGCGCTCCAGCTTGACCTCGGTCGCTCCCTCTGGCGGGCGGAAGTTGCCGGCCGGCGACAGGGTCAGGAGCTTGTTGTCGAAATCGAGGCCGACAATGCTGTTCATGAAGAGTTCGTGGCCGAGGATCACGGGCATCGGCCGGCCGATCGCCTTCTCGATCGGAGAAAGGTCGAGCACCGCGACGCTGACGCCGCTCAGCTTCAGATTGCCGATCTCGATGGTGACGTCCTGGACGAGCTCGCCCTGGGCCCGGCCCCCGACGCCTTGAGCGGTCAGCGGAATGCCCTTCTTGAGGCCAATTGTCTTCGCGAAATCGCGGTCGATCGTCGTCACTCCGGCGCCGCTGTCGAGAATCATCGGCGTTTCGTTGCCGTTGACGCGGCCCTCGAGGAAGATGCGGCTGTCCCGGAACAGCTCGAACGGGACCTCATGCGCGGCGCCGGGGATCGCGGCCACTGTTGGCGTCGCGATCTGGGCTTCGGCGAAGCATGGATAGAGCGAGGCCGCTGCTACGAAGCCAATGAGCCCAAGGGCGGTCCGGGTCTGGCGCTTCATACTGTTTCCCTTTATGTTGGTATCGAGTAACAGATATGAATTATCGTAAAACAATAATAAGGTCAAGAGAAGATGGCGGGCATTGAAATCGGCAGGACGGCGAAGCGGCTGAGGGTGGCGGTCTGGATCTTCTGGGGCTGCATTCTTGCGGCCTATGTCGCCGGGCGGTTTGGCCTGACGACCACCGGCGCAGTCCAGGTCGAAGCGCATTCCGAGACTGTGGAAGCCGGAACGCCGATGCTCGTCGCGGACGTCACGATCCTCCTGCTCTGCGTCGCCTTGTACCAGCTCAACAGGATGCTCGGCGCGGTCGCCGAAGGAGACCTGTTCTCGTCGCGCGTCGTTGGCGCCTTCCGGGCCTTCGCCTTCTGGCTGCTGATCGTCGCGCTGGTCTGGGTCGTGGCCCCGATCGTTGCCGTCTTCCTCGCCGGTCCCGACGATTCTCACCGCCTCGCTTTCAGGCTCCAGCTTCGCGACATGCTGACCATCGGCGTCGCCCTGATCCTGTTCCTGGTCGCGCGGCTCCTCGAGCGGGCCCGAATGATCGACGAAGAAATGCGGGAGATCGTCTGATGCCGATCGTCGTCCGGCTAGACGTGATGCTGGCGCTTCGAAAGATGCGGTCGAAGGACCTTGCCGCGAAGATCGACATTACCGAGGCCAATCTCTCGCTTTTGAAGTCTGGCAAGGTGAAGGGCATCCGCTTCTCGACGCTGGAGGCGATCTGCGAGGAGCTGGACTGCAAGCCTGGCGACATTCTCGACTATGAGCCGGACGACGCCGCGAACGGGAATTGACAAGCCTATGGCCGGTCTCCAAATGGCGCCGCCTACCAGCTGAAAACAAGCTTGTCCGTGCCCAGGTGGCGGAATTGGTAGACGCACCAGCTTCAGGTGCTGGCGCTCGCAAGGGCGTGGAGGTTCGAGTCCTCTCCTGGGCACCATCGCTCCGCTCAGCCGGTCGGGGACTGGCGAGCATCGCGATCCGCCGCTAGCCATCCGGATGGACCATCGTTAGCGGGGGCGAAGTGAAGATCGGAATCCTGACCGGCGGCGGAGATGTACCCGGGCTCAACCCCTGCATCCGGTCGATCACGCTCAATGCCGACGACCTCGGCTGGGAGGTGATCGGCTTCAAACGCGGCTGGCAGGGCGTCCTGGAAATCGACCCCGACGATCCCGTTTCGGTGGCTGCAAACAGCGTTCCACTGACCCGCGACGGCGTTCGCGGGATCGACCGAATGGGGGGAACCATCCTCCACACCTCGCGCCTCGATCCTCGGACGATCGCGGATGGCGACAAGACGGTGCAGGTGCTTCACACGCTCCAGCGGCTCGGCGTCGATGCGATGGTGACGCTCGGCGGAGACGGCACGTTGCGCTTCTCGGCCCATTTGTCCCGACAGGGCTTCCCGGTCGTCTCCATCCCCAAGACGATGGATAATGACGTCTTCGGAACCGACTATTGCATCGGCTTCTCAACCGCGGTCAGCCGGTCGGTCGAGGCGATCAACGCACTCCGGACGACCGTCGGAAGCCACGAGCGCATCGGCATAGTCGAGCTGTTCGGACGCCGCAGTGGCGAGACGGCGCTTCTCGCGGGCTTCCTGGCTCAGGTCGACCGCACGGTCATCGCCGAGGTCCCCGCCAATCTCGACGTGCTTCTGCCGCTGCTCGCCCGCGACAAGGAGGAGAGCGGCTCCGGCTACGCCATGTGCGTGATCTCCGAGGGTGCCCGGATCGCCGGCGATAGCAATGGCGACGATTCCATGCGCTCGTTACCCGGAAGCGAGCGCGAGGAGGTGAGCGTCAGCCGCCGCCTCGGACGGGCGATCAAGCAGCGGCTCGGCCTGGGAACGGTCATCCAGGAACTCGCCTACCTCATGCGGGCCGGGGAGCCCGACGCGATGGATCGCATGGTCGGTCTCGCGTTCGGAGCGCTCGCAGTGCAACTGGTCGCCCGCAACGAATATGCTCGAATGGTCGCTCTCAAGGACGGCAATTACTGCCACGTTCCGATCGGGACGCTGGAAGAGAGCCAGAAACTTGTCGACGTTTCGGGTCTCTACGACCCCGCCACCTACCGCGCGAAGCTGATGCGCGTGGAGGGCATGCCGATGTTCCTCTACTAGGGAACTTGCCTGCCGTCGCGGTTGCCAGGGGGCGAGTAGCGGCAGATCAGATAATCCCAGGTGCCGTCGCGGTAGATCGCGCAGCCGACGTGCGTCGTCGTCTTCCAGATCATCTGCGTATAGTGGGCGACGTCCGCCCAATTGCCCGATCGGCTCACGTTCGGGAAGGCGCCGGGGAAGAACAGGCGTTTCTCTTCGGTCCAGGAGGCGACCATGTCTTCGGGGCGGAAGCGGCCGTCCTGACCCATCCAGAGATTTTCCCGTTGGCTCTCGCGGCCGGAACGGGGCGAATGAACGAGATGACCAATCCGCGATAGCGAAGGGCCATAGGACGCGGCCGCGATCGCAAGGCCTGGATCCCATTGCAGCGGCGGAGCGCCGACCTCGGCCCGCGCGGCGTTGTGGGCCATGAGGATGCGAGCATTCACATTGTCCAGTCCCGGGGACGTCGCGACATAGGCCGCGGCGTCGGCATGCGACGGAACCAGGGCGACGGCCGTGGCCATCAGGGCAATGACTGGGCTTGTCCTCATCGAGGGGCAAGCCTGCTCTGGAAATCTTAAGGGTTTCTAAATCGATACGCGTTCGGAAACATCTGAGGAATGGAGCGGTTGTCGTGCCGTGGCCGCTTCTAGTTCCCGTCCAGCGATCATCGCGGCCCTTGTCGGAAACCTGCTGATCGCGATCACCAAGGGCGTTGCCGCTGCCATCACCGGAAGCTCCGCGATGCTCAGCGAATCCATCCACTCGCTGGTGGACACCGGAAACGAAATACTGCTCCTCTATGGCCAGCACCGCTCGTTGCGGCCTCCGGACGAAATCCATCCATTCGGCTATGGCCGCGAACTCTACTTCTGGTGCTTCGTCGTCGCGTTGCTGATCTTCGCCTTGGGGGCGGGCATCTCGATCTACGAGGGTATCATCCACATCCGGCATCCGGAGGCGATTACCAAGCCCTTCATCAATTTCATTGTCCTCGCCCTGGCCTTCGTCTTCGAAAGCGTGTCGTGGTTCGTCGCCTGGAGAGGGTTCCAGCGTGTCCGGGGAGAAGGAGCGTTCTGGCATGTCATCCATGTCAGCAAGGACCCGACGATGTTCATGGTCCTGTTCGAGGATTCCGCCGCGCTGATCGGCATTGTCATCGCCGCGGCCGGGACCGCCCTCGCGGTCGCGTATGAGGCACCCTGGATCGACGGCACCGCATCCATCCTGATCGGCTGCGTGCTGGCCGGCGTGGCGATCGTTCTGGCGCGCGAAAGCAAGAACCTCCTGATTGGCGAACGGGCGGATCCTGAGCTTCAAAAGGCCATCCGCGAAGCGGCCGACCGGGAAGGGTGCGTCCGAAGTGTCCGACGCGTCCTCACCACGCATATGGCGCCCGACCAGGTGATCGCGACCATGGACGTGGAATTCGACGACAAGCTCACCATCCCCGACGTGGAAATGCTGATCGGTCGCATCGAGGGCGGATTGCGCGACCGGCATCCCGAGCTTTCGCGAGTGTTCATCCGGCCCGAGCCGCGTCGCGGGTGACTTGGAACGGCCGCTGCGTGTAGACGCCAAACGATCATGACCCACGCGCGCGTCTGGAAATTCAGGCCACCCTCGGGCCGGGAAGCCGAGTTCGAAACGGCTTATTCGGGGACTGGGCACTGGCCCAAGCTGTTCGAGAAGGCCCCCGGCTATCGCGGAACTATGCTCTTCCGCCCGTGCGAAGTCGGCGATTGGTGGCTGACCATCGACCGCTGGGATACCGAGGCTCACTTCCAGGCTTTCGAGCGCGATTTCGGGATCGAGTATCGCGGACTGGACCAGGAACTGGAGGGGGTTGCGGGCGAGGAAGTGTTCGTCGGCGCTTTCGAGGAAGACTGATGCCGCTTTACGAGGTCGACGGCGTCGAGCCGCAGTTGGGAGAGGGTGCCTGGGCGGCTCCGTCCGCCGATCTCATCGGCGACGTCCGTCTCGCCCCGCGAGCTAGCGTCTGGTTCAAAGCGGTGATCCGGGCCGACAACACGCCGATCATCCTTGGCGAAGAGACGAACTTCCAGGACGGCGCGATCGGCCATTCGGACCCGGGTGCGCCGCTCACGATCGGTGCTCGTGTGACCATCGGCCATCAGGCGATCCTCCATGGCTGCACCGTTTCAAACGACTGCCTGATCGGGATGGGCGCGCGGGTTCTGAACGGCGCTTTCCTCGGCCCGGAATGCCTAGTTGGTGCAAACGCCTTGATCACTGAGGGTAAGAGGTTCGAGGAGGGTGGGCTGATCGTCGGAGCGCCGGCGCGGCTCCTCCGCCCGCTGACCGACGAGGAGAAGGCCGCGCTGCGGATGTCCGCCGCCCACTATTGCGAGAAAGCGGCTCGCTACACGGCCTCGCTGAAGGCACATCGGTGACACTTGAAGCCTTTGCCGGCCTCGCCACCTTCATCGCATGATCGACGTTCGCAAATTTGATTCGCTGGGCCACGCCAACCATGGCTGGCTCGATGCCCGCCACCATTTCTCGTTCGCGGATTACTACGATCCCAACCGCATGGGCTGGGGCCGAATTCGCGTCTGGAACGATGACAAGATCGCCGCGAAATCCGGCTTTCCACCGCACCCGCACCGCGACATGGAGATCGTCACCTATGTACGCACGGGCGCGATCACGCACCAGGATTCGATGGGCAACAAGGGCCGAACCGGCGCTGGGGACGTGCAGGTGATGAGCGCCGGCACTGGCGTTACCCATGCCGAGTACAACCTCGAGGATGAGGACACGACGCTCTTCCAGATCTGGATCGAGACGGACAAGCCGAACGCTCCTCCAAGCTGGGGCGCAATGCCCTTCCCCAAGGAAAGCCGCGAGGGACAGTTCCAGCTGCTTGCCAGCGGCGACGGCGACGATGGCGTCCTGCACATCAACTCGGACGCGCGAATTCTTGGCGCCACACTGAAGGCCGGCGAAACGATCGAATATGCGGCGGATCCGGCCCGACACCTCTATCTCGTGCCGAGCGCAAAGGTCGCCGTGAACGGCACCAAGGCGGAGAAGCGCGACGGAGTCGCCATCACCGCCGTCGACAAGGTGACGGTTACCGCCGAGGAAGACGCAGAGCTCGTTCTGGTCGACGCGCGCTAAGTTTCGCCTAAATCGGCACTTTTCGGCGCTGGTCGCCTGCGGTTCATCCAGCATGTGCTTGAATATCCGGCGGATGGGCTGCAAAGCACCGGAGTCGCCGCGCAAAGCGTGGGCGACTCCAGCCAGATAAGCGGGTGAGGATGAGGGTAGGATTGCGCTTGAGTTCGGCGGCCGTTGCGCTTGCAATGGGCATTGCTGCGCCCGCGCTTGCTCAGGATCAGGCGGAGTCGGCCGCGTCTCCTCCGGTAATCGCTCCGCCTCCGCCGCGGACCGACGACGCGGTGGGCCCGGCCCAGCTTCGCGACTTCTCGCTGAGCGGGACGGTCACCCGCCGTGCAGACCCGCAGCCGAGTGCTTCGACCCAGGCTGAGCCGCAGCAGACGGCAACGACCGCGCCGCCGCCGGCACGTTCGGCGAGCTCTGGACCTTCCACCGGTCAGCGGGCACGGACCACGGCAATCCAACCGTCGCAGCAGGCCGCCCGCGCTCCGATGACCCCTTCGACCGGCTTCGACGCCTTTGCCGTTCCAACGCCGACGCCCGCGAGCAATCAGCCGGCCAGCTTCGCGGCACCTCTTCCGAACCCTGTTACGAGCCCGATTTCCGATCCGATCGCTGGTCCCGAAAACGGCCTGATCTCGAAGTGGCCGTGGCTCTTGGCCCTTCTCACTGCCGCAGGGGCTGCCTTGTGGTACTTCCGTCGGCATCGTCCGAGCGGCTACGCCTTTGCGGGCGCGGGCGGTGATGCTTCGGCGTTCGATCTGAGCCCGCCGACCGCGCCGGCTCGTCCGATCCCGCGCGCTGGTTCGGTTCCGTCGCCGGCTCCGCGGGCTCCTGTCCCCGAAGCCGCCCCGAAGCCCGCAAGCGCGCCCGTCGGCATCGTTTCGACCCGCCTACGCCCCTGGCTCGAGGTCGAATTCGCCCCCGCCGCAGCAATCGTCGACAACGAGAAGGGCGCGATCCAGTTCGAGGTCACGATTTATAATTCGGGGAGCGCTCCTGCTCGCGACGTGCTGGTCGAGGCAGCCATGTTCAACGCTGACCCCGACCAGGACCAGGTGATCGGCCAGTTCTTCGCCCGTCCTTCGGGACAGGGAGAGGGCGTCACCATTCCGCCGCTGCAGCGAATGAGCTTTAGAAGCCTCGTCAGCCTGCCGCGCGACCAGCTCCGGATCTTCGAGGTCGAGAAGCGCTCACTGTTCGTTCCGCTGGTCGGTTTCAACGCCGTTTACCGCTGGAGCGGCGGCCAGGGCCAGACGTCCGCGAGCTTCCTCGTCGGCCGCAATACCAACGGCGAGAAGATGGGACCCTTCCGAGTGGACCAGGGGCCGAAGACCTTCCGTGGGCTTGCGGCGCACGAACACACGCTCCGCGTCCGCAAGTAGCGACGCCTACAACACTTCCGAGTTGTAACTGTGCCATGCGAGCACGGCCGCGGCGCCCCGATGGGGCTTCCAGCGCTCGCCCAATTCACGAATTTGCTTCTCCGTGGGCTTTCCGTCCAGGCCCATCAACCGACCGAGCTCGACCTGCACGGCGAGGTCGCCGGCAGGGAAGACGTCGCGGCGACCTTCGGCGAATAGAAGGTAAATCTCGGCTGACCAGCGCCCGATGCCCTTGATCTTGGTGAGGAGCTCGATCGCCTCCTCATTGTCCT
>JBKPKZ010000130.1:0-14563 GCA_046731355.1 Pseudomonadota bacterium | reverse complement strand
GTCGGCGATTTCGACGGCGACCACCGCGACGACATCATGTGGCGCAACACCGATGGACGCATCACCAACTGGCTCGGAACGGCGACCGGCGGGTTCAGTGACAATGTCGCCAACGCCTACAACGGCGTCTCGACCGACTGGCAGGTGGCGGGCGTGGGCGACTTCAATGGCGACGGGCGCGACGACATCTTGTGGCGCAATCTCGATGGTCGGCTGACCGACTGGCTGAGCACCGCCAATGGCGGCTATCAGCCCAACTCGGCCAATCTCTACACCAGCGTCGCGACCGACTGGCAGATCGTCGGCGTCGGCGACTTCAATGGCGACCACCGCGACGACATCATGTGGCGCAATACCGATGGCCGCATCACCAACTGGCTCGGAACCGCAACCGGCGGGTTCAGTGACAATGTCGCCAACGCCTACAACGGCGTTGACACGCAATGGCACGTCCAACCGGAGAATCTGTGGGCTTGATGCTGCTGGCCTAGGTCAGCTTTCCACCCAGTCGGGACGCTCCCGGCTGTCGTACGCCTAGTCGAGGTTGGGGCGGAGCCATTGCTCCGCCTGTTCCACCGGGATCTCGCGGCGGGCCGAATAGTCCTCGAGTTGGTCGCGGCCGATCCGGGCAACCCCGAAATAATCGCTGTCGCGGTGGCCGAAATAGAAGCCGGACACGGCTGAGGCCGGCCACATGGCGAAGCTCTCGGTCAGCGCCACTCCGCCGGGGGCTCCGCCGAGCATGTCGAACAGGATCGGTTTCATGCTGTGGTCGGGGCAGGCGGGGTAGCCGGGGGCGGGGCGGATTCCCTGGTATTTCTCGCGGATCAGCTCCGCGTTCGAGAAATGCTCCTCGGCATAGCCCCAGAGGCGGTTGCGGACCTCGGCGTGGAGGACCTCGGCGAAGCTTTCCGCGAGCCGGTCGGCAAGCGCCTTGAGCAGGATGTCCGAATAATCGTCGTTGGCGTCCTTGAACCGCCTGAGGTGCGGTTCGAGGCCGTGGATTCCGACCGCAAAGCCGCCAATCCAGTCCTCGCCTTCGGGATTGATGAAGTCGGCAAGGCACATGTTCGGCCGGCCTTCGCGCTTCTTCACCTGCTGCCGGAGGAAGGGCACCCGGGTCCAGTCGTTGCCGGCGAGGATGAGGACGTCGTCGACTTCGCGCTTGCAGCGCCAGAGGCCGACGGTGGCCTTGGGCGTGACCCAGCGCTCGGCGATGATCTGGTCGAGCATCTTCTGCGCGTCTTCGAACAGGCTTCGAGCGCTCTCGCCGACCACCTCGTCGTCGAGGATGGCGGGATAGTTTCCGGCGAGCTCCCAGGCGCGGAAGAAGGGAGTCCAGTCGATCGAGGCCCTTAGGTCGCGGAGCGGCCATTCGCCAAAGGTATGGAGGCCCGGCATTTTGGGTGCGGGCGGCTGGCCGGCCGGATCGAAGGCGAAGCCGTTGGCGCGCGCTTCGGCGAGCGAGGACAGTTCGCTCTGGCCGCTGCGCGAACGGGCGATCCGAAGCGCTTCATATTCGTCGGCGGTCCTGGCGACGAGCGGTTCGCACTGCGTGTCGGAGACAAGGGAGGAGGCAACGCCGACCGCTCGGCTCGCATCGAGCACGTGGATTACCGGGCCTTCATAGGCGGGGTCGATTCGAAGCGCGGTATGCGCCTTGCTGGTCGTCGCTCCGCCGATCAGGAGCGGCGTCCGGAGGCCGAGGCGCTGCATCTCGCCCGCGACCGTCACCATCTCGTCCAGCGAGGGCGTGATCAGTCCGGAGAGGCCGATCATGTCGGCCTTGTTGTCATTGGCCGCTTCGAGGATCACCTGCCACGGCACCATCACTCCTAGGTCGATGACCTCGAAGCCGTTGCACTGGAGCACGACCCCGACGATGTTCTTGCCGATGTCGTGAACGTCCCCCTTGACGGTCGCCATCACGATCCGGCCTTTGCCGGCGCTGACCCCGCTCTTCTCTTTCTCCGCCTCGATGAAGGGAATGAGGTGGGCGACGGCCTTCTTCATGACACGCGCCGACTTGACCACCTGCGGAAGGAACATCTTGCCCGAGCCGAACAGGTCGCCGACGACATTCATCCCGTCCATCAGCGGGCCCTCGATGACCTCGATCGGGCGATCCGCCTCCTGGCGGGCTTCCTCGGTATCCTCGACGATGTGCGCGTCGATGCCCTTCACCAGAGCGTAGGACAGGCGCTCGGTGACCGGCAGGGAGCGCCATTCGGCGAGCTTCTTCTCCTCGGCGGCGTCGGTGCCCTTGTAGCGCTCGGCGAGCGCGATCAGGGTCTCGGTCGCGTCCTCCTTGCGATCGAGGATGACGTCCTCGCAGGCATCGCGAAGCTCGCTGTCGATCTGGTCGTAGACGTCGAGCTGGCCGGCGTTGACGATGCCCATGTCCATGCCTGCCGGAATGGCGTGGTAGAGGAAGACGCTGTGCATCGCGCGCCGGACGGGTTCGTTGCCGCGGAACGAGAAACTGAGGTTCGACAGCCCGCCGGAGATGTGCACTCCGGGACAGCGGCGGCGGATCTCGCTCGCGGCCTCGATGAAGTCGATCGCGTAGCGCCGATGTTCTTCGATGCCGGTCGCGATTGCGAAGATGTTCGGGTCGAAGATGATGTCCTGCGGCTCGAACCCGTCGGCGGTGAGCAATTGATAGGCGCGCTCGCAGATTTCGACCTTGCGCGCGGAAGTGTCGGCCTGGCCGACTTCGTCGAACGCCATGACCACGACTGCGGCGCCATAGGCGCGGCACTTGCGGGCGAGCTCGAGGAACGGACCTTCGCCTTCCTTCATGCTGATCGAATTGACGATCGGCTTGCCCGATACGCATTTGAGGCCGGCCTCGATCACGCTCCACTTGGAGCTGTCGATCATCACCGGCACCCGGGCGATGTCCGGCTCGGCGGCGATGCGCTTGAGGAAAATGGTCATCGCCTGCTCTGAATCGAGCAGGGCCTCGTCCATGTTGACGTCGATGATCTGGGCGCCGTTCTCGACCTGGTCGCGAGCGACGTCGACCGCCGCGTCATAGTCCCCGGCGAGGATCAGCTTCTTGAACTTGGCGGAACCGGTGACGTTGGTCCGCTCACCAACGTTGACGAAGCGCGCACCCGCGCCTGCCTGATCGACTTTCGAAACTTCCATGTCAGGCAGCAATCACCATCGGTTCAAGTCCAGCGAGGAGGGTCTGGCGGGCGGCCGTCGGAACCTGCCGGGGCGCCCGGCCCTCGGAAGCCCGGGCGATCGCGGCGATGTGCTCGGGAGTCGTCCCGCAGCAGCCGCCGACGATGTTGACGAGGCCGGCGTCGAACCATTCGCTCACCTGTGCGGCGGTCTCGGCAGCGGCTTCGTCATATTCGCCGAGCTCGTTGGGAAGGCCGGCGTTGGGGTAGGCCATGATCAGCGTGTCGGCGAGGCCGTTCAAGGCGACGAGATGCGGACGAAGCTGCGAGGCTCCGAACGAGCAGTTGAGGCCGATCGTCACCGGCCGTGCATGGCGCACGGTCGCCCAGAATGCCTCGACCGTGTGGCCGGAGAGGTTGCGACCGGAAAGGTCGGTGAGGGTCATCGACACCATCAGCGGCAGCTCGCGGCCGAGCTCCTGCTCGGCTTCAAGCGTCGCCATGATCGCGGCCTTGGCGTTGAGAGTGTCGAACACCGTCTCGACGAGGATGAAGTCGACGCCGCCCTCGACGAGAGCGTCGATCTGCTCGCGATAGACATCCTTCACCGTGTCGAAGTCGACCTCGCGGTAGCCGGGGTCGTTGACGTCCGGCGACAGCGACAGGGTCTTGTTGGTTGGGCCGAGCGCCCCGGCAACCCAGCGCGGCCTGCCGTCGGCCGCGGTATAGCGGTCGGCGACCTCGCGGATCAGCCGGGCCGAGGCCCGGTTGATGTCTTCGACCAGATGTTCAGCCGAATAATCGGCCTGGCTGATCCGGTTGGCGTTGAACGTATTGGTCGCGAGGATCTCGGCCCCGGCGTCGGCGAACCGCTCGCAGATCGAGCGGACGACCTGGGGCTGGGTGATGTTGAGAAGGTCGTTGTTGCCCTTCTGGTCCTTCAGGAGGTCGAGCCCCGCGCAATAGGCCTCGGCCGACAGCTTCTCGCCCTGGATGCCGGTGCCGTAGGGACCGTCCTTGATGAGGATGCGCCTTGCGGCTTCGGAGCGAAGGGATTGGGAAGCGCTCATTGCTGTGCCCTCACGCCGAGCAGATGGCAGATCGCGTAGGACAGCTCCGCCCGGTTCAATGTGTAGAAGTGGAAGTGGCGAACGCCGCCCGCGTAGAGCTGCCCGCACAGCTCGGCGGCGACGGTTGCGGCGATCAGCTGGCGAGCGGCCGGAAGGTCGTCGAGGCCTTCGAACAGATCGTCGAGCCACTTCGGGATCGCGGCGCCGCAGGTGGCTGCGAAGCGGCGGGTCGTGGCGACGTTGGAGACCGGGAGGATGCCGGGGACGATCTCGGCGTCGATGCCCGCCGCCGCCGCCTCGTCGCGGAAACGGAAGAAGCAGTCGGCCGAGAAGAAGAATTGGGTGATCGCCCGGTCGGCGCCGGCATCGACCTTCTTCCTCAGGTTCTCGAGGTCGAAGCCGCGGTCCTTCGAATCCGGATGGATCTCGGGATAGGCCGCGACCGAGATGTCGAAAGGAGCGACCTTCCTCAAGCCCGAGACCAGCTCGCAGGCATCGCGGTACCCGTCGGGGTGCGGCTGGTACTTCGTCCCGGCCTCGGGCGGGTCCCCGCGAAGCGCGACGATGTTGCGCACTCCAAGCTGCCAATAGTCGCGCGCAATCTCGTCGATCTCGCTCTTGCTGGCCGCGACGCAGGTGAGGTGCGCTGCCGGAGTGAGCGAGGTCTCGTTGAGAATGCGCTCGACGGTCTGGTGGGTCCGCTCGCGGGTCGATCCACCCGCTCCGTAGGTCACCGAGACGAAGCGGGGCTGGAGCGGCTCCAGGGTCTTCACCGATTCCCACAGGGTTTCGGCCATCTTGTCCGTCTTCGGCGGGAAGAATTCGAAGCTCACCTCGATGTCGCCCCGCGCCTCGGCGAAGAGTGGAGAGCGGGCGGCAAGGCCGTCGAGGCGGTTCATGCGGCCCTCCGCTGTCGCTGGCGAACGCCGGCCTTTTCGCCGCGCCAGACGGTGACGGTCAGCTCGCCGCCCTCGAGATGCTCGACATGGTCGACATGGATGCCCGCGGCCTTGAACCAGCCGGCCATCGTCTCGTCGTCGAAGCCGAGGCGAATATGCGCGTCGGTCGTCCGGAGCTCCTCGCGCTCGTGCGCTGCGAAGTCGACGATGAGGAGGCGTCCGCCCGGCGCAAGCACCCGGGCGGCTTCGTCGATCGCCGACGCGGGCGAGTGCGCATAATGAAGCACCTGGTGGATGATGACGGTGTCGGCGCTGCAGTCGTCGATCGGAAGCGAGTACATGTCGCCCTGGCGAAGGCTCGACGGGATGCCCGCGGCCTCGAGCTTGACCCGCGCCAGGCGAAGCATTTCGGACGAGCGGTCGATGCCGATCGACAGGATCGCCGACTTGCCGAACAACTCGATCATCCGGCCGGTGCCGGTCCCGATGTCGACGAGGCGGCCCAGCGGCTGGTCGCCGAGCGCTCGGGCGATCGCCTCCTCGACTTCGCTTTCGGCGACGTGGAGCGACCGGATCGAGTCCCAGGTTTCGGCGTGAGTGCTGAAATAACGGCCCGCGGCTTCCGCACGGTCGGCACGGATGCGGTCGAGCCTTGAGGCGTCCGCCTTGAAGGTTTCGTCGCTGTCGACGCAGGCCCAGGCGTCGATCAATGCGAACATCGCCTCGGTCCTCTCTTCCGGCGCGATCGTCAGGAATACCCAGCTCCCCTCGCGGCGGCGGTCGACGATGGCCGCATCGGCGAGGATCCGGACGTGGCGGGACACTCGGGGCTGGCTCTGGTCGAGGATGATCGCGAGCTCTCCGACCGACAGCTCCATCCGGCGCAAAAGCGCAAGGATCCTCAGCCGGGTGGGGTCGGCGAGGGCCTGCAAAAGCTCTGCGAGTGGAAGCGCGTCCATTGGCTTTGGTGATATAAAGAAAACTTTATATGTCAATGAAAACGCCGGAGGCAAAGGCTCGAAAGGACATGAAATGCCGATTGCGCCCCCTGTAACGCCCCTGTAATGGCCCGCGCTGGCCTGAGCAATTTCAGCGACTGGCCGAGCCAGGGTCCGGCTAAGGGCCCATTTGAGGGAGTGGAACGATCATGAAGAAAGTTGCAGTGACCGTTGCGGTCCTCGCGCTCGGCCTGGCTGCGTGCCAAGCCAAGACCGAGGAAAACACCGCGGGCAACGAAGCGAACGTCGAGAATTCGGCCGCCGAGGACGTCAATGCGGCGACCGTCGATGCCGGCAATGCTGCCGACAACGCTCTCGACGCGGCCGGCAACGCCATCGAGAACGCCGGCAATGCCGTCGACAACGCTGCCGACACCGTCGGCAACGCTGCCGAGAACGCTACCCACTAAGCGTTCCTTTTGAGTTTGAGAGGGGGTCGTGCGGCTTGCCGTGCGGCCCCTTCTTTTTTGACATTTGCAAAGGGCCGCTCTTTCAGGGGGCCGTCATGAAGTTCGCCTACCTATTCCTGGCTTTGCCCCTTCTCGGCGGCTGCGAGCGCAATCCCGACACCCCGACGGCGCAGGAAAGCCGCCAGCTCGACGATGCTTCCGATCTTCTGAACCAGGCGCCAGGCAATCTCGACGCGGTCGACGACAGCGCGCTCAACTCGGCCGGGCCGGATAACTCCCGCTAGGGCAGCGACCTCAGGATCTGGCGGACGACGAGTGTCGCGGGGTCGACCCGGTAGAGGAAGTGCTGGTCGTAGACGTAGCGCGCGTCGGGATCGAGCGCCCCGCCATATCCCATCCTCAGTTCGTAAGGGAGGGCATCGTAGCGGATCAGGCCCTTGTAACCCGAGGGGATCTTCTGGCCGATCTCGAACTGCTTCTTGTACCGGCCCGGCGGAAGGCACGGGACATTCTTGTTCTTGAGACCGGGCGGACAGCCCTCGGCATAGGTGAGCGGGATCGAGACAGTCGCGGAGGGCCTTGCTGGACCTCGACCTGAATGGTCGGTCTTGGCCGCGAGCGAACCGGACACGACGAGCATCGCGATGCCCGCGACCAGAAAAAGCCTTCCCATGGGATGGCAAGCTACCCGGAACATGCTGAACAACGTTTGACCAACATAGGTTAGCGTTCGGTAAGCGATGGCGCGGAGCGGTTGCCCGACTCCGATCGTCGGTCTAGAGCGCCGCCAACTTCAGCGCCGGTCCTCGGCGTTTCGCAACAAAAAGAAGGAAAGCAGCAGCCTGATGGCCCGCAAGAAGATCGCCCTCATTGGCGCCGGAATGATCGGTGGAACGCTCGCTCACCTCGCCGCCATGCGCGAGCTCGGCGACATCGTCCTGTTCGACATCGCCGAAGGAATCCCTCAGGGCAAGGCGCTCGACATCGCCCAGGCGGGCCCCGTCGACGGCTTCGACGTCGCACTTCGGGGCACCAACGATTATGCGGATATCGCGGGCGCGGACGTCTGCATCGTCACCGCCGGCGTTCCGCGCAAGCCCGGAATGAGCCGCGACGACCTCCTCGGCATCAATCTCAAGGTGATGAAGGCAGTCGGCGAGGGCATCCGGAAACATGCTCCGGACGCGTTCGTGATCTGCATCACCAACCCCCTCGACGCGATGGTCTGGGCCCTTCGCGAATTCTCGGGTCTTCCGCACAACAAGGTCGTCGGAATGGCGGGCGTGCTCGACAGCGCGCGCTTCCGCCACTTCCTCGCCGAGGAGTTCAAGGTCAGCGTAGAGGACGTCACGGCGTTCGTCCTTGGCGGTCACGGCGACACGATGGTCCCGGTCACCGCTTATTCCACAGTCGGTGGCATTCCCATTCCCGACCTGATCAAGATGGGCTGGTCGACCAAGGAGCGGATCGACGAGATCGTGAAGCGCACCCGCGGCGGCGGCGGCGAGATCGTCGCACTACTGAAGACCGGATCGGCCTATTATGCTCCGGCGACCAGCGCGATGGCGATGGCCGAGAGCTATCTTCGCGACAAGAAGAGGCTTCTTCCGTGCGCTGCTCACCTGACCGGTCAGTACGGCGTCGACGACCTCTATGTCGGCGTTCCGTGCGTCATCGGCTCCGACGGCGTCGAGCGTATCGTCGAGATCGAGCTGGACGGAACCGCCAGGGAGAACTTCCAGGTCAGCGTCGATGCGGTGAAGGAGCTGCTGGTGGCCTGCAAGCAGATCGATGGAAGCCTGAACTAGAGCGTTCATCGAATCGCGTTTCGCTTTGTCGGCAAGGGCAGGCATAATCGCTGCCCCATGTAGAGGGAGGTCCAAGATGATGATTTCACTTGCAGCAGCCACTCTATTGAATGCCGCGGCAGTCGCGACCCCGATCGCTCCCGACCAGCTCCCGAGCCTGTTCATTGCCGCCTGCTTCGAGGGCAAGGCGCAGACGACGGCAGGTTCGGCGACCCAGGTCGGGTTCGAGGGCCTCCCGACTGCAATCCGAAGCAGGCTCGGCAAGCCCAGCGAGGCGCAGGTTTGGAAGATCGCGGGGTCCGAGGATTCCTATCTCTATTCGCTGAACTATACGGATCGAAGCTTCAGCCCGAAGATCTGCGGGGTCGCGTCCCAGAACCTCGTCCTTCGTCCGGCATCGGCCGCCGTCGAGACGCATTTGCGGGGCGGCAAGCCCGCGGCCGGCTCCTACAAGCCGGTCGAATGGCTGAACGATCAGGAGGGCTACCGGGCCCTTGCAACCCGGGCCGGCGGGTACACGATCCTGCAGGTCAACTGGAACAAAGACACAGCAGAGGTACCGCCTAGCCAATGAGCATACTCGTCGATCGCAACACGAAGGTCATCACCCAGGGGATGACCGGCGAAACCGGCACGTTCCACACGCGTCAGGCGCTCGATTACGGAACGCAGATGGTGGGTGGAGTGACGCCCGGTAAGGGCGGCACCTCCCACCTCGGCCTGCCCGTGTTCGACACGGTCCGGGAGGCCGTCGAGAAGACCGGCGCGGACGCGTCGGTCATCTACGTGCCGCCGCCCTTCGCGGCCGACTCGATCCTCGAGGCGATCGATGCCGAGGTTCCACTGATCGTGACGATCACGGAAGGCATTCCGGTCCTCGACATGGTCCGGGTCAAGCGGGCGCTCGATGGCTCGAAATCGCGGTTGATCGGCCCCAACTGCCCGGGCGTCCTGACGCCCGACGAATGCAAGATCGGGATCATGCCCGGCAACATCTTCAAGAAGGGCAGCGTCGGCGTCGTCAGCCGGTCCGGCACGCTCACCTATGAAGCCGTGTTCCAGACCACCAACGAAGGCCTCGGCCAGTCGACCGCGGTCGGCATCGGCGGCGATCCGGTCAAGGGCACCGAGTTCATCGACGTGCTCGAGATGTTCCTCGCCGACGACGAGACCAGGTCGATCATCATGATCGGAGAAATCGGCGGCTCGGCCGAAGAGGATGCCGCCCAGTTCCTCGCCGACGAAGCGAAACGCGGCCGAAGCAAGCCGGTGGTGGGCTTCATCGCGGGTCGGACCGCGCCTCCTGGACGCCGCATGGGTCATGCCGGCGCCATCGTCTCGGGCGGCAAGGGTGACGCCGAAAGCAAGATCGCGGCGATGGAGGCGGCTGGAATTACCGTCAGCCCAAGCCCATCTGAACTTGGAAAGACGCTGAAAGAGCTTCTGGCAGCCTACGCATAATGTCCGACGACCAAGAGATCCTGTTCGAGCGCGAGCCGGGCCCCAGCTGGGCGCGGCCGAATTGGCCCGTGTCCGAGCTGGACGACATCAATCTCGGGCTCGATCCGACCGAGGCGACGATCGAGGCGTTCAAGAAGGCCGCGACAGAGAAGGCGACGGCTTCGGCTCCAGCGGCCGACCCTGACTCGGTCCGGCGCGCTGCGGAAGACTCGATCCGGGCGATGATGCTCATCCGGACCTATCGCGTCCGAGGGCATCTTGCGGCGAGGCTCGATCCTCTCGGGCTTCACCATTCGGAGCTTCCGGCGGACCTGACGCCCGAGTATCACGGGTTCACTCCCAACGACCTCGACCGGCCGATCTGGGTCGGCGGAGCGCTCGGTTTCGAGCGGGCGACCGTTCGCGAGATCGTCAGGGTCCTGCAGGCGAACTACTGCGGCACCGTCGGCGTCGAATATATGCACATCAACGACCTGGAGGAGCGTCGCTTCATCCAGGAGCGGATCGAAGGCAAGGATGCCGAGATCCAGTTCACGCCCGAAGGCAAGCGCTCGATCCTCGCCAAGGTGATCGAAGCCGAACAGTGGGAAAAGTTTCTCGCGCGCAAATATGTCGGCACGAAAAGATTCGGGCTGGACGGTGGCGAAAGCGCGGTCCCGGCTCTCGAAGCGGTCATCAAATATGGCGGCCAATATGGAGTGACCGAAATCGACGTCGGCATGGCTCACCGCGGCCGGCTCAACGTCCTCTCGAACGTGATGGGCAAGCCCTACCGGGCGATCTTCAACGAATTCGCAGGGGGCGCGACCAATCCGGCCGATGTCGGCGGGTCGGGGGACGTGAAATATCATCTCGGCACCTCGTCGGATCGCGAGTTCGACGGTAACAAGGTCCACTTGTCGCTGCTTCCCAACCCGTCGCACCTGGAAGCGGTCGACCCGGTCGTTCTCGGCAAGGCGCGGGCCGTCATGACGCTTCGCGAGGACAAGCATGGCAAGACCGTTCTTCCGGTCCTGCTTCACGGCGATGCGGCATTTGCCGGCCAGGGCATCGTCGCCGAGTGCCTGGCCTTCTCCGGCCTCCCCGGTTACGGCACCGGCGGAACGATCCACTTCATCATCAACAATCAGGTCGGCTTCACGACCAGCCCGCAGTTCGCGCGCTCCTCGCCCTACCCGTCCGACGTCGCGAAATCGGTCCAGGCGCCGATCCTCCACGTCAACGGCGACGATCCCGAGGCGGTGACCTTCTGCTGCAAGCTTGCCACCGAGTTTCGCCAGACCTTCGGCCGCGACATCGTCATCGACATGTGGTGCTACCGGCGTTTCGGCCACAACGAGGGCGACGAGCCGAGCTTCACCCAGCCCCTGATGTATTCGGCGATCCGCCAGCATTCGCCGATTTCCGCCATTTACGAGCAGCGCCTCCTGAATGAGGGCGTGATCGACGCAAATTGGGTCAAGGAGCACACCAGGACCTATGTCGACCACCTTGAAGAGGAGTTCCAGGCGGCCGCCTCCTACCTTCCCAACAAGGCCGACTGGTTCGAGGGCCGCTGGAGCGGGCTGAACCTGCCCGGCGAACCCGTCCTTGGCCGCCGCAACACCGCGACGGCGATTTCCGAGGAAGAGCTGAGCAAGGTCGGGAAGGTCCTGACCACCGTCCCAGGCGACGTCCACGTCCACAAGACGCTGCAGCGCATCCTCGATGCCAAGAAGGCGATGTTCGAGAGCGGCGAGGGCTTCGACTGGGCGACCGCCGAAGCGCTCGCGTTCGGAAGCCTGATCGCCGGAGACCATAACGTCCGACTGTCGGGCCAGGACAGCGGCCGCGGCACCTTCAGTCAACGGCACGCGGTCTGGGTCGACCAGCAGACGGGCGCGAAATACATTCCGCTGACCCACATCGAGGGCGGCCGGTTCGAGGTCCGCGATTCTCCCTTGTCCGAGTTCGGAGTGCTCGGCTTCGAATATGGCTATTCGCTCGCCGATCCGCGCACCCTGGTGTGCTGGGAGGCGCAGTTCGGTGATTTCGCCAACGGCGCCCAGTGCATCATCGACCAGTTCATCGCTGCGGGCGAAGCCAAATGGCTGCGCGCAAGCGGTCTCGTCATGCTGCTGCCGCACGGCTTCGAAGGACAGGGGCCGGAGCACAGCTCGGCAAGGCTCGAGCGCTATCTGCAGCTCTGTGCGGAGGACAATCTGCAGGTCGCGAACTGCACCACTCCGGCGAACTATTTCCACATCCTTCGCCGCCAGCTGCTTCGCGATTTCCGCAAGCCCCTGATCATGATGACCCCGAAGTCGCTGCTCCGGCACAAGCTGGCGGTTTCGTCGATCGCGGACTTCACCGGCGAGAGCCACTTCCGCCGGATCATGAGCGACCTTCGCCCGCCCCAGGATGGCGAGACCAGGCGTCTCGTCCTTTGCAGCGGCAAGCTCGCCTACGAACTGATGGAAGCGCGCGACGGCGCCGGCGACCCCACTACCGAGGTCGTCCGCATCGAGCAGCTCTATCCGTTCCCATCCGAACCGCTGGTGAAGCGCCTCAAGGCGATGCCGAAGCTCGAAACCCTGGTCTGGGCCCAGGAAGAGCCGAAGAACAACGGGGCCTGGTTCTTCGTCGAGGACCTGCTGGAACAGTGCCTCGCGGACGCCGGCTTCAAGGGCATGCGGCCCCTTTATGCCGGCCGTGACTCGTCGGCTTCGCCGGCCACCGGCCTTGCCAAGCGGCATGCCTCGGAACAGGCGAACCTGATCGCTTCAGCGCTCGGTCACCAGGCGATTGCCGCCGATCGCTCGAAGGCCAAGGCCGGCTAAGGCTCTTGAATGCGAACCCATCTCGACCGCAAGTCGAAAAAGTTGCAACGGAGCTCGAGACGATCGTCAGGGACGCCGGTGACGCCACCGGGCTCCGCTGGTGGTCCGACGAGGAATCAGGAAGAAGCTAGATGAGCACCGAGGTCAAGGTTCCAGCGCTCGGCGAATCCATCACCGAAGGCACGCTCGCGCAGTGGCTGAAGAAGCCCGGCGAGGCGGTCGCGGCGGACGAACCGATTGCCACGCTCGAGACCGACAAGGTCAGCGTCGATGTCCCCTCGCCCGTTGCTGGAGTCCTCACCGAGACGCTTGCGAACGAGGGCGACACCGTCGCCGTCGGGGGCCTGATCGCGCGGGTCGACGAGAATGCGACCGCGGGCGCCTCGGCTCCGGCGACACAAGCGGCTGCGGCGACAACCAACCCGGCCGGCGCCGGCGAGAATCCGCAGCTCCGCGGCACCGAGCACGCGCCCGAGCCTTCGAACGGTGATGGCGACGCGATCACGACGCTGTCGCCGGCGGTGCGCCGGGCGGTGCTCGAACATCATGTCGACCCAAGCAAGATCCGCGGCACCGGCAAGGACGGCCGCTTGACCAAGGACGACGTGATTGCTGCCGCCGAGGCCCAGAAGGCCGGCGGCCCGGTCCATGAGCCCGAAGCGCGCGCCCCGGCTCCGCAGGCCGCCCCGGCGCCCACGGCTCCGGCGCCGGCGCCGCAACCGGTCGCAAGGGCCGCTCCGGCCGGCGAACGCCATGAAGAGCGCGTCAAGATGACTCGCCTTCGCCAGACCATCGCCCATCGCCTGAAGGAGGCGCAGAACACGGCGGCCCTGCTGACGACGTTCAACGACGTCGACATGTCGGCCGTCATCGACGCCCGCGCCCGCTACAAGGATCTGTTCGAGAAGAAGCACGGCATCCGCCTCGGCTTCATGGGCTTCTTCGTGAAGGCGGTCGCGCTCGCCGCCAAGGACATCCCCTCGGTCAACGCCAGCATCGAGGGCGACGAGATCGTCTACCACGATTATCTCGACGTCTCGGTCGCGGTGTCGGCGCCGAAGGGCCTCGTCGTCCCGGTCGTCCGCAATGCCGACCGGATGAGCTTCGCCGAGATCGAGAAGTCGATCGCCGACTTCGGAAAGCGCGCCAAGGAGGGCACTCTCACCGTCGACGACATGACCGGCGGCACCTTCACCATCTCCAACGGCGGAGTGTTCGGATCGCTGCTCTCGACGCCGATCATCAACCCGCCGCAGTCGGCCGTTCTCGGGATGCACCGGATCGAGGAGCGGCCGGTGGTCAAGGATGGCCAGATCGTCGCCAAGCCGATGATGTATCTCGCTCTGAGCTACGACCATCGCCTGATCGACGGGCGTGAGGCGGTGACCTTCCTGGTCCGGGTCAAGGAAGCCATCGAGGACCCGACACGGCTCCTGATCGACCTCTAGAGCACCCAAGGGCCGTTCATGCGTTGAACGGCCATGACCGACGCTCCAGAACCCCGCAAGGGCATGCCGTCGCCACGGCTTGACGAGGGGGAATTTCGAAAGCGCTTCCTGTCGCAGTTCACCGATCCGGCGTTCGATCCGCTGAAGGACGAGCTGGAGCGCGTCGCGGGCGCGGCCTTTGAATGTTATTCGAACCATCGGAAATCCCCGCGGACGCGCAAGGCCGGTCCGGAATTCTCCGACCCGGACTACGACCTCGCGATCGACTGGATTGGCGCTCACGAAGCCGTGAGAGAGGCCCAGCGCGAGCATGACGATCCCGACCAGCCGCCCTGCATCCTGATCGTCAATGGCTCCTCGCGGAGCGAGCATAGCTGTCCCGGCGAGATGTCGAAGAGCTGGCGGCTTCTGGAGATCGCCCGCGAAATCTGCGGCGTCGAGGGGACTTTGGTTCGAACCCTCGACCTTTCGCGGCTCGCATCGGAGTACGGACGCAGGATCCACCCGTGCAAGGCCTGC
>JBKPKZ010000129.1:0-3753 GCA_046731355.1 Pseudomonadota bacterium | reverse complement strand
GACCGTCGGCGATGATCTCTCCGGCTTCGACCGTGTCACCGACCTTCACCAGCGGGCGCTGGTTGATGCAGGTGTTCTGGTTCGAGCGCTGGAACTTCATCAGCGTGTAGATGTCGACGCCCGATTCACCGGCGCGGAGTTCGCCGGTGGCGCGAACGACGATGCGGGTCGCGTCGACCTGGTCGACGATCCCCGAACGGCGGGCCGCGATGGCGGCGCCGGAGTCGCGAGCGACCGTCTCTTCCATGCCGGTGCCGACGAGCGGAGCATCCGCCTGCAGCAGAGGCACGGCCTGACGCTGCATGTTCGAGCCCATCAGCGCCCGGTTCGCGTCGTCGTTCTCAAGGAACGGGATGAGCGAGGCAGCGACCGACACGAGCTGCTTCGGCGACACGTCCATCAGCGTGATCTGCTCGCGCGGAGCGATCAGGAAGTCGCCGTTCCGGCGGGCCGAAATGATGTCCTCGGCGAAGGTGCCGTCCTTGTTCAGCTCGGCGTTTGCCTGGGCGATCGTGTGCTTCGCCTCTTCCATCGCGGAGAGGTAGACGACGTCCTTGGTGACCTTGCCGTCGACGACCTTGCGGTACGGGGTCTCGATGAAGCCGTACTTGTTCACTCGGCTGAAGCTGGCGAGCGAGTTGATGAGGCCGATGTTCGGGCCTTCAGGAGTCTCGATCGGGCAGATTCGGCCGTAGTGTGTCGGGTGGACGTCGCGGACCTCGAAGCCGGCGCGCTCGCGGGTGAGGCCGCCCGGCCCGAGCGCCGAAACGCGGCGCTTGTGCGTCACTTCGGACAGCGGGTTGGTCTGGTCCATGAACTGCGACAGCTGCGAGGAGCCGAAGAACTCGCGGACCGCGGCGACCGCGGGCTTCGCGTTGATGAGGTCGTTCGGCATCACCGTCGACACGTCGACGCTGCTCATGCGCTCCTTCACGGCGCGCTCCATTCGGAGCAGGCCGATGCGGTACTGGTTCTCGAGGAGCTCGCCGACCGAGCGGACACGGCGGTTCGCGAGATTGTCGATGTCGTCGATCTCGCCCTTGCCGTCCTTGAGGTTCACCAGCTCCTTGACGACCGCCAGGATGTCCTCGCGGCGAAGGGTGGTGACCGTGTCCTCGACGTCGAGGCCGAGGCGCATGTTGAGCTTCACCCGGCCAACCGCGGAAAGATCGTAGCGCTCGCTATCGAAGAACAGGCCGTAGAACAAAGCGTCCGCGGTTTCGCGGGTCGGCGGCTCGCCCGGGCGCATGACGCGATAGATGTCGGCAAGCGCCGAATCCGCGTCCTCGTTCTTGTCGGCCTTGAGCGTGTTGCGGATCCAGGGGCCCGTGTTCACGTAGTCGATGTCGAGGAGCTCGAGCGTCTTCACGCCCGCCTTGTCGAGCTTCTCCAGGTTCTCCGGAGTAACCTCGTCGCCGGCCTCGATGTAGATCTCGCCGGTCTTCTCGTTGATGAGGTCATGCGCCGAGTAACGGCCGAAGATTTCCTCGGTCGGGACCACGAGGGCCTTGAGGCCATCCTTGCCGGCCTGGTTGGCGCGACGCGGGGTGATCTTCTCGTTCGCCTTGAAGACGATTTCCCCGGTCTCGGCGTTGGCGAGGTCGTGGATCGGCTTCTGGCCACGCCATGCGTCGGAGACGTAGGGGATTTCCCAGCCGTTCTTGCCGCGGACGTAGCTGACCGTGTTGTAGAAGAGGTTGAGGATTTCCTCCGGCCCGAGCTGCAGCGCAAGCAGCAGGGTCGTCACCGGGAGCTTGCGCTTACGGTCGATACGGACGTTGACGATGTCCTTGGCGTCGAACTCGAAGTCGAGCCAGCTGCCGCGGTAGGGAATGACGCGCGCAGCGAAGAGGAACTTGCCCGACGCGTGGGTCTTGCCGCGGTCATGGTCGAAGAGGACGCCCGGCGAACGGTGCATCTGGCTGACGATCACGCGCTCGGTACCGTTGACGATGAACGTGCCGTTCTGCGTCATGAGCGGCATGTCGCCCATGTAAACGTCCTGTTCCTTGATATCGATGACCGACTTGGTCTCGGTCTCGGGATCGATCTCGAAGGTGGTGAGGCGCAGGGTGACGCGCATCGGCGCGGCGTAGGTCAGACCGCGCTGGCGGCACTCGTCCGTGTCGTACTTGGGATCTTCGAGCTCGTAGCGATCGAAGTCGAGGTGCGCGGTGCCCGCGAAATCCTCGATCGGGAAGACCGAGCGAAGGGTTTTCTCGAGGCCCGACACATAGCCGACCGAGGGGTCGGAGCGGAGGAACTGTTCATAGCTTTCGCGCTGAACCTCGATGAGGTTCGGCATTTCCGAGATCTCGTGGACGTTTCCGAAGATCTTGCGGATGCGCCGTGTCTTGATGGAGCGGCTCGTGGCCGGTGCGTCGATCGCCTTGGTCGCCATTGTCTTCCCTGCGCTGGAGCTGAAGCCCACGCACGGGAAGCGGGAGCCCAGCTCGGTTCTCCGGCGTCGGCCGGAGTTGAGTTTGGAGCGCTTGCTCCCGTTTTCCCTCTCCAATTCGTTTGGCCCGTGCGCTGGTTCGGGCCCTGTCCCGGAGAGGACGGGAAAAGCCCCGGGCGCACGTCACCGTGCGGCGGAGCCGTTTATTTGTTGGATGAAGCCGATATAGTCCGATTTTTCCCCTTGTGAAGGGGGCTGCACAGGAAAAATGAGAGAGGAGAAGCCTCGGGCTTGAACGCGGTTCGTCAGACAGTCATTAGCGAGGTGATATGGTGCGGCCGGCGAGGCTGTGCATTGCCGTTCCTGCTGGTTAGGAATGTGTTCCATGCGGTCCGACATCGGCCATCTTCCTGACGCCAAGCAGCGCGAGCTGGCGCATGTCGTCGAGATTATCCGCGACGGGTTCGCACAGGCGATCGCGCACCGCACCCAGCCGCGCTTCCGCAACGGCAAGCTTCTGAAGATCATCCTGTTCGGAAGCTATGCCAGGGGCGACTGGGTCGAGGATCCGGTCGGACGCTACTATTCGGACTTCGACCTCCTGGTCGTGGTCGACCACGAGGATCTGACCGACGTTCCCGAGTTCTGGGCGAAGACCGAGGATCGGCTGCTTACCGAATTGTCGGAAGGGAAGGCGCTCCGGACCCCGGTCAGCCTCGTCTACCACAGCCTCGAGGATGTGAACGAGAAGCTGCGGCTCGGTCGTTATTTCTTCATCGATATCCTGCGTGAAGGCATCGTCCTGTTCGAGGAGCCCGGCCATCCATTCGTGGAGCCGAGGCCGCTGAGTCCACAAGATGCGCTCGATGAATCGCGCGCGTTCTTTGAAGAATGGTTCGAGAGCGCAAGCGCCTTTGCTCAAGGGGCCACCTATTATCGAGGCATCGATCGGCCGAAAGAAGCGGCCTTCAATCTACATCAGGCAACCGAGCGCCTTTACCAATGCCTTTTCCTGGTGCGCACCCTGTATACGCCCAAGACCCATAACCTGAACCGACTGCGCGCGCTCGCCGAGGACATGGAGCCTTCGCTGAAGCAGGTGTGGCCCAATTCGACCCGCGAGGAGAAGCGCGCCTATTCGCGGCTCCGCGAAGCCTACATCAAGGCCCGATATTCCCGCGAGTATCGCATCTCGGGAGCCGAGCTCGAGTGGCTCGGTTCTCGTGTCGAACTGCTCAAGGCGCTGGTCGAACGTTCCTGCCTTGTCCGTCTGGAAACACTCGAAAAGGTGGCCTGAACGGATGACTACCTTTTGTCACTTGCGGGCTTTGGTCTTCTTCTTTCCAGCCTTCTCG
>JBKPKZ010000128.1:0-3549 GCA_046731355.1 Pseudomonadota bacterium | reverse complement strand
TCAGGTCGGATTTTCCGGAGCCCGACGGGCCGGAAATCAGGACCGCGCGTCCTTCCAACGCAACCGTGCTCGCGTGGACCGTCTCCGATGAAAGAGGGCGGTTCACTCTACCTCCGCCACGGGCAGTCGGATGGTGAAGCGGGCGCCTGAGGGCGCGTCGTCGCGGTCTTGCACGTCAATTTCCCCGTCATGGCCTTCGACGATGGCTCGGGCGATCGCGAGACCGAGACCGGTATGCCGTCCGAAATGCTCTTCCTCCGGGCGCACTGAGTGGAATCGGTTAAAGATGGCCTCGCGCGCCTCTTCGGGAACGCCTGGGCCTTCGTCGTCGACGCGGATTCGAACCTCGTCGCCGACATGGGCCGCCGCGATTTCGACCAGGCCGCCCGGCGGCGAGAAGCTGATGGCGTTGTCGATGATGTTGTCGATCGCTCGAACCAGCCGATTGACGTCACCCAGCACGACCGCGGTCGACATGCGCGGTCGGGCGAAGGCGATTCGAGCGTCGCCCTTCTCGCGGCGATGCTCCCAGGAATTCACGAGTTGCTCGATGACAGGGCCGAGGTCGACGGGTTCGAATTTTGCCCGGGCAAGCTCGGCGTCGGTCCGTGCGGCCTCGCTGATGTCGCCGATCAGGCGGTCGAGCCGGATGACGTCATCCTTGGCAACCATCAGCAGTTTCGTCTTGAGATCGGGGTCTTCTACCCGGTCGAGGCCGTCGAGCGCGGATCGAAGGGAGGCGAGCGGGTTCTTCAGCTCGTGAGTCACGTCGGCCGCGAAATGTTCGATATTGTCCATCCGGTGGCGAAGCGACTGGCTCATGTCCGAGACGGCACGCGCCAACAGCCCGATCTCGTCCGTCCGCGAAGGCAGTCGAGGGACCTTCACTTCTCGGGCGCGGCCAAGGCGGACTCGGTGCGCCGCCAACGCCAGCCGACGCAGTGGCCGAACGATTGTCCGGGCCAGGAAAAGCGAGAGCAGAACCGAGATCAGGATCGCGAAGGCCATCGCCACGAACAGTGACCTGCGCTGGCTGCGCACGGTTCGAGTGAAGTCGCGATCGTTGTTCGTGAGGAGAACCACCCGGTCGCCCACCGGCGCCGCGGCGGAAAAGACGGGGGTCAGGTCGGGCGCATTGCGGACATTGGTGACGGCCTGCCGCGACTCCTTCGCGTGAACGCCCTCGGGCCAGGCGGAAAGGCTATCGCGCGCAGGTTCGAGGAAGTCATCGAGCGGGCTCGCGCCAACGAGCGCATTGAAACCCCGATCGAGAGCGCGGGCCGCGTCCTTGTTCCACTTCTGGGTCGTTGGATCGCGAAGCGTGTAGGTCGGTCCGGTCACTTTCCAGCTATCCGCTTGGAGCGCGCCGTCGGGACCGTAGATCCTGATCCTGCTCCCGGTCGACTTGGCGAGGGACACGAGGACTGAGTTTCGAGCGTCTGCGGGAGTCGCTGCATAGACACTCGCGGTCATTTGAGCTTCGCGGTGGATCAGGCCCAGCCGCTCTTCGCTCAGCTGATTTCGGAACGCGTCGAGATAGACGACGCCGCACGCCAGAAGGACGATCGTCAGCAGGTTCACGGCCAGGATCCGCCGGGTCAGCGGTAGCTGGCCGAACCAGATGGGGCGGCGGCTATTCATCCTGGAACTTGTAACCCACGCCGTAGAGCGTCTCGATGGCGTCGAACTCCGGATCCACTGCCCGGAACTTTCGGCGCATCCGCTTGATATGGCTGTCGATGGTGCGGTCGTCGACATAGACGTCGTCGTGATAGGCGATGTCGAGCAACTGGTTGCGAGTCTTCACGACGCCCGGCCGCTGCGCCAGAGCTTCGAGGATCAGGAATTCGGTGACGGTGAGCGTCACGTCCTTGCCGCCCCAGATGACCTTGTGGCGCGCGGGGTCCATGACGAGCCGCCCACGCTCCAGCAGAGCTGGCTCCGGCTGGTCTTCCGCGGAGGCGGGGGCACCCTTGGCGAGCTCCTGCCGCCGCAGCAGGGCGCGGATACGCGCGATCAGCAGGCGCTGGGAAAAGGGCTTGGAGATATAGTCGTCCGCGCCCATCGCCAGGCCGAGCGCCTCATCCAGCTCGTCGTCCTTGGACGTGAGGAAAATCACCGGCATCGCGCTGAACTCGCGAACCCGCCGAAGTAGCTCCATGCCGTCCATGTGCGGCATCTTGATATCGAACACGCCGAGATCGGGAGCCTTCTCGGCGAAGGCTTTCAGGGCCGCGGTCGGGTCGGTGTAGACCCGAGTCACGAATCCTTCCGCCTGCAATGCTATGGAGACGGAGGTCAGTATGTTCCGGTCGTCGTCGACCAGCGCAATCTCGTGATTCATGCCGTGACTAGGGCCGCTCGTCCTTCATGGCGCTGGCTTAGCACCGTGCCGGAGTGACACAAGGAGGGGCCGAACCGCTTTGACGACGCAACTTCTTCAGGGTTATAGGCGCTTTGCGCATACGTATGCGGCGGCAGGCCAGACCGGTCGCCGCCGCTTAATTTATTGAGAGAAGGGGATTTTACGTTGACCGACCGGGTCCCGCACTTCGGGCTGAACGACCAGGGCATCATGACGGGCGCCGAGCTCCACTGGAACCTCACCACCGCCCCCCTTGTCGAGCATGCAGTGAAGCGTTGCGAAGGCTTGCTGGCCAAGGATGGCCCGCTCGTCGTTCGCACGGGCAAACACACCGGCCGCAGCGCAAATGACCGTTTCATCGTCCGCAACGGCACCAGCGAAGGCGCCGTATGGTGGGGCAAGACCAACAAGCCGATGGATCCGGAGGCGTTCGATCGCCTGTACGAGGATTTCATGATCGCTCTTGGCGACAAGGATGAGCTCTTCGTGGCCGACCTCTACGGCGGTTCGCAGCCCGAGCATCGCGTTCGGGTGCGCGTCATCAACGAATTCGCCTGGCACAATCTCTTCATTCGCACGCTGCTGGTTCGTCCGGAAGTCGAGGAGCTGAAGGACTTCGCGCCCGAGTTCACCATGATCGACCTTCCGTCGTTCAAGGCGGATCCCGAGCGTCACGGCTGTCGCAGCGAGACCGTAATCGCAGTCAACCTCGAGAAGAAGCTCGTCCTGATCGGTGGCACCGCCTACGCAGGCGAGATGAAGAAGTCCGTATTCGGGCTTCTGAACTTTCTGCTCCCGGCGGACGGCATCATGCCGATGCACTGCTCGGCCAACATCGGTGCGGCAGGCGACACGGCTGTCTTTTTCGGCCTTTCGGGCACCGGCAAGACAACGCTTTCCGCGGACCCGAACCGAACGCTCATCGGCGACGACGAGCATGGCTGGTCGGATACGGCGGTCTTCAACTTCGAAGGCGGCTGCTACGCGAAGATGATCCGTCTCTCGCCGGAGGCGGAGCCCGAGATCTACGCGACGACCAAACAGTTCGGAACCGTTCTCGAGAATGTCGTGATTGACCCGGTCACTCGCGAGCTCGACCTCGACAGCTCCGAATATGCGGAGAACAGCCGCGGCGCCTATCCGATTCACTACATTCCGAACTGCTCCGAGAAGAACATGGGGCC
>JBKPKZ010000127.1:0-29551 GCA_046731355.1 Pseudomonadota bacterium | reverse complement strand
CCGGTCGTCGGCGGCATCCAGTCCGAAGACTCTGGCCTCAAGCTCCTCGTTGGCTACGACGTCCTCGTGCTCGTCCGGCCCGCGCAGCCGGTAGCCAATGTCCTTGCCAACCGCAACGGACGCAGCCTGACCTTCAGCAATTCCGGAAACGTCAGCGTCGAGCTCGTGAACGGCCGTCAATGCAAGGCCCAACAAGCGCAGTGCACCGAACTACCCGGGAAAAGGCTCTATCCTGGAGCCTCATGGTCCGTCGATCTCCAGTCGGATTCGCCAGCGGAATACACACTGAAATCACCCGGCCGCACGGATCGGCGGCAATTCTAGCCGGCCGCCCTAGGCCGCCCGCCGAGTTCCCCGAGCGTCCTGCGGAATCGCCAGGCCGATTTCGGCAAGCCGTTCAGGTGGGAATGGCTTGTGCAGCCAGAAACCTTGGCCAGCGGCACAGCCGAGCTCCTTCAGGAGGACCAACAGGTCTTCGTTCTCGACATGCTCGGCGACGCTCATCACGCCGAGGATGTCACAGAGGCCGATAACCGCCCTCAGCAGGCGCTTGCCGTCGACGCTGTCCTGGGCGGCCGTGACCAGCGCACCGTCGAGCTTGATCTGGTCGAACCGGAGCTCGCGTAAGTAACCGATGGACGCGAATCCCGCTCCGAAATCGTCGAGGACGATCGTCACTCCCGCTTCCCTGAGCGCCGACAGGTTGGAGCGCGCGGTCTCGAAGTCGGCGAGGAGCGCGGTTTCGGTTACCTCGACCTGGAGGCGGGTCGGAGGAAGCGACGCCGTCCTTAGACCATCGAGGATGACCCGAGCGGAGCCCTGGGCGCAGAGCTGGACCGCACTGAGGTTGAAAGAAAGGCTGACCGTCGGCGACCACTTTCGCGCTTCCTCGAACGCCTTCTCCATCAGGCGATTGTTGATGTCGTCGATCAGGTTCAGCTGCTCAGCGATCGGGACGAACTCTGCGGGCGAAACGGGCCCCAGGTCCGACGCCGTCCAGCGAGCGAGCGCCTCGTGGGCGATGATCCTCCCGCTATCGAGGTGTACGATCGGCTGGAAATTGAGCCGGAACTGCTCGGCGACCCCGGGCACCTGGAGCGCACGCTCGATCTGGAGCCGCCGCCGCCTCGGCGCCTCCATCCGGGCCTCGAAGACGGTAACTCCGCCAGCGGCGCCGTCCTTGGCGTCATAGAGCGCCAGGTCGGCATCGGCCATCACCCGCGACGGCGAGGCCTGTCCGCCGCGCTCGGTGAAGGCGAACCCGCAGCAGGCCGAGACTGCGAGGCTCCGGCCCCCGAACGCCATCTCCCGGTTGACCTCCCTGAGGATATGCGCGCCGACGAATACCGCCTCGGCCGGAGTCTCGATCCCGGGAAGGAGGACCGCGAACTCGTCGCCACCGAGCCTTGCAACGAGGCCACGCGACCCGATCGCCCGGATAAGCCGCGTTGCGACCTCTTTGAGCAAGGCATCGCCGGCGCCGTGGCCGAAGGTGTCGTTGACCGCTTTGAACCGGTCGAGATCGAGGATCGCGAGCGCGAACGACCCCCAGCAGGAATCACGGGCGATTTCCTCTTCCAGCGCGGCGACGAAAGCGCGGCGGTTGGGAAGCCCGGTGAGGAAGTCGGTGGTCGCCGCGACCACGGCTTCCTGGTGGGCGTGCTCAGCAAGCTCGATCTGCCGGGAAATGACCGACCTTGAGCGGATGACGTCCGCCATGTGCCGGTTATGGCCGTTGAGCAGGCGCATTGTGAGCCCGGCGACGACGATGAGCCCGAACGCCGCCCACTGGAACTGCGCGTCGTCCGACATCATGGCCATGACGGCTAGCGGAACGACGATGAGAAGCAGCGGGATTCGGCCAGCCGCCGGGATCGCTGTCAGGCCGTAGGATACACCGATTGCGGTAAGACCGCCGAACAGCATGACGGCCATGTGCGCGGACTGGTTGCTGTCGCCCAGGAGGTAAACGCAGCGGAAACAGACGGCGAGGCAGACGATGGCCGCGAACAGGACGGTCTGGACCATACGTCTCACCATCAGCTGGTGAGTGACCTTTACTCCCGGCGCGAACCAGTTCCACAGCCGGATGATCGCGCAGGTCGCGATGAACGTCGGGAGGTTGAGGCCGACGGAAAGGGTGCCTGCGGTCGCAAGCTCCATCCCCGAGAGATTGACGAAGCCCAACACGTAGACGATCGGGACCTGGCGTCGGAGCGAACGGTAACGCTCCTCGATGAGCGCTCTCCCCGAAGCGGAGTGCGGGTCGGCGTCGATTAGCTTTAGCAATTTGAAATATGGGCTCGGCATCAAGGCACCCGGAAAACGCATCCTCAAAGGCGGGGCCGTGATCCCCGCTCCTAAGTCCCGGAAATGCCAGAGGTTTGGGCAATAATGTCTGAATCCTTGGACCGAAACGGAGGAAACGCCAGCTGCCCGGATGCAAGACCGCCACCCCTCCTCAACCCGCCCCTGGCCTTCCGGTCCGCCTGCCTCAGGGCCGGTAGACCTTCGACGCGGCGAACAGCCGGTGGGTCAGCGCATCGAGACGGATGAGCTCTTCTCCGAACTCAAGGGTCATCTTAGGGGTCGCCGAAAGCTTCTCGCAGATCCTTGCAAGCTCGAGGGCCATCGAATCGAGGGTCTCGTTGCCACGCGCGCCGGCGCCGAACCCGGCCGGCGGCAAACCGCTGCGTATCGAAGCAATGGCCTCGTCCACGCTGCTCTGACCGGCATTGCCTTGCTTCCCGACCCATAGCGAAACGCTGAGGACGCGTTCGAAGCGAACACCGCGCATATTGCCGTTTGCCCAGGCGATCTCGCACTTCGCGGTGAGGCTTCCCCGTCGAAGCTCGGCACCGATGCCCTTGCCGGGAAGGTCCTTGCCGTCGAGGAGCGCTCCCCCTTCCGAGAAGTTGCGCACCCGGACCGCCGACTGGCCGCGCTCCCAGTAAAGAGATGCTGCGAGAAATACGTTCGAGCGCGCTGACTCGCGGAGGTCGGAGCCGGCCTCCCCGCCCTCGTTCAACTTCGCATTGGCGGGCCGCATATGCCCTCCTATTACGGCGGCACCCCCCTGTTCTTTAGCCGCCTGCCGCATCTTTTGCTTGCTGGCGCCGCCCTCTGATTTGCTCGCAAGTCCCGAGGCTGTGCCAAAACGAGTGATTTGCCTCTTCGAACCACAATGGAACAACTTTGATCGACAAGACTGAAATCCAGAAGGAATTCGGGTTTCACGGGCTTTCATAGAGGTTTACGCACCGGCCGGAGGAAGCGTCCGGCAGCGCCGACCGGCGTAGCTTTCGCGCTACACGAACCAGAGCGGCCAAGCCGCTTGCCAAGGAAATCACCGCGAACTACCCCTTGCAGTGCTCGGTTGGTTTTCGTTGGGGCGCTAGGTCCCGGCGCCCTTTGTGGAATGACTGTGACCGCCCAGCTCAGAATGGTTACTCCACCCGATAGCGTCGCCCTGAGCGGCCGTGACCTCGAGGACGCGCGCCGCCTCTTGGGACTGTTGTCGGGGGAGACCGGCGGCCAACCGGAACTCGGGCACGAACTGCTCCTTCATCACGCGCGCCGGATCCTCGCCGGGCGACGGCGGCGGAGCGAGCATTTCGGACGCGCCATGTTCGGCGAGCCCGCCTGGGAAATGCTGCTCCTGCTCTACATCGGGCTCGGGAGCATCCGGATGTCGGCCGGGGGCCTCGCCCATGCGGCCGGCTATTCCAAGGCGACGACGATGCGCTGGGTCGGCTATCTCGAAAAGGAAAAGCTCGTCCAACGCGAGCTGCATCCAACCGATCAGCGAACCTTCTTCGTTACGCTGACCGAAAAGGGAATAAACCTGTTGGAACTGTACCTTAGCGACACCTTGTCATAATTCATTAAAAGTACGTTCCAAATCATGCTATCGGGCACGCAGCCAATTGGTCGGGCCGCCGCCCGGCCGCGTTATTGTGCGGGGGATGGCGGTGACTCGAGAGGCGGACCACGCATCGGGGGACAGCGCGTTGCATACAGCCCTGACGATGCTCAACGATGCCCTGCGGATCATGGACGGCAACGAGGTTCCGCCCGAGATCGGGGCCAGGCTCCAGCTCGTAATCGAAGAAGTCGAGGAGCATTCGAAATCCTCGGAGGCGACCCGACCAATCGCGTCGACGATCGTTTCATTCCGGTCCTAGTCCGGCGCTACACCGGGTCGAAAGTTAACAGGGCGCTTAGCTCGGCCGGTTACCTCCCCGCTAACCAAGGAACATCGGGGAACGATCATGGATCTCGCACTTCGAAGCTCGTACACGGGGTACCTGCCGGTCGGCCAGGCCACCGCTGTCGACCTCCACAGCCCGGTCACCCAGCCCTCGCTGGCGTTCAAGACCTCTGTCAAAGGTGACCTGACGCGGGCCAAGTGGTGCCGGGAGATCCTCAAGGCCAGGCGTGCCCGAGCAAAATTCTTCGCGGCCTCTTTGTTCGCCGATCCGGCGTGGGACATGCTGCTCGAGCTATACGTAGCGCAACTCTCGCAGCGCCGGATGACCGTCAGCCGGCTTTCGGAGGCTTCGGGAGTCCCTTCGACGACCGCGCTTCGCTGGATCGAAACCTTGGTCCGCCACGGCCTCGCTGACAGGCGCAACGATCCGCTCGACGGCCGCCGGGTGTACATCAGCCTGTCGGGCGAAGGGTGCAAAGCGATCCAGGATTATCTCGACAGCCTTCCAGCCTGCGTTAACCCGCTCAACGACTGACCCTTCGGCAAACGGTCCGGAACCGCGTTTCGATTTGGCCTATTTCCGTCCGGACCTTGCGTCGGCGCGGAAAGTTCGAAACAGGCCCTTTCCTCAGCGGTCCAATCAACAAAGGAGACGGACGCTTGGCTTTGAGCGCCGGCCTCCTTCTCAGGCCGGGATCTTGGTATCGTCGAGGGAAAGCGCCGAGGGCATCGATGCTCGCGGCGCCCTCTTCGTGTCCTCCGGTGTCGACGGGCGAGTAAGCGCGCACCGATGGTTTTTGGCACGGTTCTCGGCAAGGCCGCCATCGCCGCCGGCTACGTCGCCTTCATGGGCTTCGCCGGCGGCGGCTTAATCCTCCTGCGGGCGGCACAGGCCCAGTATCGCCGCGGGCAAAGCGATATGAACCCCTTTGCCTGCATGGCAGTCGCAACTGCCGCCTTGCTCCTGTTTGCACACCTTCGAGCGCTGGTCCTGCCCTAGCGAAACCCGCAAGCGGATGTTCTTCCATTTTGGAGGAATGAATAAGTTCCGGTTTACTGCGGTGCTCCATTCAAAGGATGAACGCGGTGCCAATGGAGGCCCCGGGGGACAGGGGCAGTTGGACCGCATGATTGCAGTGGGGGTTCGGACCGACGGGGAAAGCCCCGCCGGAAGGATGATTGTCGGTCGAAGCAGGGCGGCCGTCCAGATGCGCGGGCTCGTCCAGCGCGTGGCTCGCTCCAACGCAAGCGTACTCGTCACCGGCCCCTCGGGCGCCGGCAAGGAGGTTCTGGCGCGAGCCATACACGAGGAGAGCGACCGCTCCGGAAAGCCCTTCGTCGCGATCAATTGCGGAGCGATTCCACCCGAGCTCATCGAGTCCGAGCTGTTCGGTCACGAACGCGGGGCGTTCACCGGGGCGCATGCGCGGCGCATCGGCCGGTTCGAGGAAGCCGACGGCGGCACTCTGTTCCTCGATGAAATCGGCGACATGCGCTTCGACATGCAGGTCAAGCTTCTCCGCGTCCTCGAGGATCGCCTCGTTACTCGAATCGGCGGATCCGCTCCGATGAGCGTCGACGTCCGGATCATCTCGGCGACCCACCAGGATCTCGGACAGGCGATCGCCGGAAACCGCTTCCGCCAGGACCTGTTGTTCCGGCTCGGCGTCCTTCCGATCAAGGCGCCTCCGCTCTCCGAAAGGGTGGAAGATGTTCCTCTGCTCGTCGAACATTTCCAGGCGGTCCCGGGCAACGGATTCCGGGCGGCCTTCTCGGTGACGGCGCTCGACCGCCTCCAGGAACATGATTGGCCGGGCAATGTCCGGGAGCTTCGCAATCTCGTCGAGCGCGCCAACGTCCTGTTCGGAGGGTCGACGGTTGGTCGAGCCGAGGTGGACGAGCTTCTCGGCTGTTCGGGCAGCGGCGGCACCTTCGAAACGGCATTCGATCACGGCGACGACACGGTCGTTCCGTTTCCCGCCCGTCCTGTTGCTGCAGTCCCCGACTGGTCTGGACGCTCGCCAATCAATCTCAAGGAGCTTCTTGAGACCCTCGAGCTCGAACGGATCCAGATGGCACTCGACCTCGCCGACGGGGTCGTCAGCGAGGCCGCGAGGCTCCTGACCCTGAAGCGGACCACGCTCATCGAAAAGATGCGGAAATACGCGCTCGACCGCTGCGCCTGACGTCCTCGCTCAGGCCCCCCTGGGTGTCGACGACCAGCCGAGAGTGATCGAGATCCGGCGATTGACCGCGTCGTACGGATTGGCGGGATTGTAAGGTTCGCGGTCGGCGACGCCCTCGATCCTCAGGAACCTCCCGGATGGCAGCCCGCTCACCATCAATTGCTGCCGCGTCGCATCGGCACGGCCGCCGGACAAGGTCCAGTTGTTGCGGGCACCGGCCGAGTAGGGCGAGGCATCGGTGTGGCCGCGGATCCGGATGTCGTTGGGGACCTCGGCTAGCTCCTCTGCGACCAGCGGGAGCAACCGCCTCGCCTCGGGCGTCAGGATGCTGGTCCCGACCAGGAACATCGAGAAGTTCGCATCGTCGACAAGGTCGATCCGAAGCCCGTCCGCAGTCTCCGTGAAGCGCAGGCTCTTGGCGAAGCGGCTGAGCGACTTCTCTCTCGCCAGGCGGCTGCGAAGGGCCTGCTGGAGCCTCTCGAAGCGCTCCCGGTCGGTCTCTTTCGATGTCCCTTCACGAGCTCCGCCCGAGCTGTCCTTGGGGATCGTGATCGTCCTCGTGCCGGCTTGGGTCGAGCGATTGGCGTAATTGTCCTTGGCGATGATCGAGTCCCCGCCGAGAAGGCCGTCCGAGCCCGCGCTCTGCTGCCTTTTCTGGACCACTGTGGGCGAGAAATAGTCGGCGAGCGCCTTGCGCTGCTTCTCCGTTGTCGAACCCAGCAGCCACATCAAAAGGAAGAAGGCCATCATCGCGGTCACGAAGTCGGCGTAGGCCACCTTCCAGGCGCCGCCGTGGTGAGCGGCGTGGGCCTGCACCACCGGCTTCTTGATGATGATCGGCCGGGCTGCGGCGTCCGCCATCAGCGGCCCCGCATTCCATCGAACACTTCGGCGAAGCTCGGCTGGTTACTGTGCTCGATGCCAGAGCGCGCGGCCTCGATCACCAGCGGGATGGGATGGTTGTAGAGCGAAGCGACGATGATCTGCTTGACCGTGTGGTACATCGCGAGATCGGCTTCGATGACCTGCTTCGCGCGATGGGCGAAAGGCCCCACCAGGCCGTAGGCGAGAAGGACGCCGAGAAACGTCCCGACGAGCGCCGAGCCGATCATCGCGCCGAGGATCTCCGGCGGCTTGTCGATCGAGCCCATCGTCTTCACGACTCCGAGCACTGCGGCGACGATACCGAGCGCCGGCAGTGCGTCGGCGAGGCTCTGCAGACTTTCGGCCGGCTTCAGCGAATGATGGCTGTTGTTGCGGATGCTGTTGTCCATGACCTCCTCGACGGCGTGCGGGTCGAGCGTCCCCGACGAGACCACCACGAGCCGGAGAGTGTCGGTGATGAGGTGCACCAGGGTCCGGTCCTTGAGCAGCCTCGGATATTCCTGGAAGATCGGGCTGTCGGCGGGTGCCTCGATGTGCTTCTCGAGCGCGACCGGTCCGTCGGTCCGGAGCATCTTCATCAGCCGAATGACGAGGAAGATGCAGTCGAGAAAGTCCTGGCGCTTGAAGCTGGGCCCCTTGAAGACCTTGGCAAGCCCCGCTGCCAACGCCTTCAGCTCCTTGGTTGAGTTTCCGACGATCAGCGAGCCGACTCCGGCTCCACCGATGATCAACATCTCGTGGGGGAGAGCGTGAAGGACAGGCGTGAGGTTGCCTCCGGTAAAGGCAAACCCGCCGAAGACCATCGCGATCAGGACCACGATCCCGACAATCTGAAACATTGGAATGAACTCCCGAGCGCGCCTTCACTTCAAAGATACGGCGGCGGCGCTCCCGGATTTAGGGGTCAGGACAGAAGATCGATCAGCGAGCGTCGATTGATCCTGGCAAACGCGGACTGTGCCGCTTCGAGCGTCAGCTGCTGGGCGTTGAGGGTCGCGATCGCTGTGGTCAGGTCGGTGTCCTCGAGCCCCGAGCGCTCGGCCCTGAGGTCGACGGAACGCGACGCTTGGCTATCGGCGAGGCGGTCGAGCCGGGCACCGATGTTGCCTATGTTGGAGGCGACGTCTGCCCCGTGGATCACGAGCCCGTCGGCCGTTGCAAGCGCGGCGTCGAGCGCTGTCCGGCTGCCCCCCTCGATCGCCGACGCCATGTCCTCAAGCTGAGTGGCGAGCGATACGCCGCCATACTGGAACACGTCGGCGCTCGACGGGACGGGAGCGAACTCGGCCCCGCCGCCGAAGCGAAGGACGCGTGGCTGCCCAGTGCTGAACAAGGGTTGCCCCAGTGACGACTGGACCAGAGCGAGGCTGTCGACCTCCTCGGCGATCGCTCGGAGCTCGGCGGCAATGGTGTCCCGTCCACTCTGCGGGATTTGCCCGCTCGCGCCTTCGATCGTCAGCTCCTGCGCTCGGGCGAGCCGGTCGTTGAGCTTCTGGAGGACCCCGTCGGCCTGGGCGGTCAGCGACGCGCCAAGATCGATGTTGCGCTTCCAGACGTCTCCGTCGGACTGGGCCCGCCGGATTGTCGCGATCCGCGCCGAGGCTGTCGGATCGTCCGAAGGCCTCTGGATCCGACGGTTGGTCGAGATCGCCACCTGGGATTGCTCGATCGCCTTGGCGAGCCGGGACTGCCTGGCGATTTCAAGAGTCATTCGGTTTCCGGTTGCGTTGATCATTCGGGACCTCAGAGCGCGCTCAGGATGGATTGGAAGGTTTCGCGGGCGACCTGGATGACCCGGGCCGATCCCTCATAGGCCTGCTGGAACCTCAGGAGCTCGGCGGCTTCATGGTCAAGGTCGACGGCCGAAAGCTCGTCGCGGGCCGCGAGCGCGCCCTCGCGCCGGGTCGAGGCCGCAGATTCCTCCGCCCTCGCCCCTGACACCGCCTGCGCATGCACCGCGACCATCTGAGCCCAACCCTGTTCAGTCCCTCCGCTGCCGCGGAGCGAGGCGAACTGGAGCATGTTGCCATTGTCGCCCGAGGGGTCGGCAGCGGCGACCTCAGCGGCCGAAACTGGGAGAGCGGTCAGGCTTGCGGCCGTTCCTCCAAAGCTGACCAGTGGCCGCCCCGGATTGCCGTTGGAGTCGGTGCCCGCCTGATGGGCGGCATTGATCCCGGTGGCGAAATCGGCGGCGAGCTGGTCGAGTGCCGAGCGCTGGCCGGCGACGCTCGAGGCCGCGGCCGCAAGGCCCGAGAGGCTCCCGGATGCCGGGGCAATCGCACTTCCGGCGACATCGATTGCAAGCAGGCCCGTTGATCCAATCGAGACCGCGACCTGCCCGATCGCTGGACCGTCGAGGAGCACCGGTCCGGAACTGCTCCCGACTCGGACCGTGGCCGTGCCCTGGGCGTCGAAGCCGACCGAGATCGGGAGCGCTTCCGACAAGGAATCGAGAAGGCGGTCGCGCTCGTCGAGAAGCGACGCCTGGTTGGTCGAGCCCTCGCGCGCTCTCAGCAGCCCCTGATTGACGCGCTGGAGCGCGGCGACGTCGGAATTGACCTGGTCGACTCCGGCCGCCGCCGAAGCAGCAATTCCGTCGGCGACCGACTGCAGCTCGCCGGCGGTCCTCTGGAAGGCCTCGACGGCGCTCCCGACCGACTGCACGAATGACAAGCGCCACGCCGCGCTGCTTGGGTCGGCTGCAAGCGTGTCTGCGGCGTTGAACATCGAGGTCAGCGACTGGCCCACCCCGTTCTCCCCGTCGTCGAGAGCACGCTCGGCCGCCTCGAGCCACTGGAGCCTTGCCGAGGCCCGTCCCGAACCGGAGATCGAGGTCCTTGAATCTTCGACCAGCCACTGATCGACCGAACGCTGGACACCGTCGACCAGCACCCCGCCCGGAGCGGTGGCTGCCCGGTAGAGGGCCATGTCGCCCGAGCCCGGCGCCTCGGCGAGCCGGACTGCCCGGCGCACGTAGCCGGCGGTCTGTGCATTCGCGATATTGTCGCTGGTCGTCCCGAGCGCGTCGCGATAGGCCCGAAGGCCCGACGCTCCGATCGACATCAGGTCGGTCATCGGGCCCCTCCTTTTCCGGAAAGCTGCTTCTCGATCATCGCGGCGATTCCGAAGCGGCCGAGCGCCGCGACGCTTTCAGCCGTCCGAGCATCGGCAAGCTCGACGAAATTGTCGGTCGCGCTCGAGCCGAGCACGTCGTCCGAGAGCTTCGCCTGGCGCATTCCGGCAATCATCTGGCGAAGGAAGATCGCCTCGAACTGCTGTGCGACCTTGCGCAGGCCGGGATCGACCGGTGCCGCTGCCTTCGGTCCTCCGATAGGGCCTACCGTGCTCATTGGACGATGAGCTCCGCCCGCAGCGCTCCGGCCTGCTTCAGGGCCCCGAGAATGGCGACGAGGTCGCCCGGCGAGGCTCCGAGGCGATTGACGCTGTCGACGATGTCGGAGAGCCTCGCACCTCGCGGCAGAAGGAACATCGGGCTACCCTGCTCCTCGACCTCGATCGCGCTTGAGGGAGTGACCACGGTCCGCCCGCCGCTGAAAGGCGCCGGCTGCGAGACCTGCGGCTCCTCGTCGATCCGGACGGTGAGCTTGCCGTGGGTGACAGCCGCCGGGCCGACCCGGACCGCGCCGTTGATGACGACCGTCCCGGTCCTGGCATTGACGATCACGCGCGCCGGAGCTTCGGCCGGAACGATCTCGAGATTCTCGATTTGGCTCATCAGCGCGACGCGCGCCTCCGCGCCTGCCGGCGCAGCGATGCGAATCGAGGTCCCGTCGACCGCGCGGGCCGCGGACGCTCCGAGCGACCGGTTGATCTCCTCGGCCACGAGGCGAGCGCTGGTGAGGTCATAGTCGGTCAGGTTGAAAATCAGTTCGGGCTTCGAGGCGAACCCGGTTTCGACCGACCGCTCGATCGTCGCCCCGCCCTCGATCCGTCCGGCGGTGGGACTGTTGACGATGGTCTTGGAGCCGTCGGCTGCGTCGACGCCAAGGCCGCCGATGACGAGGTTGCCCTGCGCCATCGCGTAGATCTGGCCGTCGGCGCCGAGGAGCGGTGCAAGGACGAGAGTCCCGCCACGAAGCGACTTTGCCTTTCCGATCGCCGAGACGGTGACATCGAGCCGCTGGCCCGGCTTGGCGAAGGGCGGAAGCTCAGCGGTGATCAGAACCGCCGCGGCATTCTTGAGCGCCGGGTTGATCCCAGTCGGAAGGCTGAGCCCGAACCTCGAGACCGCGCCTTTGACCCCAAGCGTGGAATAATCGAGGCTGTCATCGCCGGTCCCGGAGAGCCCCACAACCACCCCGTAGCCGGTCAGCTGGTTGGCTCGTAGCCCGTCGAACTGACCGAGGTCCTTGATCCGCTCGGCCTGTGCGGGGGCTCCAAGGGCCAGGCCGAGGAGAAGGATCATTCGAAGGAGCGCGCGCATCGCCTGTCTCCTCAGAACGGGCTGATGATCGAGAAGAACCGCTGGAGCCAGCCCTGCTTCGAGGCCCGCGCGATCTCCCCCTTGCCGGTGTAGAGGATTCGCGCATCGGCGACCCTCGTCGAGGCGACCCGATTGTCGGCGCTGATGTCGGCCGAGCGAACGATCCCGGAGAACTGGACCCGTTCGTCGCCACGGTTGAGGGTCAGCAGCTTCTCGCCGCGAACGAGCATGGTCCCGTTGGGATAGACTTCGGCTATGGTCACGCTCAATTGCCCCGACAGCTGGTTCGACTGGGCGGCACTGCCCTCCCCCTTAAACGACTGCGACCCGCCCGCATTTACATCGGAGGGCGAAAACAGGCTGAACGGCCCGGTCGTCGGCGGTGCAAGTCCAATGCTCCCGTCGCGGCCGGTTTTCGCCGAGGTAGACTTCTGGGCGATGGTCCGCTCGACGAGGTCGATGGTCAGTATGTCGCCCGGACGCCCCGCCTTGAGGCCCGAGGTCAGTGGGGTGAAGCTGCCCTGGAAGATCGCCCCGTTCTCGGGCGGCGGAGGGGCTTCAACGGCATAGCTCGGCTCGAACCCGCTCGCCCTCGGCTTCGCCGACGCAGGCGCCATGCACAGCGCAAGACCGGAAATGGCCGCCAGCCACAGCCTAGAATTGCTGGTTGGCATTCTTCATCATCTCGTCGGCGGCCTGGATCATCTTCGAATTGACCTCGTAAGCGCGCTGGGTCTCGATCATGTCGACCAGCTCTTCGACGACGTTGACGTTCGAGGATTCTAGAGCACCCGAGCGGATCGATCCCCTGCCCTCGAGGCCCGGACCGCCGGTTTGGGGAGCGCCCGAGGCCGCCGTCTCGACCAGTAAATTGTCGCCGATCGGCTGGAGCCCGGCGGGATTGACGAAACGCGTGGTCTCGACCGTCCCGAGCTGGGTCGGCTCGCTTTCGCCGGCGACGATCGCTGTGACCGTTCCGTCCGCGCCAACTGTGAGCGAGGTCGCCCCGTCGGGGACCTGGAGCTGCGGCTGGAGCGGAAGTCCCTCGCCGGTCACGACCGTTCCTTCGGGAGACAGGGTGAAATTCCCGGCGCGGGTGTAGGCGGTGCGTCCGTCCGGCATTTGAACCTGGAAGAAGCCGCCGCCCTCGATCGCAAGATCGAGCGAGTTGCCCGTGGTGGTGATCGACCCCTGGGTGTCGATCCGCTCGGTCCCGGTCATCGACACCCCGGTCCCGAGGTTGAGGCCGGTCGCATATTTGTTCTCTGCCGACGAAGAGGCGCCAGCGGCCACGATCTGCTGATAGGCGAGGGTCTCGAAGCTCGCCCGGTCGCGCTTGAACCCGGTGGTGTTCACGTTGGCGAGATTGTTGGCGATCACCTGCATCCGCCGGTTCTGCGCATCGAGGCCGGTTCTCGCGACGTGCAAGGCCTGGTTGGTCATGGATCTGCTCCTCTTCAGTCGGGCAGCCGCATCAAGTCGGCCGAGGCGCCGTCGAGGTCGCGGGCCGACGTGATCAGCTTCAATTGCATGTCCCAGGACCTGCTCGCGTCGATCATGTCGACCAGCGCCTGGGTAGCCGACACGTTGGACTGCTCGAGCTGTCCGCTCGTCACCTTTGCGTCGGGATCGGCGGGAAGGGTCCCGCCCGTCTCGGCCCGGAACAGGCCGTCGAGGCCCTTCAAGACCGGGGTTCCGCCAGGGCTGACCAGCTTCAGACGGTCGAGTTCCTGGGGCGAGGCAGGGTCCCCGCCCGCTGGCACGATCAGGACTCGCCCGT
Source organism: Pseudomonadota bacterium (assembly GCA_046731355.1). Taxonomy (GTDB): domain Bacteria; phylum Pseudomonadota; class Alphaproteobacteria; order Sphingomonadales; family Sphingomonadaceae; genus Sphingomicrobium. The sequence continues at coordinate 16,046 of JBKPKZ010000127.1, read as the reverse complement.
CGGGGCCGATTGTCACCTTGTCGGCGCTGGGAATCGTGATCGGGCCGCCGTCGCCGAGCACCGGGCGGCCGTCGCCAGTGGTGAGCAACCCGCTGGGGCTCAACTGCAGGTCGCCCCTCCGAGTATAGGCCTCCTCTCCTTGCGCGGACTGAACCGCGAGAAGGCTGTCCCCAGACAAGGCAATGTCGAGGTCGCGCCCAGTGCCGGTGACCGGGCCGGAGTTCATGTCGGCACTGACCACCTCTTCGGACGCCATCGCCCGGTCCTCGATGCTCGGCCCGTCGAGCCACAGCGCCCGGGCCTCGGCAATTTCGGCCCGGAAGCCCGGAGTCGAGGCATTGGCGAGATTGTTCGCCGTCGCCTGCTGCCGGGCCATCGCCCCGCGCATCGCCGACAGGCTCGTGTAGATCAGGCGGTCCATGGCCGAGGGCTCAGTTGATGTTCATGACCGCCTGGGTCATGTTCTTGGCGGTCTCGATCGCCTTGGCGTTGGCCTGGAAATTGCGCTGCGCCGAGATGAGCGCGACGAGCTCCTCGGTGACGTCAACGTTGGCGCGCTCAAGAGCGCCGGAGCGGATGCTCCCGAGCGGGCCATTGGTCGCAGTATTGATCACCGGTAGGCCGCTGTCGCCGGTCGACTGCCAGTGGCCGTCGCCGATGGGGCGGAGCCCCTCGACTGCTGGGAAGCTCGCCATCGCAACCTTGCCGAGCATCTCCGACGAACCGTCGGCGTATGTCGCGGTAACAAGGCCGTCGATCCCGATCGAGACGTTGGCGAGCGGGATGGTTGGGTCGCTCGGCGAGCCCGCCGGAAGAACGAAGTCGAACGCGTCGGCGAGCGCGGTCGAAGTCGCCGTGCCCGTCGCGTCGACCGGGAGGAGCTGGAGCTTGGAGCCGATCGTGTCGACCACCTGGCCGTTGGAGTCGGGGCTGAATGCTCCGTTCCTTGTGTAGGTCACCTCGCCGCGCGGGGGCGCTCCGCGGACGACGAAGAAGCCCTCGCCGGCGATGCCGAGGTCAAGGGTCTTGTCGCTCGCCTCGAGGGTCCCCTGGGTAAACTGCTGGACGACTCCGTTGAGGCGGACGCCCTGGCCCGCGGTCATCTTGGTCGACTGGGTCGGCGAACTTGCGAACAGGTCGCCGAACTGGGCCCGGCTCCGCTTGAAGCCGGTCGAGCCTACGTTGGCGAGGTTGTTGGAGATTGCGCCGAGGTCGGTCTGCGCCGCCTTGAGGCCGGAGAGGGAGGTGTAGAAGGACATGGTCGTTCCTTTCTCAGATCGAAGCCGGTGGGTTTGAGCCGGGGGCCGCGGTTGCTGCCCGGATGTCGGTGAGGAGCGCGGTCTGGGCGCCGATCTGGTCGGCGATCGCCCGCAGGGTGTCGTTCATCTCGCTGATCCCGGCGAGGCTCGAGAATTGCGCCATCTGGGCGATCATCGCCTGGTTATCGACCGGGTCGAACGGGTCCTGCTGCTTGAGCTGGGTGGTCATCAGGGCGAGGAAGTCGGACTGGCCGAGCGAGGCCTGCGGGCCTTTCGGCTGAACGACGACGTCGGAACCGTTCACTCCTGCAATCTGGGTCATTGTCCCATCCTCAATGTATCGCTGATCAGGGCCTTGGCAGTCTGCAGGACCTGGACGTTGTTCTGATATTGCCGGGCGGTCTCGAGCATCTCGACCAGCTCGGCGGCACTATCGACCGCGGCCTCCCATACGTCGCCATTGCGGTCCGCGAGCGGATGGGACGGGTCGTGCCTTTTCGTCGGGGCGGCACCCGCGGTCGCGATCCGGTCGACGGCGACCGTCGCCCGCCCTTGGCCGTCCATGACAGTCCGGAATACCGGCTTCATCGCCTTGAAGGCGGTGTCCGGGCTCGAGCTCACCGACCCCGCATTGGCGAGGTTCGAAGCCGTCGTGTTGAGCCGCACCAGCTGAGCGGCCATGGCACGCCCCGAGATGTCAAACAGGGAGAGCGGTCCGGCCATTCCTATTCTCCCCGGAGCGCCCGGCTCAGGGTCGAGACCCGGCCCTGGAGGAAATTGAGGCTGGCCCGGTAGCCGAGCGCATTTTCGGCGAAGGCCGTCTGCTCGGTCGCCATCTCGACCGTATTGCCGTCGAGCGAGGATTGGACGGGGACCCGGTAACGGATCGCCTCCTCCGTAGCTCCACCCGCCTCGGCGGCGTCGAGCGCGGCACGGAAGTCGAGGTCGCGCGCCTTGTAATTGGGGGTCGCCGAATTGGCGATGTTGGAGGCAAGGAGCGCCATCCTCTGCTCGCGAAGCTTAAGAGCGGTCGCATGAATTCCGAACAGACTGTCGCTAACAGCCATGATCATTTCTCCTGCCCCAAAGTGGGCGGACATCTTTAAGCAATCGCCGTGCCAATCCGGCTTTCGCTTGCTTTTCCAGTACCTTGGGAGACGGCTCACGGGGCCCGACGGAGCGCCAGTCCAAGTAGCGTCAATTTACCGACACCTGGGCACGCTCGCCTCGACGAGAATTCGATTGGCACCGAATTTGCTTCTCGAGGGAGGAAGGAGTGCTTTCAGATGAAAGGTTTCAGAATCCTGCCAGGGCTTGCCGCCCTCTTCCTCGCCGCCAAGGCAATGGCCGGCGGCTACCAGGACCTCGACGCGCTCGACGCCCGGATCGCGTTCACGGTCGGTGATTCCGGAACTCCGGTCCCGGTCGACCGCAGGATCCGGCTTGGCCAATGCCCGGAGGAGCCCGAAATCTCTCCTCTGTCCGGTGGAGCGCTCGCGGTGCGCTGCCCAACTCTTGGCTGGAAGATCAGGGTCGCGGTTTCGTCCGCCGAACCAGCGGGAAGCCCTGCCGAGATCCTGATCCGCCGAGGCGACCTGGTCGAGCTCGTCGTCAGGGGCGCCGGATTCTCGGCAAGTGCTCCAGGAACCGCGCTCGACGAGGGCGCGGCCGGCAAGACAGTCCGAGTCAAAATCCCGACGTCGCCGATGCCGGTCTCCGCCGTCGTGGTTCGCGCCGGCCTGGTCGCGATCCAGGGCTAAAGCTTTTCTTCACCCTGCCGTTTCTGATGTTCGAGACGAGGCCGCCCGACCAACGGGCTGCCCTTAAGGACGAAGGAACGAGACGATGGTTGACCTTCCCGGACCGATTCCGCTGCGCGGGCCAGCGACGCCGCAACGGCCGAAGGCACAGCCATCCGAACGCCCTGCCACCCGTCCGACCGGCAGCGATCTTGGCGGCAACACCCTTCCGAAGCTCGTCAGCCTCGCTTCCGAGCTGGCGAGCGCTCCGCCGCCGGTGGACCACTCGCGGATCGCCGAGATCCGGGCTGCAATCAGCACCGGCACTTACCGCCTCGATCCCGAAAGCATCGCCCGGAGCCTCCTCGGGGATCGCCGATGAGCCTCGCGCTCAATCGCGTGGTCGAGTGCCAGGACGAGATGATCGAGGCGCTCGACGCCCGCGACGCCGAGGCGATCGAGCGTGCAAGTGTCGCGCTGTCCGAGGCGCTTCACGCGCTTTCCGGCGAGGGCGCCCTTCGCGAGACCGATAAAGAGACGTTCGAGCGGGCGCTTCTAAAGGCCGATGCCGCCCGGATCCGGGTGAACATCTTGTCGGACTGGACTCGTCAAAGAATTGACCGGCTTTCGGAAATTCGTTCGGGTTCTTCGCCAAGCTACCGCAAACGCAAGGTTTTTCCGCACCCCGTCTGATTGGCACGAAGCTTGCTCCTTAGTTCTCCGCCACTGCAACGGAGAGCGAATTGCCAGTCACAGGAGCTTCAAGGCCAGGCCCCACCGCCGAGGTCCTGAGGTCGATCACCGCGGCCTCTAAGCGGACCGGAGTGTCGTTCTCCTATCTCCTCAACCAGGCGAAGATCGAAAGCGGGTTCGATCCGGCGGCCAGGGCCTCGACCTCGAGCGCTTCGGGCCTCTACCAGTTCACTCGCCAGACCTGGCTCGCGACTCTCGATGCTCATGGCGCCGGGCACGGGCTAGGCTGGGCCGCCGACGCCATCAAGGCGACCTCCGACGGCACCTTCACAGTTGCCGACCCCGAGGCCCGCCGGGCCATCCTCGAACTTCGCAACGATCCCGACCTATCGGCAGCGATGGCCGCCGAGCTCGCGTCGGAAAATGGCCGGCACCTCAACCAGGTTCTCGGACGGGAGCCGACCGCAGCAGACCTGTCGCTGGCGCATTTTCTAGGTGCCGACGGGGCAGCCAGGTTCCTCACCGCAATGGGGGCGACGCCGGAAGCATCGGCAGCACCGTTGTTCCCCGAGGCGGCGGCGGCCAACCGGCCAGTATTTTATGACCGGAGTGGAGCCCCGCTTAGCCTCGCGGAGATCCACGCCCGCTTCGAGCAACGCCAGATCGAAAAAGCCCCGGTGGCGACCGCCCCGCCCGAGCCGGCCATGGTTATCCGGCAATCGTTCCAAAGCGAGCGCGGTCCATCGTCCTTCACCGAAGGGCTTCGCGAAATCGAACCGATGCCAGGCCGCCTTTCGCTGTCATTCGCGCAGGCCGCCTACCGACGGCTGTCGTCGCTCGGAGACGGTGCATGACCGGCTGGCAACGGCAGTGGCTCTCGGCGGCCCGGGGCGGGGTCCTCCCGTTCGCGATCCTCGCTCTCGTGGTGCTGATGATCGTGCCCGTGCCGTCGATCGTGCTCGACATCGGGTTCGTCGGCAACATCATGATCTCGCTTGCGGTCCTGATGGTCGCCCTCAACGCCGCGCGCCCGCTCGACTTCTCCGCCTTCCCGACCGTCCTTCTCCTCGCCACCTTGTTCCGGCTCGCTCTCAACGTCGCCTCGACACGGGTCGTCCTCGTCGACGGCCATCGTGGCCCGGCCGCCGCCGGCCACGTCATCGAGGCTTTCGGGAGCTTCATCATCGGCGGCAATTACATCGTCGGCCTGTTCGTGTTCGCCGTCCTGATGATCATCAACCTCGTTGTGATCACGAAGGGCGCAGGCCGGGTGTCCGAGGTCTCGGCGCGGTTCACGCTCGACGCCCTTCCCGGCAAGCAGATGGCGATCGACGCCGACCTCAACGCTGGACTGATCCTTCCCGAGGAAGCCAAGGCACGCCGCATCGAGGTTGCCACCGAGGCCGATTTCCACGGTTCGATGGACGGGGCGTCCAAGTTCGTGAAGGGCGACGCGGTCGCCGGAGTCCTGATCCTCGTCGTCAACATCCTCGGCGGGCTCCTGCTCGGGACCATCAGCCACGGCCTCGGAATCGGCGAAGCGGCCCGGACCTATGTCCAGCTCGCGATCGGCGACGCCCTCGTCGCGCAGGTCCCGGCGCTCCTGCTTTCGATCGCCGCTGCGTCGATCGTCACCCGTGTCAGTTCACCGCACGACCTTAGTGGCCAGATCGCGAGCCAGTTCGCCCATGCCGGCGCCTGGGCTCCGGTCGCCGCCATCCTCGGAGTGCTCGGGCTTCTTCCCGGAATGCCCCACCTGGTGCTCCTTCCCGCCGCCGCCGTCGCCGGGCTGATCTGCTGGCGGCTCGGCAAGGCGCGCAAGACGACCTCCGACGACAGCCTCCCCGGAGCCCAGACGGAATCGCCGCAGGCGATCCGCTGGTCCGACGTCAGCGACAGCGTTCCGATCACCCTCGAGCTCGGCTACCGGCTCATCGAGCTCGTCGACGAGCGCAAGGGCGCACCCCTGATGGGGCGGATCACGGGCATTCGAAAGCAGCTCTCGCGCGAACTTGGATTCGTTCTTCCGCTGGTCCGGGTCAGGGACGACCTCGCGCTCCCCGGTAATCGCTACCGGATCGTCATCGCCGGGGTCGCCGTGGGCGAGGACGACCTCTTCCCGGACGAACTCCTGGCGCTCGCAGCGGGCGACAGTCCCGAGCCGATCGCCGGCCGCGCCGCCAAGGATCCGAGCTTTGGCCTCGACGCGGTGTGGATCGACGAGACTGCTAGGGCCGACGCGATCGTCGCCGGCTATACCGTAGTCGACGCTCCGACCGTTGCAGCGACCCACCTCAACACGCTCGTCGCGGCCAACTCGAGCAGCCTGTTCGGCCTCGACGAGGGCCAGGCGCTGATCGACAATCTCAAGGACAATTACCCGCAGCTCGCGCAGGGACTCTGCCCGCAACCCTACAGCCTCGCGACAATCACCGCCGTCTGCCGGGCACTTCTCATCGAGCGGGTGCCCCTTAAGGACTTCAGGAGGATCGCCGAGGCGATGGTCGCGCTCGCGCCCCGCCAGCTCGACGCCGCTGTTCTCGTCGAAGCGGTCCGACAGGAAATCGGCGCACTGATCGTCCAGACGATCGTCCCGGCGAAGCTCGCGCTTCCGGTCATCACCTTCGACGCCGACCTCGAGCGCCTGCTCGGGGATTCGATCGCCGCCGGCCAGGGCGCAGCCTGGCCGTTCGAGCCCGAGCTCGCGCGCCGGATCGTCACGTCGGTGAGCGGCGCGGTCGAGCCCCTGCTGATGGCCGCGAGAAGCTTTGCAGTCGTCACCTCGCCGGTCTGCAGGCCAGCGCTGTCGCGGCTCCTGCGGGCGCATCTTCCGGACGCGCCGGTCCTGTCCTTCCTTGAGATCCCCGAGACCAAAGCGGTCGACGTAATCGCCGTCGTCGGCGGCGCAAGCCCCGCCGAGCGTCCCGCTCCCGCCGCCCTCCCCGCCTTTTCTGGAGAGCAATGATGCTTCACGCCCCGATCCGCGATCACGCCTTCACCTACAAGAGAGCAGCCGAGCCGTTCGATCCGGACTCGATCGTGGAGAGGCACAAGGATCTCGTCCGCCGGATCGCCTGGCACGTCCATTCGAGCGTCTCCTCGAGGATCGAGCTCGAGGACCTGATGCAGATCGGGCTCGTCGCGCTGGTCGAAGCCGCCCGAACCTTCGTCGAACGCGGGGCGATCTTCTCGGCCTATGCATCGACCCGCGTCCGGGGCGCCATGATCGACCACCTGAGGCGCGAGGCGCGCATGTCGAGAACCGGAATGGCCAACCGGCGCCGCCTCGCAGCAGTCCGTTCGGAGCTCGAGAACCGCAACCGCCACGCCGCGAGCGACAGCGACATGGCACAGGCCCTCGAGCTTTCGGCGGACGCCTATCATGCGATGGTCGCCTCGGCCCAGCCGGTCGGGCAGGACCCGCTCGACGAAGTCTACGCCGACGACCAGCCGTGGTTCGCGGACCTCGGCGAACGCGCCGACGACCAGATCGAGCGCGCGCAGCTGGTAGCCGGAATGACCGCCGCGATCGGTGAACTCGGCGAGCGCGAAGCGCTCGTCCTCCAGCTCTATTTCGTCGAGGAGCTGAACCTCGAGGAGATCGGCGAAGCGCTGAACGTCGGCGCTGCGCGCGTCTGCCAGATCAAGAAGTCAGCGCTCGGGAAGCTCCGTTCCAAGCTCGAACCCTTGGCCTGATCGCACGCTACGCCGCCTGGCGCGCTCCGATCCTCGTCCAGGCCTCGAGGAGCTCGGCGATCCCGCTCCTCAAAGCCTCCAGTTTCTCTGGAGAGTTTCCGGCGCCGAACGAAGCCAGCTCCCTTCGCATCGATCCGTAGATTCCGCCAAGCAGCGCCGCGATGTCCCCGCCCTGGTCGAGGTCGAGGCTCGCCTCGAGCGCGATCAGGATCGAGATCGAGCGCTCCCGCCCCGACCGGAACGCATCCGCCTTGCCGACGACGAGCGCCGACCTGGCAACGTCGAGCGAGCGAAGAAGCTCTTCGTAGAGGATGACCACGAGCTCGTGCGGGCTGGCGCCCTCGATCCGGCTGGTGATGGACAGCGCCTCGTAGCGCTTCTGGGCCGAATACATGTCAGTCCTCACTGTTCGTCCAAACCTTGATCTGCTGCTCGAGATAGCTCTGGGTCGCCTTGAGCGCCGAAATCCGGGAATCCAGGGTCCCGAACTGGCGTTCGAGGCGGGTCCTGTAGGCGGTTTCGCGCGCTTCCATGCGCTCCTGGTCTTTGACGATCCCGGCGGATTCCTTGTCGAGGCGCGATCGGAGGGTCTCGAGGATACCGTCTGTCCCAGTCGCCTTGTCCACGATCTGTTGCAATGCCTTGCCGATCCCGGGGTCGGTCACCGGCGAAGCGTCGCTCGCGGGCGAGAACAGCGCCTCGACGGCTTCTGGATGGTCGCGAAGCGCGGCGTCCAGTTTCGCTGCGTCGAGACTGATGGTCCCGTCGCGGTTGGTTTTGACCCCGGCGTCGGAGAGCCGCCCGATCGCCGGATCGCTGCCGAGCTGGGTCGTTAGAAGGCTGCCCAACTGGCGGTCGAGCGACCTCAGCGCGCTGTCGCCGCCGGTGGCGCTCCTCGCCGCCGCAATGTCCTTCTTAAGCGTGTTGAAGACCCCGACGAAATCCTGAAGCGTCTGGCGAAGCGCCTCTGCCGGGCGTTCGCTGGTGAGGGTCACAGGCTCTCCCGGGGCCGCCTTCCGCAACGTTAGGATGACGCCCGGGACAACATCGGAAATGCTGTTCGACGATCTCTGATAGGCGACGCCGTCGACGGTGAAGCTCGAATCCTGGGCGGCCTGGCCGAGGGTCAGGCCACCGCTCCCGCTCCCGTAAGCAAAGGGCTGGAGGGCCGGGTCCGCGGTCGTGAGTGTAAACGCGCCGGCGACGCCGGTCTCTCCACGAAGAACGAGGCGCGCGCCGTTCGAATCGGTGACGACGCTCGCGGTCACTCCGCTCGCGCTCGAATTGATTGCCGAGGCGAGCCCGGAAAGGCTGTCGTTCGACGCACCGACCGCGATCGCGAAGTCGTGACCGCCGACGCTCAAGGTCATGCTTCCCTGCCCGATCGGGTCCGAGGCCGTCGCGACATAACCCGAATAGAGGGTCTGGGCCCGGGCGAGCCGGTCGATCACGATCTCGCCGGAAAGAGTCCCGATCCGGGTTCCCGGAGCGGCGGTTGCGGAGAGGATCGTGGAATCCGAGACGACCGGCTGTGATTGGAGTGAGCCGCCGGCGACGAGGTTGGTGAGCGAGCTCGCGAAGCTCTCGAGGTCGGATCGAGCCTGGGCAACCGCGCTGATCTTGGCCTGGGCGGCCTGCAGGCGCTTGCCAAGCATCTCGGCCTTGGGCGCTCGCGACGCGTTGGCGAGGTCCTCGACCAGCTTGGCGGTGTCGAGACCCGACCCGCCACCGAGGCTGCTGACAATTGACGTGACCATCGCTGTTCCCTTCCCTGACTAAGAACGGCAGGAAGCGCGTTTGCTTAAGGAGAGAGCGGTCGGCCGTTCTCGTCAAACCTCTTGCCCTCGGGCACGAGGACTGACGGCTGGGAGGTTCCCTCGGCGAGCGCCTGGTCGAGGCGGAAGACGAACGCGAGGACGGTCGCGACCGCGATATAGAGGTCCTCGGCGACCGTCTGCCCCGCCCTTGAAGTGAAATAGATGGCCCGGGCCAGCTGCGGATATTCGAGCATCGGAACCGCGCCCTCCTTCGCCAGTGCCTTGATTGCCTGAGCTGTTTCCCCGCGGCCACGGGCGACCACCAGTGGCGCTCCGTCCTTCAATGGGTCGTAGCGCAGCGCAATCGCGAAGTGGGTCGGGTTGGTAAGAACGACGGTCGCCTCGCGGACCGCCTTTCGAGCCGAACCGCTAAGGACCTCGTGCTGGCGCTGGCGGATCGCCCGCTTGACCTCGGGCGAGCCCTCGGTCTGCTTCATGTCCTCGCGAACCTCCTCCTTGCTCATCCTGAGGCGCCGGTTTCGCTGGAAGATCTGCGCCGGGACGTCGATTCCGGCGATGAGTGCGAGGCCTCCCGACAGAGCGAGCAAAGCGAGGCAAAACAGGCTCCCGAGCATCGCCGACGAAGACCGGACGTCCATCCGGGCGAGCCCGAACAAGGAGCGGACATGGCTCTCCAGGAGCCAGTAGCCGATCGAGCCGAGTAGAACCGCCTTGGCGGCCGACTTCACGAGCTCGAGGAGCCCGTTGAGGCTCACGATCCGCCGGATCCCGGCAAGGGGATCGATTCGGCTCGCCTTGAAGGCGAAGGCCCCACCTCGGAAGCCGAGCGAGCCAAGCAAGGCCGGAGCCGCCGCCGAAGCGAGAAGTGCGAGTGCGAACAGGGACGCGAGCGGGCGCGCGATCGGAAGGAGCAGGCCGGCCATCGAGCGCCCCGGGTCGAAATCGGACAGGTCCGACCTGTGGATGGTAAGCCCTTGGACGAGGACCTGCTTGCAGGCCGAAACGAACATCGGGCCCATCAGCCAGGCCCAGCCGGCGCCCGCGGCGAGGACGAGCGCCGTCCCAAGCTCCTTCGACTGAAGGAGGTCGCCTTGCCGCTCGGCTTCCTGGCGTCGCCTCGGGGTCGGGGCCTCGGTCTTCTGGTCGGCTTCAGCCGCCACTGGCGAGTGCTCCCGCCCGGGCCAGTCCCTCGTTGACGGCGATCAGTATCGCGTCAGCCATCAACGGAGCGGTCACTGCGAGAAGGACCATCCCGGCGACCATCGCGACCGGCATTCCGACGCTGAACAGGTTGAGCGAAGGGGCCGAGCGGCTGAGTACGCCGAGGATCAGCTGGACGAGGACGAGGGCCGCCGCGACCGGAAGCGCGATCGCGAGCCCGGCGGCGAAAATCACGCCTCCCAGGCTCGAGAGCTGCCCGAGGAGCCCGAGCGGGATGTCCCCGCCCGGAGGCCAGGCGCGGTAGCTCTCGATGACGATGCGCGCAAACAGCAGATGGCCGTCGCTCGCAAGGAACAGGAAGGTCGCGAGCATGGTCAGGAGCTGGCCAATGGCGGTGCTCGACTGGCCGCTCATCGGGTTGGTCATCGAGGCGAAGCCGAGCCCCATTGCGTTGCTGATCGTCTCGCCCGCGACGAGGGCGGCGGCGAAGCCCGCCTGAACCGCGAAGCCGAGGCCGAGCCCGACGACGATCTCGCTCATCGCGAGCAGCAGTCCCGTGCCCGAGACAAGCCCGTCGGCAGGGACCTGGAACCCGGACAACTGGATGGCCGGGATCCCGATGGCGAGCGAAATGACCAGCCGAAGCTGCATCGGAACCTGCGGCGAGCCGGTGAGCGGTGCAGCGAAGAACGCCGCCCCGGGGCGAAGGATCGCGACCATGAAGACCAGCAGTTGCTGGTCAAGACCCGCGAACGAAGGCGGCACTAGAGGGCGGCCTCGGGGATTCGGGCGAACATCTCGCGCGTGAAGTCGGCGAGGAGGACCATGATGCTCCCCCCGAACAAGGCCAGGCACAAAGCGACCACGATCAGCTTGGGGACGAAGCTCAGGGTCTGCTCGTTGATTGAGGTCGCCGCTTGGACCATCCCGGTGATCACTCCGGCGATCAGCGCCGGGATGAGGATTGGGGCCGCGGCAAGCGACAGCACCCACAATGCGTGCTGTGCGATTCCGATATATTCGTCGGCGCCCATCAGCCGGCCCCGAACGAGGAAGCGAGCGAGCCCATGGTCAGGGCCCAGCCGTCGACCAACACGAACAGGAGGAGCTTGAACGGCATCGAGACGATGGTCGGCGACAGCATCATCATGCCGAGCGACATCAGTGCCGAGGCGACGATGAGGTCGATGATCAGGAACGGAAGGAAGATCAAGAATCCGATCTGAAAGGCGGTCTTGAGTTCGCTGGTCGCGAATGCCGGAAGGAGAATCGAGAACGGGACGTCGGCCGGCGACTGGAACTTGGGAGCCTTGGCGATGTCGGCGAACATGGTGAGATCGGTCTTCCGGGTATGGACGATCATGAACTCGTGGAGCGGCTTCCCGGCCCGCTCGACCGCCTGCCCGACCCCGATCTCGTGCCGGCCATAGGGCTCGATCGCGGTTCGGTTGATGGTCGACAGTACCGGCTGCATCACGAACAAGGTCAGGAACAGGCTGAGGCCCACCAGCACCTGGTTGGGCGGCGTCTGCTGGAGCCCGAGCGCCTGCCGAAGGATCGACAGGACGATGATGATTCGGGTGAAGCTGGTCATCATCAGGATGAGCGACGGGAGTACCGTCAGCAGCCCCATCAGAAGGAGAAGCTGGAGCGGGAGGGTCAGCGGCTGCCCCCCGGCGCCGGAGAGGAGACTATCCATCAATCAGCCCCGGGCGGGCCTCGGCGATCAGGCTGACCTGGCCGCGGGTGACCGCGACCAGAAGGTCGCGGTCGTCGAACCGAACGACCGCGAGCTTGCTCCCGACGCCGAGCGGAACCGCGTCGACCAGCCGGACCGGCCGCTCGGGAGCGCGCAGGACCGGAAGGCCGGTCTGGACTCGCCGCCAAAGCCAGAGGCTCGCCCAGGCGAGTCCCCCCACCATCGGGATCAAGATGACCAGGCGGAGGAAATAGAGGGTCATCAGGCAGCGCGCCGATCGGCGGTTCCGCGCTCAGCCGATCGCCGCTCGCCGCCGCTCCGGCGGTCGACAATCTCGGCCACCCGTATCCCGTAGCGGCCATCGACGGCGACGACCTCGCCGCGGGCGATCAACGTCCCATTGGCCAGGATATCGAGCAGGGCGTCGGCTTCGCGGTCGAGCTCGACCACGCTTCCTTTCCTGAGGTTGAGAAGCTCGCTCAAGGTCAGCGATGCAGAGCCTACCTCGACCGAGACACGCATCGACACTTCGGACAGGAGGTCTAGATTCTGGTCCAGGAAGCCAGCGGCTTCGTGGAGGCCGTTCGCGCCCGGCGCGTTCGCCATGTCGGTCATTGAAAGGAATGCTCCTGCTTTAGATCTGGTCGATGGAGATGGCGGCGCGGCCGCCGGATTCGCCGGCCTGTCCGCTCGCGAAGCGGCGGCCGGAGACGATGAGGTCGATCTCGCCCGGAAGGCAGATCGGGATGACGTCGCCGGGCTTGAGACTCATTAGCCTCGACAAGGGAAGCCAGGGCTGAGCGAACACCGCTCGAACGGCGAACGGGATGTCGAGCGCCGATGCGGTCAAGCCGGCCTCCCAGTCCCCGTTCGCGAGCCGTTGACCGCCCGGTCCGGCTTCAGCCAACGTCATTCCGGGCACGCGGTCGAGCATCGTGATTGGGAATCGACACTCGACCGTGAATGGCACCCGGTCGGGCCAGGCGACGCTGAAGTCGATAACCGCGCAAGGTCCCGCGGCTCCAGGCTCGTCCTCCAGCTCGGCGGTGATCGCTCCAAGGGCAAGCCAGGCGGCCGGAAGGATCCTGCAAAACTCGTCACCGATCCTCTGGAACAGCCGCCGCTCGGCGAGTGAGAGCGTCGGCGAGGATCCCGCTGGAGCGCCCTCGCCGCCATAATAGAGGTCGACGAGGCTGACGATCGCGGCCCGCTCCATCGAGAGCGCCATCGTCCCCTCGAGCGGAGCCAACCGGACGTGGAGGCACTCGATGTCGTCGGCTCGGCTTTGGTCCGCGATCCTCACCGGCGACGCCGCGACCGAGGCCGGTAAAGCGAGAAGCCCCGTGAACAGGTCCGCGAGCCCGCGCTCGAGCTTGCGCCCGATCCGATCGAGCCCGGGGAAGGCCGGGTTGTCCGGAATTGGACGGACCAGGCTCGCAGCCCCTGCGGCCTTCGCGCCCTTCTCAGGGACGTTTTTCGTGGATTTCCGGCTCACTGGATGACGAGGCTCGTGAAATAGACATTATCGATCCCGCCGAAGCCCTCCTTCTCCCGAAGGACCTGGTTGGCGGCCTTGGTTAGCTCGCGTTGAAGAGCCTGCTTCCCGGCGGGCGTGGCGAGAACGGCCGGATCCTCGTCGGACAGGACCATCAGGGCCGCCGAGCGGATCGGAACGGTCTGGCGCTGGACATTCTCGACGACGCGGTGGTCGTAATAGGTAGCGAAGCTCAGCCCTACCTGGATGATCCCGCCGTTGGCGAGGTTGGCGGTGAACGGCTGGTCGAGCGGGACATAGGTCACCTCGAACCGGCGTGGATCGACGGCGACGGTGTCGCTCTTGACGGAGACCGTCCCAACCTTGGGGGCGGGCGCCTTTTCGCCGCCTTCGCCGTCCACGGGCCCGCTGTCATTCTCCCCGCGCTCGACAAGCTTGGGGCGAAGCGGGTCCTCGGCCGGTCCCGGCTGGGGAAAGGCGTGGCCCGCATAGAGGCCAATGCCGAGGCCTCCGGCGATCAGCAGCAGCGCTCCCGTCCCCGCGACGAGGACGATCTTCAGCTTGCTCTTCTTCTTCGGCTCTGGCGGCGAAGGCGTAGCCGCCGGTCTCTTGGTGGGCATCTAGGAAATCCTTCAGGCGAAGCGGCCGCTCGGCCGCCGGTCGGTTAGGGATTGGCTCTGCTGGGCTTCGCTGGCAGCGGCCTCGATGAAAGCCGGTCGCGAAGAGTGATGGCGGTCGTCGCGGTGGCGCTCAGCGCCGCCCTGGCCGAATGAAATGCTGGTCGCGGCGACCTTGAGCCCATTCGAGCGCATGTCGTCGGACAGCTGGCCTTGAGCCGCGGCCACCGCGGACCGACCGTGCTCGCTGTCGGTTCGGATGGCGACCGATACGCCTGCGTCGGAGGCATGGAGCCGGACGTCGACCTGGCCAAGCTCGCGGCCCTCGACCTTGAAGGCGGCTCGTGCGCTCGACCCCGACAATTCGGCGATGTCGCGGACCAAGGCGTCGAGCTGGCGAAGGTCGCTGTCGACCGGAAGCGCTGCCGAGGAATCCACCGGGAAGGCCGGAACCCCGGGCGGAGGTGCTTTTGACGAGTGCGCAACCGGAGTCCCGAGGCCGTTCTGCTCGATGACGAGGGCAAAATTGCCCGGCGACGGATCGGTCGTCGCCAATCCGGCGACCGGATCGGCGGGTGACTCATGTCCGGATGGGGCGGCTGCCTGGAGAGGAAGCGGTCGCAGTGGAGAGCCAGGGCCCGGTGCGACGAATTCGATTGCCGACGCAAGGACCGAGCCGGCTGGCGCGGTCGGAACCGGAGGGATTTGGACGAGGACTGCCGCTGGGGCAGGCTGCGTGCCGGCCGATTGCGCCTCCTCTTCGGTAGCGCCGCCGTCATCGGCCGGATCGTCCTCGGAGTTGGAAATAGCCTCGCGGCGAAGGGAAAGCTGGGCAGGCAAAGGCAGGCCACTCCAGGCCGGGAGCCTTGGCTGGTCGGGGCCCGGGAGAGCGTCCGCGTCCGTCCGGCTGCCGGCCGGTGCTCCGCCCGCCGGACTGGGCACGGCGGGCGCCGGCTCAACCGCATCACCCGCGAGGGCCATGAGAGCGAGTGGACCGGGCTCCGGATCCACCGAGGTGGGAGCGGCGGCAGCAGTCGGGCCGGCCGAGGGCGCGCTCGCCTCGAACTCCGACAGAAGCCTCGAGAAGGTCGCGATCGGGTCCGCCGTGGATTGCGGGGCGCCGGACGCCGGTACCAGGGCATTGAGGAATGCTGGAAACGAGATCGGCTTCATGGACGCCTCCTCGACGTCTTGCGTAAAATCCGGCCGGAACCCTCGCGAAGGGCGGCGGCGGCTTCCTCCGCGGCGGCCGCCTTGTCGCGAAGGCGTTCGGCACCGTCCTCGCGGCTCCTCGCGGCGAGGCGTACCGCGAAGACGTGCTGGTGATGGGCTTCTGCCTGGCTGATCGGCCGCGCGAGATCGCGTTCCGCCCGGCGCAGGCGCTGGAGCATTTCCGACATGGAGTTCAGCGCTTGCCCGTCGGTTGATCCTTCGCTCATCCCGAGTCCCGACCGAAGGGTCGAGAGCCGGCTGGCGATTCCGAGAAGCTCCGTGATCCGACGCTCGGCGGCCGCCTGGCGGGTCGCCGCGACACGGTGCTCGATTGCACGGACCCGGACGATCCTCGTCGCCCGCTCGGACAGCCGTCTCATGCCCCGAACGCTTCGATCAGGGATCCACGCGCCGTCTCCAGCGGGATCCGTTCGGACGGCGCCTGGCGGAGAAATTCCAGCATTGCTTCGCGCCGCGCGATCGACTCGTCGAGCGCGGCGTCAGACCCGGGCACGTAGGCGCCCATCAGCAGTAGGTCGCGGTTGTCCTCATAGGTCGACCACAAGCGGCGGAATCGCGCCGACGCCTGCAGGTGCAAGTGGTCGGCGACATCGGGCATCGTCCTCGAAAGCGATCGCGCGACGTCGATCGCCGGGAACACGCCCTGCTCGGCGAGCGTGCGCGACAGGAGGATGTG
>JBKPKZ010000126.1:0-15317 GCA_046731355.1 Pseudomonadota bacterium | reverse complement strand
GCCCACAGGACACGCTCGACCATGTCGTCCAGCCGGCGCTGCGAGATCTCGCCCGACTGGAGCGCGGCCTTCATCGCGGGCGGCGCGAACCAGGGCTTGTCGGTGACGCAGCAAAAGCCTGTGAACTGATCGAGGCCATTGTTGGCGGCGGGAACAGTCGAATGGACCGCGCCCCAGTCGCTCATGACGAAACCCTTGAAGCCCCAGTCGTGTTTCAGGACCGTGTTGAGCAGATAGTCGTTCTCGCAACCCCAGCGCCCGTTGATGAGGTTGTAGGAGCACATCACCGAGCCCGGCTTTCCGCGTTCCATCGCGAGCTCGAATGCGAGAAGGTCCGATTGTCGCATCGCCTCTGCGGAAATCGTGACGTCAAGGGTCGTCCGCTGCGTTTCGGCATCGTTCACGGCGTAATGCTTGATCGTCGAAATGATCTTGTTGGACTGGATTCCGTCGATCAGTGCACCGACCATGATGCCAGCGAGCAGTGGGTCCTCGCCGACATATTCGAAGTTGCGCCCGTTCCGCGGCTCGCGCGCGAGGTTTATTCCTCCCGAGAGCATCGTGTTGTGCCCGGTCGCGCGAGTCTCGGATCCGATCATGACCCCGCCGGCGCGAACGACCTCGGGGTCGAAGCTCGCCGCAGTGGTCAGCGAGG
Source organism: Pseudomonadota bacterium (assembly GCA_046731355.1). Taxonomy (GTDB): domain Bacteria; phylum Pseudomonadota; class Alphaproteobacteria; order Sphingomonadales; family Sphingomonadaceae; genus Sphingomicrobium. The sequence continues at coordinate 14,662 of JBKPKZ010000126.1, read as the reverse complement.
ATGGAAGGGCGGTGCTCGGGATCTGGCTATTGCGCACGCCCATCGAAGCGTCGGTCTGTGTCTGGTCCGGGATGCCGAGCCGGGGAACCCCGGGCACGAACCCGGCTGAGCCCTTCACCGCGCGAGTCTGGACGTAGGTCTTCAGCTCTGCCGAGACGATGTCGTCAGGCACTTTCGCGACTTCGGTGACCGCCTGGTCCGAATAACCGAATACGAGCCTCAGCTTCTCATCCAGGGTCATTGCCGCGACCGCCGCTCGAGCGCGGGCTTCTGGGAGCAGGGAAGGATCGAGCCAGGGCCTCGCGCCTTCGCTCCCCGCAGCGACGGGCTTTTGTTGAGCGGCGGCGGCGGCGGGCAGGCACGACACGAATGCGGCAGACGCAACGAGTGCAACGAATTTCCTCACGGCTTTCCCCTCAGCTTGATGGGGAAAGACTGGCGCCTGCCAAAGACGTTCGCAATGGCCGATGGGAAAGCCTGCGCCAACGGGCTGGCTTTTTCTTGGAAACCTATTATGTACCGCGCGATATGAATACGCTTCAGGCCGTTTCCAACGCCCTCGGACCATGCCGGGGCCGTCCCCGCGAATTCTGCGTGGACGCGGCGCTCGCGCAGGCCCTGCGCGTGTTCTGGGAGAAGGGCTATGAAGGCACCTCGCTCAACGATTTGACCGAAGCGATGGGGATCACCCGCCCGAGTCTCTACGCCGCGTTCGGCAACAAGGATGCGCTGTTTCGAAAGGCTCTCGATCTCTACGAGACGGAGAAACTGGCCTACATTCGCCAGGCGCTGGAGCAACCGACGGCGCGTGGGGTCGCGGAACGGATGCTCAGGGGCTCTGTCGACAATGTCATGAGCTGCGAGCAGCCGCATGGCTGCATGGGCGTGATCACGTCCGTAGCCTGCGGCGCGGAAGCGCAATCGGTCCGCGAAGAAGTCGTCAAGCGCGGTGACGCCGGCAAGCGCGCTCTCACCGATCGCTTCGTTCGAGCCAGGGACGAGGGCGACCTTCCGGCGCATGTCGATCCGGAAGGGCTGATGCGGGTTCTGATCGCGATGCTTCAGGGAATCTCCGTCCAGGCGACCCAGGGGGCCACCCGTGAAGAGCTCGACCGCTTGGTCGAAAGCGGTCTCGCGCTCTGGCCCAGCGCCTGATTTTATCACTGGCGCCAAATTTTTTATTGGCCGGTACAGAATTATTCTTGACGGCGCCCGACTGGCTTTGTACTGGCCGGTACAGAAAGATTGGAGGCGTCCCCGTCGCCGCTTTCTGGCCCATCGGCAGTCCAAAGGGGCGATGCGTCTGAATCAGAATTCTTGTCTCAAGCGGGCCTGACACCCGCGAGTAGCGTCACAACAGACTGACAGCTGACCCAGGGCGGAGTCTCGTGCTTCGTCGAAGTGGTCTCTGCGTCTCCGGAAGAGCCGCACGCGCCGTGACACGTCCCGGCGAACGATGGCGCTCGCCCGGCAAAAAGAGGGAGAAAGTCATGGCCTATCTGGCAAAGATCGAAATGCAGGACTCGCAGCCGATCGCGCTTCCAGCGCTTGCCCCTGCAAAGCCGGCGTTCTCGCCGCTCGAATGGTCGGTCATCCGCCTGGCGCGGGTCGATCGCCTGTGGACGATCCGCACCGCCGGACGCGTTCGCAAATTCTGGAACTGGCTGATCGGCCGCGGAAATCCGGAGCTCGCCAATCCCAGGCTCGAAGCGCTCCGCCGAATGGCGGTGCTGACCTGGCACTACGGTTTCACCGTACCGGGCCGCGACATCTCCGAATTCCTCTCCGCCGGCTTCTCGTCGGACCAATACGAACTGATGGCCGGATGCATCAATTCGACCCTCAGCACGCCGCGAAGGATCGCAGCATGAACATGATTTCCAAGGTTACCTCCGACGGCGAAGCGAAGCGCGTGCGCGTCGCCTTCTCGCGCAGGCCGATGTGGCAGCGCGCGGCGATCGTCGGAACTCCGCTCGTCGCCCTTGCCGCGGCCGTCACCCTATGGACCAGCGACCCGTCCCCCGCCGCTGCTCCTCCCCTCCCCATGGTGACGGTCGCGGCTCCCCTCCAGAGCGAGGTGAACCTGTGGGACGATTATGTCGGCCGGTTCGAAGCGAGCCGCACCGTCGAGGTTCGCCCGCGCGTGTCCGGGCAGATCGTCGCAATCCACTTCAAGGACGGCGCGATCGTCCAGAAGGGGCAGCTTCTGTTCACGGTCGATCCGCGGCCGTTCACGGCTGCGCTTGCCGAAGCGCGCGCCGGCGTCGCGACTGCGCAAAGCGAGCTTGCCCTTGCCGAGCTGAACCTCGGTCGTGCTCGCCGTTTGCTCGAAGCCAACGCAGTGTCGCAGGCGAACGTTGATCAGTTGACGGCGCAGGTCCGGAATGCCCGAGCCTCGCTCGCGGCGGCGCAGGCCCGGGTCCAGCAGAGGGCGCTCGACGTTGAGTTCACGCGCATTCGAGCGCCCATCAGCGGCCGCATTTCCGATCGCCGGATCGACGCCGGCAACCTCGTCAGCTCCGGCGTCGATGGCGGCACGCTGCTGACGACGATCAACGCGCTCGACCCCATCTATTTCACGTTCGACGTGCCCGAATCCCTCTACCTAAAGGATTCGCGCGAGCGGCGCGCGGGCGCCCAGGGCGACGTTGCCGAAATCCGGCTGCAGGACGAAGCATCGTACAACTGGCGCGGAACCCTGGACTTTACCGACAATGGCATCAGCCAGAATTCGGGAACGATCCGGGCCCGGGCGGTTGTGCACAACCCGGACCTGTTCCTGACTCCGGGAATGTTCGGGAACATGCGGCTCGCCGACGGCGGGACGACCCAGGCCCTTCTCGTACCCGACGCGGCCATCCGAACCGATCAGGCGCGCAAGATCGTGCTGACCGTCGGCAAGGACGACACCGTCGCGGCCAAGCCGGTCGAGACGGGACCGCTGGTCGGCGATCTTCGGGTGATCCGCTCCGGCCTGACCCGAACCGACCGGGTCGTCGTCCAGGGCGTGCAATTCGCAATGCCCGGCTCGAAGGTGAAGCCGCGAACGATCCAGATCCATTCTGCCGAGGCTGCCGCGCACAAGGCGCCGCCGCCAGACATGCCAAGCGCCTCGCAGGCGACTTTGGCCGCAAGATAATCAAGGCAAACTCCAATGCAGTTCAGCCACTTCTTCATTCGACGCCCGATCTTTGCCGGCGTAATCGCGATCATCATCACGATCGTCGGCCTGTTCGCCTATTTCGGGCTGCCGGTTTCGCAATTCCCGAACGTCGTTCCGCCGACGGTGACGGTCAGCACCAATTATCCGGGTGCATCCGCCGAAACCGTCGCGGACACGGTTGCAGCTCCGATCGAGCAGCAGATCAACGGCGTCGACAACATGCTCTACCAGTCGTCGCAGTCGACCGGCGACGGGCGGGTGACGATCACGGTCACGTTCAAGATCGGCACCGATCTCGATACCGCGCAGGTGCTCGTTCAGAACCGCGTCGCATTGGCCGAGCCGAGCCTTCCCGAAGAGGTTCGCCGGCAGGGAGTCGTCGTTCGAAAGGAGCAGCCTTCGTGGCTGATGGCGGTGAACGTGCTGTCGCCCGACGGCTCGCTCGATCGCGGTTACGTGTCCAACTATGCGCTGACCCAGATTCGCGACCGGCTGACCCGGGTCGACGGAATCGGTGACGTGCAGATCTTCGGCGCTCGCGATTATGCGATGCGCGTCTGGATCGATCCGGGCCGAGCCTCGACGCTTGGCCTGACCGCAGGCGAGGTCGTCAATGCGCTGCGCAGTCAGAACGTGCAGGTTGCCGCAGGCGTCGTCGGCCAGCCGCCGTACGACACTGGCGCTGCGCAGCAGCTCAACGTCGAGACGCAGGGCCGTTTCAAGACGGCCGATGAATTCGCCAACATCGTTATCCGGACGGACCAGGCGACGGGCGCGATCACGCGCCTTCGCGACGTCGCGCGAGTGGAGCTCGGCGCGAGCGACTATGGCGTGAACGCCTATCTGTCGGGAACCGATTCCATCATTCTCGGCATCACCCAGCGCCCCGGAACCAACGCGCTCGAAGCCGCCGAAGGCGTCAAGGCACAGCTCGCCGATGCGGCCAAAAGCTTCCCCAAGGGACTCGAGTACCGGATCATCTGGAACCCGACCGAATTCATCAGCGAATCGATGACCGCCGTGCAGGAAACGCTTCTCGAAGCAATGCTGCTCGTCGTCCTGGTGATCATCGTCTTCCTCCAGAGCTGGCGCGCTGCAATCATCCCGATCGTCGCGATCCCGGTGTCGCTGATCGGCTCCTTCGCGGTGCTTTTGGCGCTTGGATACTCCCTCAACACCTTGTCGATGTTCGGCCTGGTGCTCGCCATCGGAATCGTGGTCGACGACGCGATCGTCGTCGTCGAGAACGTCGAGCGAAACCTCGAACACGGAATGACTCCGCGCGAAGCGGCGCATCGTTCGATGGACGAAGTGTCGAGCGCGCTGGTCGCGATCGTCCTCGTGCTCTGCGCGGTGTTCGTGCCGGTCACTTTCCTCACCGGCATCACCGGCGAGTTCTACCGCCAGTTCGCGGTCACGATCGCTGCATCGACGATCATTTCGCTGCTACTCTCGCTGACCCTTTCGCCGGCTCTTGCTGCGCGGCTGCTGAGGCCCAAGAGCGACCATCGCCCGGAAACCGGAATCATGGGCTTGGTCCATCGCGCCGGCGACCGCTTCAACGTGGGGTTCGGCCGGTTGAGCGAGTGGTACGGCAACTTCACTCGCCGGATTCTGCACGCACCGAAGCGCGCACTTTTCATCTACACCGGCCTGGTTGCGCTGACCGTCGGAATCTTCGTCTACACGCCGGCAGGCTTCATCCCGGCGCAGGACCAGGGCTATGCGCTGGCGGCGATCCAGCTTCCCCCCGGAAGCTCGATCGAGCGCACCGACGCGGTGCTCAAGAAGGCCGTCGCCAAGCTGCTCAAGGTGCCGGGCGTCGACCAGGCGGTGATGTTCTCAGGCTTCGACGGAGCATCGGGTACGCAGGCGTCGAACGCCGGCGCCGCTTACGTCACGTTCAAGCCGTTCGAAGAGCGCGCTGGAACCGACCGCACCGAACAGAATATCGAGAACGACATGCGGGCCGCTCTGGCTGACATGGACGAGGCTTTCGTGTTCGTGATCCCGCCGCCCGTCATCCAGGGCATCGGCAATGGCGGCGGTTATCGAATGATCGTTCAGGACCGTAGCGACAAGGGATACCAGGCGCTCGAACAGGCTGCCCAGCAGCTGATCGGCGAGGCGCACCAGGATAAGCATCTCGCCAACGTCTTCACGCTCTACAACACGGCGACCCCGCGCATCTGGGCGGACATCGATCGCGCCAAGGCCGACATGCTCGGAGTTCCTCCGGAGCGGGTGTTCGAGGCCTTGCAGGTCTATCTCGGCTCGGCCTACGTCAACGACTTCAATCTCCTTGGCCGCACCTATCGAGTGACTGCCCAGGCCGACGCCCAATATCGTGATGATCCCGCCGACATTGCCCAGCTGAAGACCCGCTCGAACAGTGGGGCGATGGTGCCGATCGGTTCGGTCGCGACCTTCCAGGACAAGACCGGCCCCTATCGGGTCACTCGCTACAACCTCTACCCGGCGGTCGAGGTGGACGGCGAGACCGCGCCCGGAACCTCGACCGGCCAGGCGATGAACATCATGGAAAAGCTGGCTGCAAAGCTGCCATCCGGTTTTGCGACCGAGTGGACGGGCATCGCCTATCAGCAGCAAGCGGCCGGAAATATCGCCATCCTGATCTTCGCCTTGTCGGTGGTGTTCGTGTTCCTCGTGCTCGCTGCGCAGTTCGAAAGCCTGTTGCTTCCACTGTCGATCATCCTGATCGTTCCGATGACGTTGCTGGCCGCGATGACGGGCGTGAACCTGCGCGGTCTGGACAACAACATCCTCACCCAGATCGGCCTCATTGTGCTCATCGCGCTCGCCGCGAAGAATGCGATCCTGATCGTCGAGTTCGCGAAGCAGGCGGAGGAGCGCGGACTTCACGCGATCGAAGCGGCCGTCGAAGCCGCCCGGTCGAGGCTGCGCCCAATTCTGATGACCAGCTTCGCCTTCGTCCTCGGCACCTTGCCGCTGGTCATCGCGACCGGTCCGGGCTGGGAGCTCCGGCAGGCGCTCGGCACTGCGGTCTTCTTCGGGATGATCGGTGTGACCGCGTTCGGACTGGTCTTCACGCCGGTGTTCTACGTCGCGTGCCGCACGCTTGGCGAACGCCTCGGTCGCCGGAACCGGCCTTCCGAGCAGCAGCCGATCCTGCTGCCCGCGGAATAAGGAAAGTCGAAATGAAGAATGTGATGAGCATTGCCCTGGCGCTCGCGCTGGCGGCGTGCGCAAGCGGGCCGGACTATGCGCGGCCGGCAACTCCGTCGGCAGCGGCCGGACCGTTTGTCGCGGCCAACTCGCCGGCGGTCCAACCGCTCGCTCCAGTGCCCGACAATTGGTGGCGGCTGTATAACGACCCCGTCCTCGACGGGCTGATCGCGGACGCTCTCGCTCACAACACGGATGTCCGGGCCGCCGTTGCGCGGCTCGCCCGGGCTCGAGCTTCGCTGCGCGAAGTGAAGGTGGACCGCCTCCCGCAGGGCGGGCTCAGCGCGTCTGCGACACGTGGACGCGAAACCGGTGATTCCGATGCGTCGACCAGCTTCGACGCGGGGCTGGAGGTCGCCTACGAGGTCGACCTGTTCGGCCGCGTTCGTCGCGGGGTCGAAGCTGCTCGCGGCGATGTCGGAGCTGCCGAAGCCGATGCCGATGCCGTTCGCATTGCGATCGTGGCCGATACCGCGCGTGCCTATGCCGATGCGTCGAGCGCAGCCGAGCGCCTCCTCGTCGCCCAGCACATCGTGGCGCTTCTCGACGAGTCGCTTCGGCTCACCGAAAAACAGGTCGAGATCGGCCAGACGACGCGGCTCGATACCGCACGCATCGCCGCACTTCGAAACCAGCGACAGGCAGAGATTCCGGCCCTCGCCGCCGAGCGGGATTCCGCTTTGTTCCGGCTCGCGACGCTGACCGGGCGCGCACCTTCCGAGCTTCCCTCGACGGCGGGTGCGCGCGCAACTTCCTTGAACGTGAACCGGCCGATCCCGGTCGGCGATGGGGCGCAATTGCTTGCCCGGCGTCCCGACGTCCGTGCGGCGGAGCGCCGGCTGGCGGCTTCGACCGCGAGGATCGGCGTTGCGACCGCCGAGCTCTATCCGCAGATCACGCTGGGCGCGTCTCTCGGCAGTAGCGCCGGAAGCCTCGGCAATCTCTTCAGCAATCCCGTCGGCTTCCTGCTTGGGCCGCTGATCAGCTGGTCGTTCAGCGATCACGCTCGAGCAAGGGCGCGCGTCGAAGGCGCCGAGGCAAGCACGCAGGAAGCGCTCGCCCAATTCGACGGGACGGTGCTTCGCTCGCTCGAGGAAACGGAAACCGCGCTTTCCGCCTATGCCAACGCGCTGCGGCGCCAGGAGGCGCTCAAAAGTGCTCGGAACGAAGCGGAGGTCGCGGCGAAGATCGTCCGCGCCCAGCAACGCGAAGGACAGGTGGACTCGCTCGCCCTTCTCGACGCCGAGCGGACCTTCGCCGAGTCCGAGGCCGACCTCGCCGACATGAACGGCGAAGTCGCAGACGCGCAGATCAATCTTTTCCGAGCCCTCGGCGGAGGCTGGTCGGCCTAGGGCGCTCGAATATCGGACTTGGCGAGCGGCTGCCGTGAACGGTGCCGCGCCTTGGTCGGGGTCTCGTGAAAGCGGCTTCGGTACCAGGCGCTGAACGAGGCGAGCGTCGAATAGCCGAGCAAGTGCGCAACGTCGGTCAAGCGAAGCCGCCGATTGGCGAAATGCTGGCTCACTTGCTGAACGCGGACCTTGTCCAGCAAGTCGCTGAAACTGGTCTTCTCGCAATCCAGCCGCCGCTGAAGAGTCCGGATGTTCGTACCGAGCGCATCGGCGACGCCCGCAATGCTCGCCCGGCCAGCGGGCATGAGAACCCTGATCGACTGCTCGACCTCCTCGGTCAGCGTCCGGTCGCCCGGGTCGATCATCGCCCGGACGAGCTGTCGAGCATGACCGGCGAGCGCGACGTCCGCCCGTGGATTCTGGCGGGCCATGTCGCTCGTGCTGACGACGATGCCATGGAAGTCCGCTCCGAACTGGAGCTGGCTGTCGAAGAAGCGATCGTAGATCGAGCGTTCGGACTGCGGCGGACGCTCGTAGCTGAAACAGACGCATTGCGGCCGCCAGCTGTCACCCATCATCGTTCGGCAGATCCGGTAGAGCACGCCCAGGGCCATGTCGTTGACCTGGCGCGACACGACCGGCGGATTCAAAGCGAAATGCTCGCGGAGGAAGACGCTATCCTCGTGCCGCTCTATCTGCAGCGTCAGGTTGGAATTGATCCGGTGACGGAACTCGCCGAGCACTTCGAAGGCTTCGCTCAGAGTTGGCTGATGGACGATCAAGAGGCTAACCATCCCGAGGTCCGAAACCTGGCGATGTTCCGCCATTCGCAGTGCGAAAGTCTCGCAACCCGACGCTTCCGCGCTTGCTTCCAGGAGCCGGACCACCGAACGTGCGGGAAGGACCTGCTCGGGATTGTTGAACATCGAGCGGGCGAGGCCGGCCTTCCGCAACAGCGGAACGACGTCGAGCCGAAGCTCCTCCGCGACGGCGAAGTAGCCGATCAAAGACGCGGCCCGAACTAGCTCCATCCCGCTCCCGAAATGTCACGACGTCGGCAGAAACTGTCGTGATTCGTGCAATTCTGGGTGCCTACTACTGATATTTCGGACGGGAATTTCAATCCGGAAAGTTCCCATGGCTAAAGCTGTTCGTTTCTACGAGACGGGCGGGCCAGATGTGCTCCGCTTCGAGGATGTGCCGGTGGGCGAGCCGGGCGAGGGCGAAGTGCGCATTCGTCACTCCGCAGTCGGTCTGAACTTCGCCGACACCTATTTCCGCCAGGGCTATTATCCCGTTCCGCTTCCCAATGGGATGGGAGTGGAAGCGGCGGGCGTCATCGAAGCCGTCGGAAAATCGGTGAACGGCTTCGGGATCGGCGACCGCGTGACGTACACTGGAAGCCCGCTCGGCGCCTACTCGACCGAGCGGGTCATGCCGATCGGCTCGCTGTTCAAGCTGCCCGAAGACATCGAGCTCGAGACTGCCGCCGCGATGACGATGCGTGGCCTGAGCGCGGCATACTGGCTGCTGAAGACCAATCCGCGGATGAAGGCGGGCGACTCGATCCTGCTTCACGCTGCCGCGGGCGGCGTCGGCCTGATCGCCTCCCAATGGGCCAAGCTGCTCGGTCTTCGAGTCATCGGAACGGTTTCGACCGAGGAAAAGGCGGAGCTCGCCAGGCGGCACGGCTGCGACGAGATCATCTTCTATCGCCGCGAGGACGTGCCGAGCCGGGTCAAGGAGCTCACCGACGGCGAAGGCGTGACGACGGTTTTCGACACGGTCGGCAAGGACACGTTCGAAGGCTCGCTGAAATCGCTGAAGCGCCGCGGCGTGCTGGTCGGATGCGGGACGGCGTCGGGCCCGTTCCCGCCGATCGATGCGCTGCAACTCGCGATCCAGGGCTCTGTCTATTTCACCCGTCCGGCACTTGCCGATTACATCGCCGATCCGATCGAGCGCGCCGAGCTTTCGAGCGCCTTGTTCGAGCGCGTCGCCGACGGACGCATCAAGATCGAGATCAACCAGCGCTACGAGCTGGACGATGCGGTGCAGGCCCATCGCGACCTCGAGGCCGGGAAGACGACGGGATCGTCGATCTTTGTCGTCTGATGCGGGTCGAGAAGCTCACGACCCATATCGGGGCCGAGATCGTCGGGGTCGAACTCAGCGAAGCGATCCTGAACGACGATCTGTTCGGAACGCTCAACCAGGCGCTGCTGGACCACAAGGTCCTTTTCCTTCGCGACCAGCTCTTTTCCAAGGCCGAGCACGTCGCGTTCGCAAGCCGATTCGGTGAACTTGAGGATCACCCGGTCGCCGGAAGCGATCCCGATCATCCGGGACTGGTCTGTATCTACAAGGACCTTGATTCACCGCCCGACCATTACGAGAATGCGTGGCATTGCGACGCGACGTGGCGTGAGAAGCCGCCGATGGGAGCGGTCCTTCGCTGCCTCGAATGCCCGCCGGTTGGAGGCGATACGGTCTGGGCGAACATGGCCCGCGCCTACGAAGACCTCGCGGATCACATCAAGGACAGCATCGACGGACTCTACGCCCGCCATTCGATCGAGGCGACGTTCGGAGCGCGCATGCCAATCGACAAGCGCCACGGGCTGAAGGAGCAGTTCCCTGACGCCGAGCATCCGGTGGTCCGCAAGCATCCCGAAACCGGCGAGCGCGTTCTGTTCGTGAACAGCTTCACGACCCACTTCACCAACTTTCACACGTCGGAGAACGTCCGTTACGGTCAGGATTATGCGCCGGGCGGCTCGAACCTCCTCAACCACCTGATCGCACGAGCGACGATCCCCGAGTACCAGGTCCGCTGGCGCTGGCGCCCGAACAGCGTCGCGATCTGGGATAATCGCTGCACCCAGCATTACGCGGTCATGGATTACTGGCCCGCCGTTCGGAAGATGGAGCGCGCGGGCATCATCGGCGACAAGCCCTACTAACGGAGAGAACGACCATGCAGTTCATGGACGACAGCCTGCTGCCCGAAAACCAGGATCCGCTGGTGATCCAAGTGGCGCCCTATGCGCCGAGCTTCCTGCCGAGGGATTCCGACGACATCGCGGTATCGATGAAGGACCAGGTCCAGAAGGCCGTGGACTGTTACAACGCTGGTGCCACCGTCCTCCACGTCCACGTTCGCGAACCCGACGGGAAGGGCTCGAAGCGCCTCGAAATGTTCAACGAGATGCTCGATCGCCTGCGCAGCGCGGTGCCGGGCATGATCCTGCAGGTCGGCGGCTCGATCAGCTTTGCTCCGAAGGACGAGGGTGAAGCGGCCAAGTGGCTCGGCGACGACACTCGCCACATGCTCGCCGATCTGAATCCTGCTCCAGACCAGGTTACCATCGCGATCAACACCAACCAGATGAACGTGATGGAACTCATCACCGACGAGGACGCCGCGGGCACCTCGATGGGCGAGCCCGACTACAAACTCGCTTATACCGAGATGTACTACGAGTCCGGCCCGGGCTTCGTGAAGGAGCATCTGAAGCGGCTCGTCGGCGCGGGCATCCAGCCGCACTTCATGATCGGCTCGGTCAAGGATCTCGAGACCGTCGAGCGCATCGTTCGCCAGGGCCAGTACATGGGCCCGTACGTCCTCAACTGGGTCTCGATCGGCGGCGGCCACGATGGCCCCAATCCGCGCAACCTGATGGAGTTCATAAACCGCGTCCCGCAGAATGCGGTGCTTACCGTCGAGGGGCTCATGCGCCACGTCTATCCGCTCTGCACGATGGGCATTGCGATGGGCCTGCATGTTCGCGTCGGGCAGGAGGACAATCTCTACGGCCGTCGCGGCGAGCGCGCGACTTCGGTTCAGCAGATCGAGAAGATGGTCCGCCTGTCCGAAGAGCTGTGGCGTCCAATCGCGACCACCGGGCAGGCGCGTGAGATCTACGGAATCGGCAACTTCTATTCGAGCATTGACGAGACCCTTGAAAGGAACGGCTGGCTCCCGAACCGCAAGCCGGCGGCAGTGGCTCGCCGCGAAGCGGCGTGAAGCACCTGCCCGTCAGCGGGTCGCGCGTCGCGGCGTACGCCTGGGTGGTGTTCGCACTGACATTCGGCCTGCTGATTTCCGACTACATGGCGCGGCAGGTGTTGAACGCCGTGTTCCCGCTTCTGAAGTCGGAATGGAGCCTGACGGACGGACAGCTTGGCTTCCTGTCGGGCGTCGTGGCCCTGATGGTCGGGATCCTGACCTGCCCGATCTCGCTTCTCGCCGACCGGCTCGGCCGGGTGAAGAGCATCGCCGCCATGGCCGCGCTCTGGAGCGTCGCGACCCTGCTCTGCGGCGCGGCCCAGAACTACGGGCAGATGCTTGCCGCGCGAGTCCTCGTCGGAGTTGGTGAAGCCGCCTACGGAAGCGTTGGAATTGCCGTCATCATCAGCGTCTTCCCAAAACACCTGCGCGCTACACTGACGGCGGCCTTCATGGCTGGCGGCCTTGCCGGGCAGGTTCTGGGTGTTGCCATCGGAGGCGCGGTCGCTGCAACTCAAGGATGGCGAGCAGCATTCTTCGCAATCGGTATCGCCGGGCTCGTGCTGGCGATGGTCTATCCGCTGGTCGTGCGGGAATCGAAGCTGTCGAGCGAGGATCAGTCGGAGCGCGGCCAAGTGACGTGGGCCAGCCTCCGGCTCCTGTTCGCTGGCCGAAGCCTCCGGTGTGCCTATGTCGGAAGCGGCCTGCAATTGTTCGTCGCGGGCGCGCTCCCGGCTTGGCTGCCGACCTATTTCATTCGCTACTACGGCCTTCCGCTGAAGGACGCGGCATCGCTTGCCGCGATCTTCCTGGCGATTGGCGGCGTTGGAATGATCGCCTGCGGAATGGTCAGCGACCGCTTGATAAAAGGGCCGGCGCGCCGGGCTTTGCTCGCGACCTTTTATTGCCTGGCCTGCGCCGTCCTCCTGACCGGCGCGCTCACCTTCGGCCCGGGACCGGTGCAGCTCGCCTTGCTCGGCGGAGCCATGTTCCTCGCCGGGTCGACTGCCGGTCCGTCGGGAGCAATGGTCGCCAACATGACTCCCGCCGCCCTGCATGGGACGGCATTCGCGGTCCTGACGCTCGCGAACAATGCGTTCGGGTTGGCGCCAGGTCCAATCGTGACGGGCTGGCTCGCCGACCGCATCGGATTGCTCGGCGCGATGCAATGGCTGCCGGTCGCAAGCATGTGCGCTGCAATCGTCTTCGTCGCGGCCGCGCGCCAATCGCGACCCCGGCTGGCGATCGCCAGGGCCGGGTAGAAATGCCGAATTGGAACGCCTTTGCGGCGCTGAAAGGCGTCGGCCCGGGACTTTTCGCATCCGCACTGATCGCGGGAGCGGCGGGGCTTGCGGCGACCTGGACGAAGGGGCCGATCATGCTGTTCGCGCTCCTGCTCGGGATCGCCTTCAACTTCCTCGGCAAGATCGAGCGGTTCGACGCCGGAATCTCGTTCACCGCAAAATTCGTGCTGCGCCTCGGCGTCGCTCTGCTCGGCCTGAAGATCACGCTTGGCGACGTTGTTTCGCTCGGCTGGGGGCCGCTGCTGCTGGTGGTCATTGCGATCACGCTGACCATTCTTACGGCCACCGCAGTGGCGCGGCTGATGGGCTTCGATCCGCGCTTCGGAGTCCTTTCGGGAGGAGCGACCGCAATCTGCGGCGCATCCGCGGCGATGGCGCTTTCCGCGGCAATGCCCGGCCATCCGATGAAGGAACGCGCGACCCTCTATACCGTGGTCGGCGTGTCCACTCTGTCGACCGCGGCAATGCTCCTCTATCCAGCGATCGCTCGGCTGCTGGGCCTCGACAACGAGCATTCCGGAATCTTCATCGGCGCCGCGATCCACGACGTCGCCCAGGTCGTTGGCGCGGGCTATGCGATCTCGCCCGAGGCCGGTGACACCGCGACGATCGTCAAGCTGGCGCGCGTCGCCATGCTTTTGCCAGTGATTCTCGCGGTGAGCTTCCTGACGCGTTCGAACGACGTGCCCGCGCAAGATCGGCCGCCGCTCTTGCCGTGGTTCGCCACCGTGTTCGCCGCCCTTGTCCTCTTCCAGGCCGCCGTTCCGATCGACGCGTCGATCCGAGACCTTGGCAACGGCGCTTCTCGGTTCTGCCTCGTCGCGTCCATCGCAGCGCTTGGGCTGAAGACGCGCTTCAGGGACTTGCTCGACGCGGGTTGGCGTCCTGTCGTTTTGATGGTGCTCGAAACGATCTTCATCGCCGCCATCGCACTCATCGCGATCACGACCGGCTGGGTTTGAGGCCTAGTTCCGCTTCGGCGGAACGACCCGCCTGATCCGGGGCCGGTCCGCATTCCAGCAGCTTCCGCGTGAAATCAGGACCGTGTCTTCGATTGTCGCGACGTCGGTAATCCGGCTGTCAGGGCCGATGCGCGAAATGACACCCTGCTCCCGCATGACGAAGGCGCGGTAGCCCGAGCCTTCGCCGATCCATGGATTTTCTATGATGTCGCATTCTCCGCCACGCCGGCAGCGATAATAATAACCAGCGCGCCTGCCGTCGTCCGCTCGATAGTCGCCGACGTACAGCTTGAGTGTCGGTTCGACACTCTTGCAGCCGCCCGGCCCGCAGAGCATGGCGGATTCGATCTGGCACTCTTGCCAGAGATCGGCGTCGGGCGGCTGGCTCGCCTGCACCGCCATCGCGATCAGTAACGTCGATCGTATCATCAGGGCCGAATGCATATTCGAGCTCGGACAATGGCGCGATTGCGATAATCCCTGACGCGACGCGGAAAACTGTCCGGACGAACGTCTCTAAATCTCGGTCCCAAATTCGGGAGGGGATCACCGTGATTCGTAATCATTTGCTCGCTTTTGCGAGCTCGTCGTCTTTGGCCTTGGCGTTTTGTGCTTCGCCGGCGCTTGCCCAGGACCAGGCTGCTCCGACAGCCGATGCAGCGGCG
>JBKPKZ010000125.1:0-5651 GCA_046731355.1 Pseudomonadota bacterium | reverse complement strand
CACAAGGGCTGCTGCGCCGCGGCCAGGCCGACGAGGTGCTCGAGCGCATGGCGCTCGAGAACGCTCATTTCTCGGAACGGCTGACCTCCGCCGAGGTCAGGGACGCAATCGCCGCATTCTTCGCCAACAGGGCGAAGGCCGTCAGCTGACCGTGTAGGCGCGCTTCGAGCGGTTCAAGGTGATCGTCGGTCCGGGAATGAAGAGGAAGCTCATCTTCCGCTGGTACTGGATGGACAGGTCGCGATAGCCCGCGCCCGGAACCGGGTCATTCACGGTGAAGGTTCCATCGCTCTTGCCGAACAGCTTGGACGAGATCCTGGTCTTGATCTGCGCATCCGTGGGCGCAGTGCAAGTCGAGCCGCTGGTGACGCAGAGCGTCGCGTACCGCGCGCCCTCACCCAGAGCATGCTGCATGCCCGCGTTCGCCTGGTACAGCAGGCCTACCTGAAAGAGACCGTAAATCATTGAGACGAGGACGGGCAGCGCGATCGCCATCTCGATCGCTGCTGCGCCGCTTTCATCGCGCTTCAGGATCTTGAACATGGTCACTGTGTCCTCATTCCCGTCTTGCCCTGGACGGTGAACGTTCCGTCGGCGTTCGCACGCGGGTAATATTTCGACCTGAACATCGGTGTGAAGGTGCCCGTCACCGTGACGCTCACCCAGCGCCCGTATGTTTGGCCACTGGCGCAGGTCGAATCGTAGTTGGCGGCACGAGTACCGTCGCATTCCAGCCAATAATCGATGGCGACGTTGCTGGTCGGCACGCCGGCAGCGGTCGCGGCTTCCGACTGCAGCGTACCGTAGGTGCTTGTCGTCGTCTGGTACGACTGAACTTTTTCGATTGCGCGTTGCGCCGCCTGCTCGAGCTTGAGCTTGTACGAGTAGGCGCGGCTGAGATCGACCATGCCGATCAACAGCGAGGCGATGATCGGTGCGACCAGGGCGAGCTCCATGATCGCGGCGCCGCAATCGTCCTTGGCGAGTTTTGCAAAGCGGATCATTCGACCAACCTTATTTTCTTGCCGACGAAGGCATGCGCGCCAGATCCCGCTGGGCACGTGTTGCTTACGGCGCTGTTGCCGGTGAATTTGACGATCCAGGATACGATCTGCAGGCAGTTCGTGTTCTGTCCGGAAGTGCCGTTGAACGTCAAATCGGCTCGGGGAAAATAGAGCGCGCCTTCGAGTTTCGACGAGCTGTTGCCGTTGATCTTGACATCATTGTCGAGAGTCGCACGGCGATCCTGATACAGGATAATTCCCTTGTACGTACCGGTCTTTGGCGGCGTCATCGTCAGCGTGCCGCCAGTCAGATCGACGTCACCAATCTTGGTCATGTCCGTTCCGCTGGTGGTCAATACGATGGTGCATTCGTTGCACGTGAACTTCGCACCGTTGCTGGTCATGCCCAGGCTGGCGCTGTCGAGCACGTAAACGCCTGGCCCGAAGGTCACATCGCCTTTGATGTCGATGTCGCTGTTGAAGCACATGATCTCGCCGGACGCCGGAGTGACCGTGATGGGAGCGCCGTTCGGCTTGTTCTCCGAATAGTCGAAGCTCTGGCACGGGCTCGTGGGCGTCGGAACCGGAACGTTCGCGAATGGATCGTCCTGCGCGAGCGAGAATGGCTGCAGGACCGTGCCAGCACCCCAATTGTTGCTTGCGGGGATTCCCCCCACCGCAGAAATCGGGCTGGCCGTTACGTTGGCGTTACCAGTGGCGACGGCGGCGGTCATGGATGTCGACATGGCAATCATGCCGCATTTCATGTCGACCACCGTGCTGCCGGTCGCATCGATGCCAATGACCGGAATGTTCGCCAGGGCGCGCACGCAGTCTTCGCCGCTGGGAACGATCGTCGCGGTCGATGTCGCTTGGATGGTCGGCGTGGCCGATAGGAACAGCCCGGAGAAGCTCAGCTTCTTCTGGACCGACAGCGACACACGGACCGCGTTCGAGTCGGCCGTGAAGCCGCCGACGGAAGGCGGGTTGGTGACGGTGCAAGTCGTCGCGATGCCGACCTTGTTGTTTTTCTTGAGATCGTAGGCCACCGGATTGTCATAGGTAGCACCGTTAATGTCGGAGCAAGTCCCGACAGCTTTTCCGGAGGCGATGGCATAGACACCTGCGACGGCGGCGGAATCGGACGCCCGCTGGAGCTGTCGCTTCCAAAGCGTCCACTGGATCGTATCGCTGGCAAGGCCGGCCGAACCGAGGACGAGTGGAAGCGCTGCCCCCGCAATTGCGAGAGTGTTACCACGACGGTCGCGCCATAGGCGCTTGAATGACGAGATCATCAGTCGAACCTCAGGCAATCGATGCGCATTGCATGCCCCTACCGCCAGTACGGTGGCCGAAAGGTTCAAAGTTTCGGTTAACGACGGCTAACTCTGTTCTTGACCTGAGCTCCTTGAACGGTGGCGTATTAGTTCTATAATACAGTTGAAAGTTGCCGCTTGCGTGGGACGAGGCAGGTGTTCACCCTGTCCGCCGGCGTCGGCGATCAGTCACGAGGATTTGAGGACATGGCCACGGAAGCGACCACCGAGACGAAGACGGACACGAAGCTGAAGCTCGATCCGCCGGAAGCGCTCAACCCAATTGCTACCTCGGACGCGTCGGGGCTCGTCCCGCTGAAGACCGAAGAGACGACCGAGCTGGAGAAGCGCGTGACACAGTTCGTCGACGAACTCGCCGCGCTGGACGCCAACAGCCCGGAGTTCGGCAAGAAGGTCGATCAGCTGACGGCCATGGGCCGCAAGGAGATTGCGGAGGCTGCCGGCGCGTCGAACCGCTTCCTCGACCGTCCGGTCAAGGCAATCGACAAGGACACGGGCATTGGCGCGGACCTCACCGAGCTCCGCCGGACCGTAGAGTCACTTGATCCAAAGGAGGCGACAAAAACTCGCAAACTTCTCGGAATCATCCCATTCGGAAACCGCGTAGACCGGTATTTCGACAAATACCGCAGTTCGCAGACTCATATTTCCAAGATTCTCGGCAGCCTCGCCAACGGCAAGGACGAGCTGCTGATGGACAATGCCGCCATCGACACCGAGCGCGCGGGCCTGTGGAAGACGATGCACAAGCTCGAGCAGATGATCCACATCTCCAAGGCTCTCGACAGGCAGCTCGAAGACAAGGCGAACGAGCTCGACGCGACTGATCCGGCAAAAGCCAAGGCGATCCGCGAAAGCGCTCTCTTCTACACTCGCCAGCGCACCACTGACTTGCTCACCCAGATGGCGGTGACCGTTCAGGGCTATCTGGCGCTCGACCTCGTCAAGAAGAACAATGTCGAGCTGGTGAAGGGCGTCGACCGCGCTTCGACCACTACGGTTTCGGCGCTTCGCACCGCAGTCACCGTCGCTCAGGCAATGACCAACCAGAAGCTCGTCCTTCAGCAGATCACCGCGCTCAACACCACGACGGCCGGAATGATCGACAGCACGGGCGAGATGCTCCGCACCCAGACCGGCGCAATCCACGAGCAGGCGGCGTCATCGACCATCCCGCTCGAGACGCTTCAGCGCGCGTTCCAGAATATCTACGAGACGATGGACCAGATCGACCGGTTCAAGCTGCAGGCGCTCGACAGCATGAAGCAGACCGTGAACACCCTCTCGCAGGAGGTTGAGAAGTCGAAGGGTTACATCGCCCGCGCAGAGGGCGTGAACCAGGCAAAGCTGGAGGCGGCCGGTTCGCCGCTGACACCTATTGAGAGCAAATGAGCACCGAGAAGTTCGATCGAGTAATCCAGCGTGCCGACCGCGTGATGCGGCAACTGGACGAGCGTGACGGCGCCGTGCGTGAAGCTGCGCGGCGCGAGCGGCAGCGGCTGAACACCGACCTAATGCGCCGATTTTCACGGGTCGGCGTCGCGATTGGCATCATCAGCATCATCACCATCATCGTCGGCTTCATCCAGCCGATCGGCATGTTCGGCTTCCTTGCCGCAGTGGGCGTCGCGATCGGAATTGCCGCCCTCCTGGGCTTCATGCCGAGCGGGAAGAATAATCCGACCGCTCCGCCTGCGGACCTGCCCAACGGCGAGATGGTCCAGCGCTTTGATTCCTACCTTTATCGGCAGAGAGCCGCCCTCCCCGCGCCCGCGCGTGCAGAGCTTGATGCGCTCAGCCGGATCTTGCCCTCACTCAAGCAGACGCTGGAACGGGTCGATGATCTCAACCCTGATGCGCAGGACGCTCGCCGGCTGATGTCCGTCCACCTCCCGGGACTCATCGACCGATACGCGAACGTGCCACCAGCTTACCGCAGCCAGAAGGACGGCGAGGACGTCACCATCGACGAACGTCTGGTCGAGGGCCTGCACGCCGGACGCGACGCCCTTGCCGAGGTCGCCGAAAAGCTCGCCCGTTCGGACATGGCCGCGTTCGAGACACAGGGCCGCTTCATCAAGAGCCGTTACGGCGAAGAAGAGATCGGTAGCTAAACGGGCCCCCTGTTTCCCGTCGAGGCACATGCTATTGAGCCGTCGGGCGAGATCACGGGGGTAACTTGCTGGCATGGCGATGGATTCCGCAGTTGACGCAAATGTCTCGCGTCCCCCGCGGCTGGCGCTGCCTGACAGACTTCCCGACCTGAAGCGCCGCGGCGTACTGCTCTTTCAGCTGTTTTGGCTGCCCGCGCTTCTGCTCGCGATCGTTGGGCCGCTGGCCGGCCTGTGGTTCCGGTTCGATCAAGCCGGTCAGAACTCCGCGCTGATCGTAGGAAGCCGAGCGGGTCTCGCACTGTCCGAGGACGATCTCACCCAGGTCCGCTTTCCGGTCGGATCAAGTGCCAAGGCAGCCGGGATCCGGCCCGGCGACGAAATCGTCGCAATCGAGGGCCTGCCGGTTGCCAAGGTAGTACCGATCTCCAAGAAAGGCCTCGCCAACCCCCACGATGCGACCGACACCGATTATGCCCTCTTCTCTCCGATCATCGAAGGCGTGGACGAATCCCAGCTCACGCTTCGGCTCCGTTCGAAGGATGGGACCGAGCGCGACTTCAAGACGAAGCTGAGCGAAGATCATGTCTCCCAGGCGGCGAAGGGCTTTGGACTGCCGCCGGTGCTCCTCAGCGTCGTCGACCTGCTGCACCTCATCACCTATCCGTTCCTGCTGTTCGCGGCATGGATCCTGCATCGCCGCAAGCCCGAGGATCTGATCAGCTCGGTCCTTTCGCTCGCGATTCTCCTGACGATCGCTGCGGAGCAACCGTCCGCCGGCTTCCTTACCTTCGTCCTGCATGTGCCCGAATGGGCTCACCGGCTGCTCTACGACCTCGGCAACATCTGCCTGCTCGCCGGGGTTCTGCTGTTCCCGTTCGGGCAGCTTCGACCACGCTACGTGCTGGTCCCGCTGGCCCTCCTCCCCGTGCTCTTCCTGCTGTCGGGCGACTGGTACCGGGCGACGTTCGCCTTGTTCATGCTGGTCGCCGTGGCGATCCTGTTCACGCGCGTCCGCGAGACCCCGCCGGGCGATGCGCGGCAGCAGATCAAATGGGCTCTTCTTGGTTTCTGCGGCTACGCCTTGTTCCTTGCTGCGGCGCTGACAATGGACGGCGCGAAGCTGCAGGTTCATTCCTTCGGAAGCCAGATGTTGCTGGAGCTGCTCGGCGGACTCAGCTTCGGCCTGGCCTTTCTGA
>JBKPKZ010000124.1:0-2985 GCA_046731355.1 Pseudomonadota bacterium | reverse complement strand
CGCGATAACAGCGGCCGCGCTCGTCGGGATCATGCTGGTTCTGCGCGCGGCGGGCGAGCGGATCACGGCAGCCGACCCCGACTATCGATCCTGGAAGTCGGTGATCGGCCGGGTTCTCGCCAAGACGAGCATTGCTTTCCTGGTCGTCGCCGCGCTGGAGGTGGTGACGACCTACGTCGAACCTCCCCATGCGCTTCACCGCTTCCTCGACGTGCTTTTCATTATCGGCTTCTCGCTTCAGGGCGCCGTCTGGGCGCGCGAGCTTGCCATCGGAGTGATCAGTCACCGGGTTGGCGAGAACCCGGCCGACACCACGCTCAGCAATGCGATGGCGATCATCCGGGTGCTGATCAGCGTCGCCGTCTTCGCAATCGCGATCGTCGTCATTCTCGACAACCTTGGAGTGAACGTCACGGCGCTCGTCGCAGGCCTGGGCATCGGCGGCATCGCCATCGGCCTCGCCGCCCAGGGAATCTTCTCCGACCTGTTCGCCGCGCTTGCGATCCTTTTCGACAAGCCGTTCCGCAAGGGAGACATCATCCGCTACGACCAGAGCACCGGCACCGTCGAGCGCATCGGCCTCAAGACGACGCGGCTCCGAGCAATGACCGGCGAGCAGGTCGTCATGGCCAACACCAAGCTCCTGGAACGCGAGATCCACAATCTCGCCCAAGCCAAGGCGCGGCGGATGACCCTGTACTTGGCCGTGAAAACCGACCAGCCCGCGAAGACACTCGACCGCATTTCAGAAATCGCGGACGAGGCCGTCACCGGCGTCAAAGGCTGCAAGCTGGCGCGCTGCGCGCTGACCGGAATGGCCTCGGGCGCGGTCACTCACGAGTTGGTCTACGACGACAATGCCAAGGACCAGAACCGGCTGGCGCTCAACCGGTCCGAAATCATCCGGTCAGTCATGGAGCAGTTGGAAGCCGGCGGCCTCGAACTGGTCAGAGCCTCCGACCTGCCCGCCCCGCCGGCGCCATTCTAACCCGGCACAACCGCCTTCCTCCACCTCTTCGCCGTCGCCACCCGATACTCCCCAACTGCAAGGCGGGGAGACAAACACTGGTCAAAGGCATAAATCGCAGTGGGTCACAGGCGCTTGCCGAAGGGCATTTTTGCCGCTCTAGACGGTGGCATGCCAGTTGCCTCGCTCGATGAAATCCGCAGCCGCATCGGTTCTGAAGTCGGCGTATCGAGCTGGCTGACCATGGACCAGCAACGGATCAACGAGTTCGCCGACGCGACCGAGGACCGCCAGTTCATACATACCGACCCAGGGACCGCGGCCCGGACGCCGTTTGGCGGAACGATCGGCCATGGTTTCCTGACCCTTTCGATGCTCTCGCGCATGGCGTCAGAGGGAATGCTCGTTCCCGACAGCATCAAGATGGCCGTGAACTACGGACTTGATCGGGTGCGGTTCATTGCGCCGGTCCGAAGCGGCAAGCGCATCCGGGGTCGCTTCCGGCTTGACTCGGTTGACCAGAAAGCGCCCGGACAATTGCTGTTGCGTCACACTGTTACTGTTGAAATCGAGGGCGAAGAGAAGCCCGCGCTGACGGCCGAATGGCTCGGCCTTCTATTCGTTTGAGGAGATAAGAATGTCCGTCCGTGACGCAGTGATCGTTTCGACCGCGCGAACCCCGATCGGCAGGGCCTATCGCGGCGCGTTCAATGCGACTCCGGGCGCGACGCTCGGAGCGCTGTCGCTCTCGCCGGCGATCGAGCGCGCGGGAATCGAGGCGGGCGAGATCGACGACGTGGTGTGGGGCTGCGTGCTCACCCAGGGTACCCAGTCCGGCAATATCGGCAGGCAAGTCGCCCTTCGCGCCGGCTGCCCGGTCACGGTCAGCGCGCAGACGATCGATCGCCAGTGCGCCTCGGGCCTGATGGCGATCGCCACGGCGGCGAAACAGGTCATCGTCGACCGGATGGATATCGTCGCGGCGGGAGGCCAGGATTCGATCAGCCTGGTGCAGACGCCGGAGATGCGCGTCAGCGGCGATCCCTCGCTCATCGCCATGCACAAGGACGTCTACATGCCCATGCTGGGCACGGCCGAGACAGTCGCCCAGCGCTACAAGATCAGCCGCGAGGCGCAGGACGAATATTCGCTGCAATCGCAGCAGCGAACGGCGGCAGCGCAGGCGGCGGGACGCTTCGATGCGGAGATCGTTTCTGCGACCGCAACGATGACGATCAAGGACAAGGAAACCGGCGAGGTCTCCCAGAAAGAAGTCACGCTTGCCAAGGACGAGGGCAACCGGCCCGAAACCACGCTAGAAGGCCTCGCATCGCTCCAGCCCGTGCTCGGGCCCGGAACGCACATTACTGCGGGCAATGCCAGCCAGCTAAGCGACGGTTCGTCGGCGTGCGTCATCATGGAAGCATCCCTCGCCGAGAAACGCGGAATCGAGCCGCTCGGCCGTTACATCGGCATGGCGGTCGCCGGGACGGAGCCGGACGAGATGGGCATCGGTCCTGTTTTTGCAGTTCCAAAGTTGCTCGATCGGTTCGGGCTCAAGATGGACGACATCGGGCTTTGGGAATTGAACGAGGCCTTCGCAGTGCAGGTGCTGTACTGCCGTGACCGGCTTGGAATTCCCAACGACCTGCTGAACGTGGACGGCGGCGCCATCTCCATCGGCCACCCGTACGGCATGTCGGGAGCGCGCCTGACGGGCCACGCCCTGATTGAGGGCAAGCGCCGCGGAGCGAAATATGTCGTCGCCACGATGTGCATCGGAGGCGGCATGGGCGCCGCCGGACTGTTCGAGGTATTCTGATCCTCCCTAGGGAACGCGAGTGAACTGGTTGGTCGTAATCTCCGGCTTGCCGTTGATGTTCAGCCAGACGATCGTCTCGGACATCGTCTTGCCGTCGAGCGCGACGGTATAGGTTCGCGTCGTCCGCGGCATGCCGTCTTTGTAGAAGGCCATGACCAGCACATTGGGAGCCGGCACCTTCGCGGCAACCGTGTCG
>JBKPKZ010000123.1:0-13465 GCA_046731355.1 Pseudomonadota bacterium | reverse complement strand
CCGGTCAGGTTGCCGGTCTGCTGCTCGACAGCGGTACCGGAGCCGGCGGACGACGTGTCGGCCTTCTTGGCTCGGCTGCGGGGCTTGGTTTCGGCGGCGGTGGCCATGTTCTGCTTCCTTGCCTTCGTGTTTCGTTAGAGCGCTTCAGCGCCGGAAATGATTTCGACGAGCTCGGTCGTGATCGCTGCCTGACGTTGACGATTGTACTGGATCGACAGGCGGTTGATCATGTCGCCGGCATTGCGCGTGGCATTGTCCATCGCCGTCATCTGCGAGCCGTAGAAGCCGGCTTGGTTCTCGAGCAGTGCAGTGTAGATCTGGACCGAGAGATTGCGCGGCAGGAGTTCGGCCAGGATCTCTTCCTCGTCGGGTTCATACTCGATCGCCGACGGAGCGACATTGCCCTTGGCTTCCTCTGCAGCCTTCGCCGGAACGACCGGGAAGATCTGCTTGATCGTGGGTTCCTGGGCGAGAACCGACTTGAACTCGCTATAAGCGAGGTGGACGACGTCGAACTCGCTCTGCTGGAAGCGGCCGACAAGATCGTCGGTGATCGCCTGAGCATCGGAATAGGCCGCCGACTTCATCTGGCTCGTGTCATACTGTCCGATGATAGCCTTCGGAGCGACGCGCTGGATCCACGGACGGCCCTTTCGGCCGACGATGTAGAACAGGACCGTCTTGCCCTCGGCGTTCAGCTCCTGCGCCTTGTTGCGGACGTTGCGCAGGATATTGGTATTGAACGCCCCGGCGAGGCCGCGATCGCTCGTCACGACGATAAACAGGTGAGTGTCGTTCTTGCCCGTCCCGCGGAGCAGACGCGGCGAGTTGTCGCTGATCGTCACCTTTGCAGCGAGCCGCTCGACCGTCTCCGAAAGGCGCGTCGCGTAGGGACGGCCGGCCTCGGCGTTCTGCTGCGCACGGCGCAGCTTGGCAGCTGCGACCATTTTCATCGCCTTGGTGATCTTCTGCGTCGACTTCACCGAGCCGATGCGGATCTTGAGGGCCTTGAGGCTCGCCATTTTATGCGAACGTCTTGCCGAACTCGGTCAGCGCGTCCTTCAGCTTGGCGGCGGTGTCGTCGTCGAGCTGCTTGCTGTCGCGGATCGCCTTCAGGATGTCGGCCTTGTCGCTGCGCAGGAAGCTCAGCAGCGCGGCCTCGTAGCGGACGACGTCCTTGGTATCGACCTTGTCGAGGAAGCCCTGCGTACCAGCGAAGATCGAGGCCACCTGCTCTTCGATCGGCATCGGCGAGTATTGCGGCTGTTTCAGAAGCTCGGTCAGGCGCGCACCGCGGGCGAGGAGGCGCTGCGTCGCGGCGTCGAGGTCCGAGCCGAACTGGGCGAAGGCGGCCATCTCGCGGTACTGGGCAAGCTCGAGCTTGATCGAGCCGGCAACCTTCTTCATCGCCTTGGTCTGAGCGGCCGAGCCGACACGGCTGACCGAAAGACCAACGTTAATCGCCGGACGGATACCCTGGTAGAACAGGTCCGTCTCGAGAAAGATCTGGCCGTCGGTGATCGAGATGACGTTGGTTGGAATGTAGGCCGACACGTCGCCCGCCTGAGTCTCGATGATCGGCAGTGCCGTCAGCGAGCCCGCGCCCTCGGAATCATTCATCTTCGCGGCGCGCTCGAGGAGCCGGCTGTGGAGATAGAAGACGTCGCCCGGATAGGCCTCTCGGCCCGGCGGACGGCGAAGCAGAAGCGACATCTGGCGGTAGGCGACGGCCTGTTTCGAAAGGTCGTCATAAACGATGACGGCGTGCATCCCGTTGTCGCGGAAATACTCGCCCATCGCGACGCCGGTGTACGGCGCGAGATACTGCAGCGGAGCGGGCTCCGACGCGGTCGCCGCGACGACGATGGAATATTCCATCGCTCCATTCTCTTCGAGCGTACGGACGATCTGAGCGACGGTGGAGCGCTTCTGGCCGATGGCGACGTAGATGCAGTAGAGCTTCTGGCTCTCGTCGCCCGACTTGTTGACGTCCTTCTGGTTGATGAAGGTGTCGATAGCGACGGCGGTCTTGCCGGTCTGGCGGTCGCCGATGATCAGCTCGCGCTGGCCGCGACCGATAGGAACGAGCGCGTCGAGCGCCTTGAGGCCCGTCTGCACCGGCTCGTGCACCGACTTCCTCGGGATGATTCCCGGTGCCTTCACCTCGACACGGCGGCGCTCGGTAGCCTCGATCGGACCCTTGCCGTCGATCGGGTTGCCCAGGGCGTCGACGACTCGGCCGAGCAGGCCCTTGCCGATCGGAACGTCGACGATCGTGCCGGTGCGGCGGGCGGTCGAACCTTCGCTGATCTCGGCGTCCGAGCCGAAGATCACGACGCCGACGTTGTCGGCTTCGAGGTTCAGCGCCATGCCCTTGATGCCGCCGTCGAACTCGACCATTTCGCCGGCCTGGACATTGTCGAGGCCGTGGATGCGGGCGATGCCGTCGCCGACCGACAGCACGGTGCCGACTTCGGAGACCTGCGCTTCGGCATCGAAATTCGCGATCTGGTCGCGGATTACGCGGGAAATTTCAGCGGCGCGGATGTCCATATTCAGCCTTTCATCGCCTCGGCGAGTCTGTTGAGTTTGGTGCGGATGGATGCGTCGATCATCTGGCTTCCCATTTTGACGACGATCCCACCCAGGATTTCCTGGTCGATACGTGTTTCGATCGCGACGTCGCGGCCTGCGCGAGCGCGGAGCTGCTGCTTGAGGGCCGCGAGCTGGTCGTCCTTGAGGGGATGAGCAGTTACGACTTCGGCAGTGGTCTCACCACGATGCTCCGCCGCGAACCGGCGAAACGCGCTGATGACCGGCCGGAGCTGGCTCTTGCGTCCGTTGCGGGCGAGGACGCCGAGAAAGTTCTCGGTAATCGGATCGATCGCGAGTTCCTCGGCTACGGCGGCCAAGGCCTTCCCGGCTTTCTCGCGGTCCACGAGCGGGCTCGAAACGAGCTCGGCGAACTCGCGAGAATCCACTAGCGCCTGGGCAAGTAGCGCGAGGCTGTTGCTCACCGCATCGATCTGACGTTCGTCGCGGGCCAGACTGAACAGAGCGGAAGCGTAGCGTCCTGCTAAGCTGGCCTGAATGCCGCCGGAAGTCTCCACGCGTCAAATGCTCCAAAACTGGAATTTGCCCCACGAAAAAACGGGGCGCTATCGGGGTTTGCCCCCGACGCCCCATGTGGGATGCGCGGCGCCCTAGCAGGGGGTGTTTCGGGATGCAAGGCGCTCTTCAGGACCGCTTTGAGCGCACCTTCAATTCCTGCAGGCCTCGAGGTCGGCAACCACCGGGAAATGGTCGGAAGCGGTGCGATTGCCCTGGCCATGCCAGGCGAGCACGCCGTACTGCTCCACCTCGATCACCGGATCGACCAGGACGAAGTCGATGCGCACGCTGTCCTTGGGCAAGGCCTCAAAGTCATTCCATGTCCCGTCCGGCCCAACTGCGGGCGTCTTCGAGATCAAAGCCGCGTCGCGCAGGCCAAGGTCCGGCGAGGTCAGTTCTTGAAGGGGGGGCGTACCCGGCTCCGTGTTGAGGTCGCCGGTCACGAGGACTTTTTCTCCAGGCTTCCGGTTCGCCGCCAGCCATCGGACGATCTGGCGCGCGCTCTCCAGCCGTGCAGTCTGTCCTTCATTGTCCAGGTGGGTATTCAGTGCGAGGAACCTTTTCCCGTCGCTCTTCCTGGAAAGATGGGCCCAGGTGGCGATTCGGCGATAGGCGGCGTCCCAGCCTTTTGACGGCACATTCGGCGTCGGCGATAGCCAGAACGTGCCGCTTGACCGGACTTGGAAGACACTGCGGTCGACGGCGAGATTCGAGAATTCGCCCGCCGACTTCCCGTCGTCCCTGGCGACCCCAAGGAACCTGTATTCCGGCATTGCCCTTTCGAGATCGGCTTTCTGGCCCGCCACGACCTCCTGAAGCCCGAGAATCGCAGGGCGCATCAATCTAATCTGCCCGATGAACTGCTCGCGCCGATTGGACCAGCGGTTCACCCCGTCGGACTCAAGGTCGAGGCGGATGTTGTAGGTCATCACCCGAACGGGCGCGCAGGTCTGCGGAGTTGCGGCGGATGCCAGTGCAGCAAGGACTAATGGGATCATCATGCGAAGCGTTTTGAGGCGGCATTTGTTTGACCGCAAGCCGCGGGAAGCAGCAAATCTGCCGAAGGGATAGGACCAGTCTCAACCAAGGAGACCGTCCATGAAGACCTATCGCGTAAAGGGCCTCGACCCCGCTCCGTTCAAGCCGCTGTTCGGCCTTTCGGACGAAGAGCTGGAAAGCCGCGGCATCGTCCGGATGACTGTCTCCAGCCCAACCTTCCCGTGCCGGGTGAGCCTCACGGACCGAGCCCTCGGCGAAACGGTGCTCCTTCTCAACCACGTCAGCCATGACGTCGCGAACCCGTATCGCGCAACGCACGCCATATTCGTCACCGAGGGCGAAGAACAAGCCGCCGAATATGTCGACCAGGTACCGCCGGTATTCGAGAAGCGGGTGCTCTCTCTGCGCGGGTTCGATTCCGAAGGAATGATGGCCGACGCAATCCTCACCCAGCCTGGCGAATCCGACGCGGGAATCCGCAAGTTGTTCGCCAATCCTGAAATCGAGACGATCCACGCGCACAATGCAACGCGCGGATGTTTCTCAGCCAAGATCGAAAGGGCCTGACCCATGGAAGCGCTTGCACGCAAAGCCAACGAGCATACATCACAGGCCGTGACCAACGTGTCGCGCCTCGATGCCGATACGGCCTGGGCGGCCTTCATGCGCCGCGATCGCCGCTGGGACGGCAGCGTAATCGGTGCGGTCAAGACGACCGGCATCTACTGCAAGCCAAGCTGCCCGGCGAAGCGTCCCAAGCGCGAGAATGTCGAGTTCTTCGCGACGGGCGAGGAAGCGCTCGCCGCCGGTTACCGTCCATGCATGAGGTGCAAGCCGGACGAGGTCGGCCGCGACCGCGAGGCGGTGGCCAACGCCGTAAAGCTGATTGAAGCGGCCGAGGACGCCCCCAGCCTCTCCGAGATCGCGGACGCCGTCGGCTATGCGCCGCACCACTTCCAGCGCATCTTTACCCGCGATCTCGGCGTGTCGCCGGCCGGCTATTGGCGTGGACTACGTGCCAAGCGTGCCGCAGATGCACTGGCCGAGACCGAGCAGGTCACGGAAGCCATCTATGAGGCCGGCTACTCGGGTCCGAGCCGCTTCTATGCCGATGCGAAGGAGAGACTTGGAATGACCCCCTCGGCATGGCGTGACGGAGGCCGAGGCGAGACGATTCGCTATGTCGTGACGGACAGCCCGCTCGGGCGGCTGCTGGTTGCGGCGACCTCGAAAGGAATCTGCCGGCTGACCTTCGACGAGGACGAAAGCGCTCTCGTCCGCCGCTTCCCGAACGCCAGCGTCGTGCCGGACGACGGGACGATTTCGGCCTGGGTCGAGGGAGCGCTCGAAGCCATCGAGCACCCGCAATCCGCTCCGGAGCTTCCGATCGATGTTCGCGGCACCGCGTTTCAGGAAGCCGTGTGGCGCGAGCTTCGTAGGATTCCGGTTGGGCAGACACGCAGCTACGCCGACATCGCCCGAGCGGTCGGTCAGCCTGACGCAGTCCGCGCGGTCGGTACCGCCAACGGATCCAACCCGGTCGCGGTTCTCGTGCCGTGCCATCGGGTGATCCGCTCGGACGGTTCGCTGGGCGGCTACGCTGGGGGTCTCGACCGCAAGCGCAAGCTCCTCTCGGCCGAGGGCGCCGACCCGCTCCTGATCTGAGCTACTTGGCAGTCCCTGCGGGCTCCTCCTTTTGGGGAGCCTTGCCGGCCTTCAGGGCCCCCTCGATGTCGCCAGCATCGATACGCTCGATCATCGCACGGGCCATGGTGGCGGCCTGGGTCGCATGAGGATCGTACGCAACCGGCGCCATCGTCTGTCGCGCCATCTTCAAATCCTTGTCCCGCAAGTATTGATAGGCGGACATCAGCCGCAGGTTGGCGTCTTGCGGGACAAGGCTTGAAGCAAGGTGGAGCGCATCGATTGCTTTCGCCGTCGGCGTCTCGCCAGCAACGACGTAGCTCCGGAAATATTCGAAGAGCGGCTCGGGATCCTGGGGATCGGCGGCATGCGCTTTCAACAACCAGTCGCGGGCATCGGCGACCAGCTTCGTATCGTGCTTGGTGGCCTCGCCCACCTTCCGGATGATCGCACGGCCCTTGTACAGCATCCCGTCGACGCTGGTTGGATCGGCGGAAAGAACCCTGTCGGCGGCCGCTTCCGAAGCCTGGAGATGCCCGGCGTCGAGCTCTGCCTCGGCCAAGGTAATTTCGACCAGTGGATCGCCGGGATTTCTGGCTCTGATCTGCCGGACCTTGACTGCAAGCGGCTCGGCAGTCTCGCCGTTGACGCCAACTTTCGACTGTAGCCGGAGCGGCATCACTTCGGCCGCTCCGGGCGACAGCGGCGTGATCGTAATCTGAGGCTTCGGGAATAAGCTGGGCGGGATCTGCAGCACGCTCACCTTCCGCTGGAGGCGATAGGTGGTCAGGTTGCGGTCGAGCACCCTAAGATCTCCAAAAGCCTGCTTCGCGGCATCCAAAGGAGGCGTCCCTTCACCGATCAGCGCGATATATTTGTCCAGCTGTCCTTTCCGCTCGGGCGCAAACGTCAAATAGTGGGTGAGCAGCCAGCCTCGTCCGTAAATCGACTCTTTGAGACCGTCACTGACCTGCCCGTAATTCGCCGAGAGCAGCATTTCGAGCGGCATGCTCTCACCCCAGAACAATCCCATCGAACGATGCTTGGCAACGCGGCCGAGCCAAACCGCGCCGTCCTTTTCGAAGCTCGCCGTCGACATCATTTCGGCGAAGCCTTCGACCACCCACTCCGGCAGTGGTGAATTGAGGACCTGAAACATCAGGTGATGCGCGTACTCGTGGAAAAAGATGGTCTCTGCGCTGAACTCGATTTCCCAAGTGGATCCGCCATTTTTCGGAACGACGGCCAGCGGCCCGCTCACGCGCCCGATGTAGAAACCGCCCGCGTTCTGGTTGCGGATCAACTTTCCGACCTGCTCCATGTCCTTGACGACGTAGACGGTCAGCCGGTTGCCATCTCCGACCTCCTCGTCCTTCATCTTCCGGGCAAGCCGAACCGCTCGGTCGAATTTCTCCAGCCGGGTGGCGAAGGCGGTCAACTTCTGTGGATCGTCATCCGCATAGATGACGAAGTGCCTGGTGCCGACCTTTTGCCAGGCGGCCTCTGCGGGTTGCGCAACTGTCCCTGCCAGCAGGGCTACGCCTAGCAACAGTCCCCGCATCCTAAGCCCCCTCAGCCATCCTTCTGCCGCTTCTTCTCATCCTCTTCCAGCATCAGCAGCGCGCCCTTGCCGTCGCCGCCGCCGATCTTGTCCATGATCTCGAGGTTCCGACGCTTGGATTTCCCGGAATGCGGGAAGTAGGCGATCGGAGCGAACGTCGCCTTGGCGTCGGCGTTGTCGCCCTCGCGCAATAGCTCGCGCACCGCCATCAAACGCAGGTCGAAGTCGCGCGGAACCAGGTCGACCGCGAACAAGAGGCCATCGATCGCCTGAGAGGGGGGCGCGGAACCCTGCGCATGGTACGCCTCGTAATAATACATCAGCGGCTCGGGCGATTGCGGGTCGAGGTGGTTGGCCTTGGAGAACCAGCCCCGGACAGCCGCCCAGTTCGCGGACTTCGGATTCTTCTTTGCGAGTTCAAGCTGCGCGCGGCCCTTGTACACCATGGCCTTGACTGCCTTCGGTTCCAGGGCGAGCGCCTTGTCGGCGGCCGCCGATGCCGCCTCGTAGTCCTTGGCCTGTAGTTCCGCCTGGGCGAGAACCTCCATCACTGCGGCGCTGGTTGGAAACCGTTCGGCGGCAGATCTCGCCACGCTAGCTACGCCTCGACCAATCCCTACATCGTCGATCTGCCCCTCCAGCTTCATCCGCAAGGATACCGCGGTTTCCTCGTCCGCCGGAAGCTGCCGGATCTCGACGGGCCCGACCTTCAGCATGGATGCCGGAATGATGCGCGTCGGAAGCGTGTCCCGGCCTCGGTACTTTTCCAGATCCTTCTCAAGCTGCTTGAGATCGCCGAAGGCTTGCCTTGCAGCGTCCAGTGCCGGCACGCCCTTCTGGATGAGGTCGATGTATTTCGAGGCCTGCCCCCGCCGCGACGGCTCGAAAGCAAGATAGTGCGCGAGCAGCCATCCGCGGCTGTACTGGGACGCCCATTCCTGACCCGTTGTCTGATTGTAGATGCCGCCCAGCATTTCCGGCAGAGACATTCCGCGAAGGAGCCGAAGTTCCGCTCCGCGATAATCGGGCGGCTCGCCGAACTCGATGGAGCCATCGGACCGGAGCTCCGCCGGAGCGAAGAACTCCGCATATCCTTCGGTCATCCAGGTCGGATAAGCGACGTTTGCATCCTGCAGCATCAGGTGATGCAGATATTCATGGAAGATGACGGTCCGACCATCGAGATCCCAGCGGTTCCGCTTCGCCTGTCCGCTGGCGAAAGCGGTCGCGCCGGAGGCTCGGCCGAAATAGACGCCTGCGATGCCGCCGATCTGGGTAACGTGCTGCACATCGGCTTCGTCGCGAAGAACGAACAGCGTAACTCGGCTAGTCGAGGTCGGGGGCGGATCCTTCATCTGCCGAACTGCCCGAACTCCGCTGTCATAGCGCTCGAGCTGCGACGCATATTCGCGCAGCTCCTCAGTGCTTTTTTGCGAGTAGATGATGAAGTGGTTGGTCCTGGCCTCGTTCCAACCTGCAAGTGCCTGCGACGGCGCAAGGACAAGCGCCGCCAACGCCGCAAGGCGCAACTGCATATTCTATTCCCCTCGAATCTCCCGGGACAAAGTTAGCGCTGCGAAAACAGCTGTCTAGAGGAAGCTGTAGGGATCGACGTCGACGCTAACGCGGACCTTCGGGCTCCAGTTGATTCCGGCCAGCCAGTCTCGGATCACGTCCTGGACGTCGAGGCTCCGGTCCGCGTGAACGAGCAGGCGCTGACGATGGCGACCGCGGAGCATGGCAAGCGGGGCCGGTGCGGGACCGAAGACTGCCATTCCTTCTACTTCGGGCGCGGCGTGGCCGATCCGGCGCGCGACGGTTTCCGCTTCGGACGAGCCTTCCGCCGAGACGATGATCGCCGCGAGCCTTCCGAACGGAGGCATCGCTGCGTCGCGGCGCGCTTCGGTCTCAGCCGCGTAGAAGCCCGGCGCATCGCCGGAAACGAGCGCGGCGATTACCGGCGCGTCGGGCTCGTGTGTCTGGACGAGCACTCGACCTGGCTTGTCGCCACGCCCGGCGCGGCCGGCGACTTGCTGGATTTGCTGAAAACTCCGCTCCGCCGCACGGAGGTCGCCGCCGGCCAGGCCGAGGTCGGCATCGACTACGCCAACCAGCGTCAGGTTCGGGAAGTGATAGCCCTTGGTCACCAGCTGGGTGCCGATCACGATATCGATTGCGCCCGCTTCCATCTGTGTCACGAATTCCGCCGCGCGCGCTGGCGACCAGATGGTGTCGGATGTGACGATTGCCGTTCGCGCTTCGGGGAAGAGCGCGGCGACCTCGTCGGCAATGCGCTCGACACCGGGCCCGCAGGCGACCAGGCTGTCTTCTTCGCCGCACTCCGGGCAGGCTTTGGGCGGCGGCATCACATGCCCACAATGGTGGCAGGCGAGGCGGTGCATCAACCGATGCTCGACCATCCAAGCGGTGCAGTTGGGGCACTGAAAGCGGTGTCCACAATGCCGGCAGAGAGTCAGCGGAGCGAAGCCTCGGCGGTTGAGGAACAGCAATGACTGCTCCTTGCGCTCGAGGTTCGTTTCAAGTTCCGCGACAAGGCTCGGCGCGAGCCATCGGCCGCGCAGTGGAGGGTCATTCGTCAGGTCGATGGCCCGCATCTCCGGCAGGCTTGCTCCGGCATAGCGATTGCTGAGAGTCACCTCCCGATAGCGGCCGATCTCGACCATATGCCGTGTCTCGATCGCCGGCGTTGCGGAGGACAGGATCACTGGAATGTCCTCGAACTTGCCTCGCATGACCGCGACGTCCCGAGCGTGATACTGCACGCCTTCTTCCTGCTTGAAGCTCGGCTCGTGCGCCTCGTCGACGACGATCAGGCCGAGGTTCGCATAAGGAAGGAATAGGGCAGAGCGAGCGCCAACGGTGACCTTCGCCTCGCCGCCGACGATCGCCCGCCACGCTCGCCGCCGCTGCGATGAACGCAGGTCGGAGTGCCAGGCGGTCGGGGCGCATCCGAACCGCGCTTCGAATCGCTTCAGGAACGGTTCGGTCAGCGCGATCTCCGGAAGCAGCACGAGCGCCTGCTTTCCCTGGCAAAGACATTCGGCGATCGCCTCGAAATAGACCTCGGTCTTGCCTGAACCTGTCACTCCATCGAGCAGGATGGGTTGGAATCCTTCGCCGATGGCGGACGAAAGGCTGTCGGCGGCCTCCTGCTGCTCTTCGTTGAGCTCCGGCGGAGCAAAGCCGGGATCGGGGCAGGGCAGGGGCCGGTCGGCTTCCACGGCAACCGCTTCCAGCGCTCCCGCATTGACCAAGCCCCGCATTACCGCGTCGCTGACCTCGGCGTAGTCGGCGAGCTCGCGCACCGTGCCCTGGCGGCCTTCGATCGCGGCGAGCGCCTTCAACCGCTGCGGCGTCATTCGGTCGGGAACAAGGCCGGTGGGTCGGTACTCGGTAAGCTGTCTCGGCCCTTCGAGCGCGCTCGATGATGGCATGATCATTCGGAGCACGGACGCGAGCGGTGAGAGGTAGTAGTCGGCCGTCCATTCAGCGAGCCTGCGAAGCGGAGCTGCAATCAGTGGGACATCGAGGGTTCCGACGATGGGTCTCAGACGATTGTCGTCGACCTCGTCGGTGGGAAGCCGCTCCGGCTCCCACGCGACACCGAGAAGCTGTCGCGGCCCAAGCGGCGCGACCAGCACCGAACCTGGCTCGACATGCATCCCGTCGGGCACTCGATAGTCGAGCGGCCCGAGCGCTGCATTCAGGGTAACGACACGGGCGCGGTTCATCGGCTAAGGGGACTATCGGGCTGCGGGACGAGGACCTCTAAGAAGAGGACTGGTCCGATGATTGCAAGACGCTGGCATGGGCGAGTGCCCACTGCGAAGGCCGAGGACTACCTCCGCCTCATGCACGATGTAGGCTTGGCCGACTACCGATCAACCGAGGGCAATCGCGGAGCCTGGTGCCTGCACCGTCGAGAGGGCGATATCGTCCATGTCGAGATGTTCACCCTCTGGGACGACCTCGACGCGATCCATCGCTTCGCCGGCGAGGACCTCGCGAAGGCGAAGTATTACCCGTTCGATTCCGACTATCTTCTCGAGCTGGAGCCCGAGGTCACGCACTTCGACGTGATCGAAAGCTGATTATTTGCCGCGCTTCTTGCGGTGCTGATCGAAGTCGAGGACCGCCGTCTCGTCGTCGTCGCGGAGCAGGCCGAGCCGTCGCGCGACCTCCTGATAGGCTTCCTCGACTCCGCCGAGGTCCTGGCGGAAGCGGTCCTTGTCGAGCTTCTCGTTCGACTTGATGTCCCAAAGGCGGCATCCGTCGGGGCTGATCTCGTCGGCAAGGATGATTCGGCTGTAGTCGCCGTCCCAGACCCGGCCGAACTCGAGCTTGAAGTCGATCAGGCGGATCCCGATCGCGGCGAACATGCCCGACAGGAAGTCGTTCACTCGGATCGCCATGTCGGCGATGTCGTTCATCTCTTCCTGGCTTGCCCATCCGAAGCAGGCGATATGCTCTTCGGAAATCATCGGATCGCCGAGCGCGTCGTCCTTGTAGTAATATTCGATGATCGTCCGAGGCAGCTGGGTGCCTTCCTCGATTCCGAGGCGCTTCGTCAGCGAGCCGGCGGCGACGTTGCGCACCACGACCTCGATCGGGACGATCTCGACCTGTCGGATCAGCTGCTCGCGCATGTTCAGGCGGCGGATGAAGTGCGTCGGCACCCCGATCGTCTGCAGAGCGAGGAAGATGTGCTCGGAAATGCGGTTGTTGAGCACGCCCTTGCCGCTGATCGTCCCGCGCTTCTGCGCATTGAACGCGGTCGCGTCGTCCTTGAAATATTGGATGAGCGTGCCGGGCTCGGGACCCTCGTAGAGGATCTTTGCCTTGCCTTCGTAGATCTGGCGGCGCCGGGCCATTGCTGTCGCTTCACTCCATTCGTTGGGGAGCGGCGGCTATAGGCGAGCCGCTCCCCAGCCGCAATCGAGCAGCTCTAGCTGTTACTTTGCCAAGGATTGCTGAAGGCCGCTCACGATGTCGGCCCCCTGGAGCACCTTGATCGAAGAGCCCTTCAGGCCTTCTCCGATCGGTTCCGCGCGCCCGCCGAGGCAGGTTTGCAGGAAGTTCTCGGCGACCGCGTTGAAGGCAATGTTGTTGGCCGGGCGAGCGAAGCCGTGACCCTCATCAGGGAAGAGCACATAGGTGACCGGGATCCCCTTTGCCTTCATGGACTCGACGATCTGGTCCGATTCCCTCTTGTTGACTCGAGGGTCGTTGGCGCCCTGGCCGATGAGCAGTGGCTTGCTGATCTTGTCGGCATAGGTGAGGGGCGAAACGGACTTCAGCAAGGCTCGTCCGTCCTCCGTCGTCGGGTTGCCCATGCGCTGGTAAAACTGCTGCTTGCCCGACTCCCAATAGGGCGGGATCGTCTGGAGCAGGGTGAACAGGTTAGACGGTCCGACAATATCGACCCCACAGGCATATTTGTCGGGCGTGAGGGTTACGCCGGCAAGGGTCGCATAGCCGCCATAGCTGCCGCCCATGATCGCGACCTTGTCGGAAGTCGTGACGCCATTCGCGATTGCCCAGTCGACGCTGTCGGTGAGGTCGTCCTGCATCTTCTTGCCCCACTGCAGGTTGCCGGCGGAGATGAAATTCTTTCCAAAGCCGGTCGAGGCGCGGAAATTGACCTGAAGGACGGCATAGCCGCGGTTCGCGAGCCATTGCGCGTAGGGATTGTAGCCGTAGCCGTCGCGGCCCCATGGTCCGCCGTGCACGAACAGGACCAGCGGGACCGGGGCGTCCGCCTTTCCGTCGTGGTTCGCATCTGAATTCGCCGGGAGCGTTAGATAACTCGGTAGGGTCAGCCCATCACGAGCCTTGATCTCGACTGGCCACATCTGGACCAGCGGAGCTCCGACCAAGTCGGGGCGGCCCGTGTAGAGCTTGGTGAGGGAGCCTGCCTTGCGATCGAAGAGGTACAGGCTCAGCGGCTCGGTGACCTTGTCAGCCGTCACGAGCCACTTGTCGTCGGCGTCGGTCCTCGCCTGCACGATCGGCGATGCGCCGAGCTTGTACTTCAGCCAGTCGAGCGTCGCGCCAATGTCCTTGTCGAGAGAGGTCCACTCCGGCTTCAGATACTCGGCCTGAAAAGCTTCGACCTGAAGCGTCTTCGGG
>JBKPKZ010000122.1:0-23996 GCA_046731355.1 Pseudomonadota bacterium | reverse complement strand
GCCTCCCAGGTCTATGAGGCGACGGAGTGGGGCCTCGAAGCCGAGCCGATCGTCCAGGTTCTCGGCCGCTGGGCCGCGCGCTCGCCCCTTCACGATCCGACCATGCCGATCAGCGCGACCTCGATCATGTTGAGCCTCAAGACCATGGCCGACGAGAAGAGAGCCAAGGGATTCGAAGCGCGGATCGGCTTCCGCCTCGGCGACGAGACATTCGTCGGCCGGATGCGCAAGGGGCGCTTCAAGGTCGCCCGCGGCGAGCCGAAGGACACGGACTTCACTTTCACCGGAACGCCTCCGCAGCTCGCGGCCATCATTTACGGCGGCGCTCCTCTCGATTCGATGGGATTCGAGGGCAATGCGACCCTGGCAAACCGGTTCGCGACCCTTTTCCCTCTCCCGCCCAAGGCGGAGGTCACCCGCTAATCCCTATTATTGAGACGTCCGCGCCCTTGCCGTAAGGCGGTGAAGATGACCGATCTTCCCAATGTGAAGCCCGAGAGCCGCAGCGAGACCGTACTCTCTGCGCCCGACAAGATGGCCAGGATCCGCGACCTGTTCGGAATCGACAGCGACATGGAGGTGCCCGCGTTCAGCGAGGCCGACGAACGCGTTCCCGACCTCGACCCCGCCTATGTCTTCGATCCGGATACGACTCTCGCGATCTGCGCGGGCTTTTCGAAAAACCGGCGGGTCATGGTCCAGGGCTATCACGGCACCGGCAAGTCGACCCACATCGAGCAGGTCGCGGCGCGCCTCAACTGGCCGCTGATCCGAATCAACCTCGACGCCCATATCAGCCGGATCGACCTCGTCGGCCGTGACGCGATCGTCCTCAAGGACGGCCAGCAGGTGACGGAATTTCGTGAGGGCCTCCTTCCGTGGGCGCTCCAGCACCCGGTCGCGCTCGTGTTCGACGAATATGACGCCGGTCGCCCGGACGTGATGTTCGTGATCCAGCGCGTTTTGGAGACCGAGGGCAAGCTCACCCTCCTCGACCAGAACCGAGTGATCCGTCCGAACCCGTTCTTCCGGCTGTTCGCGACCACCAACACGATCGGCCTCGGCGATACGACCGGCCTCTATCACGGCACCCAGGCGATCAACCAGGGTCAGATGGACCGCTGGAACATCGTCACCACGCTCAATTACCTTCCGGCCGCGGTCGAGGCGCAGATCGTGCTGGCCAAGTCGGGCGAGTACGACAACCCGCACGGCAAAGAGACGGTCGAGAAGATGATCAAGGTCGCCGATCTGTCTCGGCAGGGATTCATCAATGGCGATATTTCGACCGTCATGAGCCCGCGCACGGTGATCAGCTGGGCACAGAATGCGCTGATCTTCGGTGACGTCGGCTTCGCATTCCGGGTGACTTTCCTCAACAAGTGCGATGAGGCAGAGCGCCCGCTGGTCGCGGAATATTATCAGCGCGTCTTCGGCACGGACCTCCCGGAAAGCGTCGCTGCCAAGGCGTAGGAAAGGGCGCGCCGGAGGTCCGGAGCGCCTTGCCGTTCTCAACCAAACGGACCACCCGGAAGGGTAGCCGGGATCCACGCACTCGCAATCCAAGTTTCGATTTCTACGGGTAGCGGCTAGACGACGGACATGCCCGAGCGCACTCCAATCGACGAATTTCGGCGGGCCTTGGCCGGAGCGGCTCGGGCCATCGCTCGCGATCCGGAAATCGAGGTTATTTTCGCATCCGAAACCGCGCCCGTCTCGGGGAAGACTGCTCGAGTCCCTTCACCCGGTCCGTCGCTTCAGTCGCAGCTGGTCGCGGAGGCTCGCGGCGCAGCCGATTCCGTCGCCCTTCGTCTTCGGTATCATGACGACCGGCTCCATTCGTCGCAGGCCCCGCTGGACCCTGATGCCCGGGCCGTGTTCGACGCTCTGGAAACGGCTCGTTTCGAGGCTCTCGGCGCCCGGACAATGGACGGCGTTCGCGGCAATCTTGCCCAGCTGACCGAGGCTCGAGTGCGCGGCGATGCTATTCTGAGGGCCAGGACGGCGGACGAGGTCCCGCTTCCGACCGCCATCGGACTACTGGCGCGTGAGCGGCTGACCGGGGAAGCACCGCCTCCGAGCGCTAAGCCCGGTCTCGATCTGGTCGCTCAATGGATCGAGGAGAAGGCGGGCGTCGAGCTCGACGCGCTCGCCCTCACCATCGATGATCAGGCGGCATTTGCGAGAGTCGCGAGACGGCTTCTGGAGGACCTCGAGCTCGCCGCCGCGGCCGACGAGACGCAGGAACCGCCGGAGGCCGGCGGCGAGGATGACGAGGGTGACGAGGGCGGCGCCGACGATGGCGACGATGAAACCGAGAGCGGATCCTCTTCCGACAAGACCGAGATGCGCGCCGAGCAGGTCGAGGAAGAAGGTGAGGGCGACACCGCTCCGGAAGAGATGGAGCTCGGCGACGACGAGCTCGCCGATGGCGACGACAATGCCGAGAATTCGCTCAGCGCTCCGGCGCGCCGCAACTGGGACCTGTCGCCGCAGACCGACTACAAGCCGTTCACGACCCGCTTCGACGAGGCTGTCGAGGCGAACGAACTGTGTGACGAGGAGGAGCTGAGTCGACTGCGGGCCTATCTCGATCAGCAGATGGGCGGGCTCCACAATGTCGTGACGAAGCTCGCGAACCGACTGCAGCGGCGGCTGATGGCCCAGCAGGCGAGAAGTTGGGATTTCGACCAGGAAGAAGGACTGCTCGACGCGGCTCGGCTGGCTCGAGTGGTCGTCAATCCGATGCATTCGCTCAGCTACAAGATCGAGCGCGACACGGAATTTCGTGACACGATCGTGGGGTTGCTGATCGACAATTCGGGATCGATGCGCGGACGACCGATCGCGATCGCAGCGATCTGCGCCGACATTCTCGCCCGGACGCTCGAGCGCGTCGGGGTCGCCAGCGAGGTGCTGGGCTTCACGACCCGCGCCTGGAAGGGCGGGCAAAGCCGCGAACTCTGGCTGAGCGACGGACGGCCTTCGAACCCGGGCCGGCTGAATGACCTCCGCCACATCGTCTACAAACGCGCGGACGAACCGTACCGCCACGCCAAGCGCAACCTCGGCCTGATGATGCGCGAGGGACTTCTCAAGGAGAATATCGACGGCGAGGCCCTGCTTTGGGCGCACAACCGGCTGATTGCGCGGCCTGAAGAGCGGCGAATCCTGATGGTGATCTCCGACGGTGCGCCGGTCGATGATTCGACCGCTTCGGCCAACGGCGGCGCGTATCTCGAACGACACCTTCGACAGGTGATCGAGTGGGTCGAGCGACGTTCGAGCGTGGAGCTGGTCGCCATCGGCATCGGGCACGACGTGACCCGCTATTACAACCGGGCCGTGACGATCATGGATGCAGAGCAGCTTGGCGGAGCGATGATCGAGCAGCTCGCGCGGCTTTTCGAGACGCCCTGAACACAGTTGGGCCCGACGCAATTACGCGCGCCGGGCCCCCCTCGGTAACGCGACGCGAGGGACTGATTGGTGACGAGGAAAAGGGGAAAACCTCGCCACTTGAGAGGCTTATGCGCGACTCGCGCTTCACCGAAGCTGAACGAAGAGCGCAACGAATGTTCAGGAAACCAGGCGCTCTATTGCGAACAGTTCGCAACAAGCTATGGGCGATTCATGACCCCTTCGATGATTCGCCTCCGCCGCGCCTGGTTCCAGATCCACAAGTGGATTGGCATCGTCCTTGCGATCCTGATCATCCCGCTGTCGCTGAGTGGAGCTGCGCTCGTCTGGCACGACTGGCTCGACGAGCAGGTCAATCCGCAACGCTATCCCAAGGTGACGTCCGCGCTTCTGGCGCCGACCGCTTATACCGAGGGCGCAAACAAACTGCTGAAGCCGGGAGAACGGATCGCGTCGGTCAGCTTCCCTGACCAGGAGGGGAGCGTTCAGGTGACTATCAGCAAGCCATCGGACGGCGGCGGACGGCCCCAGCGGTCCTGGATCTGGCTCGATCCGGGGACCGCCGATCCAATCGATCGGGCCGGGACAAACGAAGGCCCGATCCGGGTTCTCCATTCCCTGCATGGAAGCCTGATGGTCCCTGGCGCCGGCCGACAGATCGTGGGCTGGATCGGTGTTGCAATGCTCTTGTCGTCGCTGACGGGCATCTGGTTGTGGTGGCCGCTCAAGGGGAAAGTGGTCCGCGGTTTCAAGTGGAGCCGGCGGCCGGACTTGAATTCGAACATCCACCACCTTGGAGGGTTCTGGATTGCGGTCCCACTTGCGGTCCTTTCGTTCACGGGGGTCTGGATTTCCTTTCCGACCGTCTTCGGCCAGTTCTCGGCAGGCTCTCCCGGTGCCGGGCCGGGCGGGCCGGCCGTAACGGCGCTGCCGCTCATGCTGCCTCGGCAGAGCGTCGACCAGGCGGCCGCGGCCGCGCAGGCGCTCACTCCCGGTCGGGTAACGAACATCGTCTGGCCGACGGACAGGAAAGCCGAGTGGACGGTTACCCTCAAAGGCGAGGGCTTGCCGGCCGAGATCAAGGTCCAGGACCTCGATGCCAGCGCGAAGGCGTCACCGCCGAAGCCGGAAACGCTCGCTCGAACCATGCGCCGAATTCACGACGGCACTGGGATGCCGGTCGTGTGGCAAATCATCATCTTCGTCGGAGGGATCCTTCCGGCGGTGCTCGCCGTGACCGGTATCCTGATGTGGCTGCGCATGCGCCGGCGGCGCGACAAGCACCGCCGCGGCGCAGCGGCATTTGCAGAAGCGGAAGCTTTGGCGAGCTAGCGGCCTTCAATCGGACCGCCGCCGAATTAGGCCGCGGCCTGGGCCTTCTTGGCGATCTCGCGCTTCAGCTTGCGGACCTTCGGCGACAGCTTGTCGTCGCTGGTCTTCAGGAGCCAATTGTCGAGGCCACCGACATGCTCAACCGAACGAAGGCCGTGCGTCGAGACGCGCAGCTTTACGCTCTGACCGAGCGAATCCGAGATCAACGTGACGTTCTGCAGGTTGGGCAGAAACGTCCGCTTGGTCTTGTTGTTGGCGTGGGAAACATTGTGTCCCACCTGCCGGCCCTTGCCGGTCAGCTCGCAAACGCGCGACATGATGTTCGTTCCTGATTCGTTGAAGCGGGCCGCTCGCAAGAGGGCCCGGGAAGCCGCAGCCCGATAGCCACAAGGTGGGTGTACGTCAACCTTCCGGCGGACCCAGACAACAGTAGCTGCGTTATGTCGGGCGGGCTACGTTAGATCGGAACAGGGGATGCGCGCAGTTCTAATCCTTTTGATACTGGCAGTGGTGGCATTGATCATTCTCGTCGCCACTGGACTTCTCGACATCAATCAGACCCGTCCAGCCGAAGCGCCACAGGTATCGGTGAATGAGAAGGGAATTACCGCGACGGGCGGGCAGACGCCGGCGTTCGATGTCGAAACCGGAACCGTCAGCGTCGGGACAAACCAAGTGAACGTGACCGTTCCGGCACCTTCGGTGAAGGTGAACCCGGCCGATGGCAACCAGGCTCGGCCGGCAACCAACGCCGCGCAGTAAGGGCAGGATCGACAGACTGGGCGGCCTGCTCTAGCCGCCCGGTGTGAGTTTTCCGCTGCCATTGCCGATGCGCCGAGCGCTGGATCTCGCTCGCGAGGCCGCGGCCGACGGCGAAGTGCCGGTGGGCGCGGTCGTCACGAAGGGCAACGAGATCATC
Organism: Pseudomonadota bacterium; assembly: GCA_046731355.1. Lineage (GTDB taxonomy): Bacteria > Pseudomonadota > Alphaproteobacteria > Sphingomonadales > Sphingomonadaceae > Sphingomicrobium. The sequence continues at coordinate 18,325 of JBKPKZ010000122.1, read as the reverse complement.
GCGGAAGCTCGCAACGCCATGCGGGGCAGCCTCGATCCCACCGCCCACGCCGAAGTCGTCGCGATTCGCGAGGCGGCGCTGAAGCTGGGACAGCCTAGGCTCGACGGCTGCACCTTGTGGGTGACGCTGGAGCCCTGTGCGATGTGCGCCGGCGCAATGTCGCTTGCGAGGGTGGAATCTCTTCGCTTCGCTGCTGAGGATCCGAAGGGGGGCGGCGTCGTCCACGGAGCCCGGGTGTTCAGCCAGTCGACCTGTCATCACCGGCCGAATGTCCTCGGCGGAATCGGTGAAGCGGAATCGTCCGAGCTTCTGAAAGGATTTTTCGCTGAAAGGCGCTGATTCGATCGCTGCTTGTGAACAAAAGCGCTCGCAGGCATTTAACAGCGTTACGCAATGAGCGATCCCTCCCCCATCCCCTGGTTCGACGTCGCCCTCATCCTCGCGCTGGTCGTGCTGAACGGCGTCTTGTCGATGAGCGAGCTGGCGATCGTCTCCTCCCGGGAGGCCCGCCTCAAGGCGATGTCGAAGAGCGGCAGCAGCGGAGCGCAATGTGCGCTCGATCTCGCAGCGGACCCGGGAAAATTCCTATCCACGGTTCAGACCGGAATCACCCTGATCGCGATTTTTGCGGGTGCCTTTTCGGGTGCCAGCCTGGGAAAACCTGCCGCGGAGCGCATCCAGCTCCTCGGCGTCAGCCCCGAATCGGCCGAAACGCTCGGGTTCGGCCTCGTGATCGTCCTCACCACTTATGTATCGCTGGTGATCGGCGAGATCGTTCCGAAGCAAATCGCGCTTCGTTCGCCCGAGCCGATCGCCGTCTTGATGGCGAGGCCGATGCGCTGGCTGTCGAAGATCACGGCGCCTTTCGTCTGGTTGCTCGACCGCACCAGCGCGCTCGTGTTCAAGCTGATCGGCCTCAGCCGGGAATCGGAGAACACCGTGACGGCCGAGGAACTCCACCTCGTTGTCGCTGAAGCCCAGACGGCTGGAGTGCTCGAGGAAAGCGAACGCGCGATTATTTCCGGAATTGTCCGCCTCGCGGATCGGCCGGTACGCGAGGTTATGACCCCGCGGACCGACGTCGACTGGATCGACGTGAATTCGACGGCGGATGAGCTTCGTTCAGCGCTGAAGGAAAGCGCGCACAGCCGGATCCCGGTCGTCAACGGATCGGTCGATGACATCGTCGGGGTCATCCAAACACGAGACCTGCTCGATGCAATGCTCGCTGGACGCGAGCTCAACCTGCGCGAACTGACCCGGTCTGCGCCCGTCATCCCCGACTTGATGGACGCAATGGATGCGCTGGTCGTGCTCCGGTCGGCCGAAGTGCCGCTGGCGCTCGTTCACGACGAATATGGACACTTCGACGGCATCGTGACGCCGGGAAGCATCCTTGCTGCCCTCGCCGGGACCTTCGCGCATGATGTCGAGGAGGGCGACGAGCCCGATCTCGTCGAGCGGGAGGATGGGAGCTGGCTGATCTCAGGCGCGGCAAGCGCCGATCTTCTAAGCGATCGGGTCGGAGTGAACATGCCCCACGATCGCGACTATTCGACGGTTGCCGGCTTTGCGCTTTCAGTTCTGAAGCGCATTCCCCAAACGGGCGAGACCTTCACACACGACGGCTGGAAATTCGAGGTCGTCGACATGGACGGCCGCAAGATCGACAAGCTCATTGCTTCGCGTCCGAAACGGCGTCCGCGCGAGCAGGAGCCCGCGAAAGTCGAGCAGGACTAGAGCCGGCCGAAGTTGGCTTCGAATCCGGCCGTATCGCCGCGGGCGAGATAGTCGGCCTGCTCGATGATTCGATCCCGCTCAAGGCGTCCCGCAAACGCCCCAAGCTGCGGGTCGATCTTTTCGATGTCGATGTAGGTCAGGCGCGCAAGCTCGTCGTAGCGCCGGAAGCCGAGGCCGTTCAGAGCCTGCTCGAACTTGGGCCCTACGCCCTTCAGCCGCGTAAGGTCGTCTCGGCCCTCACCGTGGGCCAGTTCTCTATGCACCGGCGCCCCGATGATCTCGCCGACGACGTCGCTGGTCGCTGCTGCGGCTTCGCCGTCCAGGCCTCGCCCTTCGGCTTCGGGCTTCGGATTGTGCATGTGCGGGCGGAGCGGCGTCCTGTCGGACAATTGAACGCGCTGTCTCGGGCGGAGCAGCAGGAAGGCGATCAGTGCAAGGACGACGATCGCGATGATGATGAGCGGAAGATTTTGTTGAAGGTCCATCACCAACTCCACTGCGCGTTAAAACGACGCCGCAATTCGATCAAATAAGCCAACAGCAGCCCGAGGCCAAAGCTGATAAGCGCCGCAAGTTCCACTTCGGCGAGCAATGGAAGAATGAAACTGCCGCTTGTTTCAGTCCAGTGGACCTCTCCGACGCCCGGGACGTCGTTCAGAATGCGGACGAGCTCCGACCGCTGAAAGTCGTCGGCCGGTCCGGAGAGGACGAGGCTGCGCCTAAGTGGGCCGCGAACGACGACGGCGTTCACCGGGTCCATCTCGAAGTCGACAAGAACCTGCCGCGTCTGGCGCTCGACCGTCGTCGCGAAGCGATCGCCGGTGCCGACCGGCCCATGCCAGATCCAGGCGGCGATCATGATTGCCCCTCCCGCAACCACGAGAGTGACCAAGCGCTTCCGCCGGTAGGTCGCGGAATGGCCGCTCTTGGGCAGTCGGTAGGCAATTCGGCCGGACAGGACCCCGATCACGACTGCCGCGGTGATGGCCGGCCAGTATAGGTCCCAGAACAGGTTCATTCGCTTGCAAGCGCTCCTTCGCCCGTGCGCTTAAGTTCCCTCCAGCCGATGTCGCGGCGGTGGAAGCCGTCGGCGAAGTCGATCTGGTCGACCGCACGATAGGCGCGGGCGCGGGCATTGGCGAAGGTGTCGGCGGTCGCGGTCACTGCGAGGACGCGACCGCCCTTGGCGACCAGCGCGCTTCCTGAGCGAGCGGTTCCGGCATGAAAGACCGTGACCCCTGGAATCTGCTCGGCCGCCTCGATTTCCCGGATGAGACCTCCGCTGGTCGGCGTCCCTGGATAACCTTGGGCCGCAACGATCACGGTCATGGCATGATGGTTCGAGAGCTTGGGCGTCTGCTCGCCAAGACGCCCGGTGGCAACGGCTTCCAGGAGCTCCGCGAAGTCGCCCTCGACTCGGGGCATGATCGCCTCGCATTCGGGATCGCCGAACCGGACATTATATTCGATCAGCTTCGGTCCTTCGCTCGTCAGCATTAGTCCCGCGTAGAGGACTCCGGAGAAGGGAGTGCCCGCGTCCGCGAGGGCCTTCACGGTCGGCCGGACGATCTCGTCCATTGCGCGTTGCTCCAATTCGGGCGTCAGTACGGGGGCCGGGCTGTAGGCGCCCATTCCGCCGGTGTTCGGTCCGGTATCGCCTTCGCCGACGCGCTTGTGATCCTGCGCGGAGGCGAGCGAGACGGCGGTTTCGCCGTCGACCAGCGCGAACAGGCTCGCTTCTTCACCCGACAGGAATTCCTCGATCACCATCGGACCATCGCCGGCAGCGTCGATCGCCGCCTCGGCTTCCTCGCGGGACATCGCGACCGTGACACCCTTCCCAGCAGCCAGTCCGTCGGCCTTGATCACGACCGGAATGCCGAATTGCTTCAAGGCGTCATGTCCGGCTGCCGTCGTTTCGACGCGGACGTAGCCTGCTGTGGGGATCGCATTCGCTGCGCAGAGGTCCTTGGTGAAACCCTTTGAGCCTTCGAGTTGAGCGGCGGCGGCGTTGGGACCGAACACCGCGATACCGGCTTCACGCAGGGTGTCGGCCACGCCCGCGACCAACGGCGCCTCGGGACCGATGACGACGAGATCGATTCCGCGCTGCCGGGCTAGCTGGGTGACTGCAGCCGGGTCGCAGGGGTCCAGTGCGACGCACTCCGCCCACCGCGCAATTCCGGGATTTCCAGGCGCCGCGACGAGCAGTTCGCAGCTCGGCGATTGCCTCAGCCGCCACGCGAGCGCATCTTCTCGGCCACCCGAACCCAACAGCAGGATGTTCATGGATCTCCCCGAAGACAGCGGTGGCGGCCTGTTAGCCGAGGCCAAGGCTGGCGACAACGCACCCGCGCTGTCGGTCACCGAGCTGTCGGCGTCGCTCAAGCGGACGATCGAGACGTCCTATGGTCGAGTCCGGGTCCGCGGCGAGATTTCCGGATTCAAACGCCATGCATCCGGGCACTGCTATTTCTCGCTGAAGGACGAGGGCGCCTGCATGGACGCAGTTGTGTGGCGCAGCTCGGCTCAGGGGCTTGCATTCAGGCCCGAGGACGGTGCCGAGGTCATCGCGACCGGCAAGCTGACGACCTATCCGGGCCGCTCGAAGTACCAGATCATGGTCGAGCGAATGGAGCTTGCGGGCGAGGGAGCGCTGATGGCTCTGCTCGACAAGCGCCGCCGGGCATTGGCTGCCGAGGGGCTGTTCGACCCCGGACGAAAACGGAAGCTGCCCTTCATGCCGCGCGTGATCGGCGTCGTCACCTCGCCGACCGGAGCCGTGATCCGCGACATCCTCCATCGGCTTGAGGACCGCTGTCCCACCCACGTCATCGTCTGGCCCGTTCCGGTTCAGGGTGAGGGCGCTTCGACCAAGATCGCACAGGCGATCCGGGGTTTCGGCGCGATCCAGTCGGGCGGCCCGTTTCCGCGTCCAGACCTGCTGATCGTGGCCCGAGGTGGCGGATCGATTGAGGACCTGTGGGCCTTCAACGAGGAAGAGGTCGTCAGGGCGGCCGCCGAATCGCCGATCCCGCTAATCTCCGCCGTCGGGCACGAGACCGACACGACGTTGATCGACTTCGCGTCCGACATGCGCGCTCCGACGCCGACCGCCGCGGCGGAGCTTGCAGTGCCTGTCCGTGCCGAGCTGATGGCGCTCGTCGATGACCTCGGTCGGCGTTCGGCATCCTGCCTGACGGTCCACGCGCGGCGTGCCAGGGAGCGCCTCGATCTCACGGTTCATCGTTGGCCTCAGCCTGAGAGCCTGTTCGCCCCGATGACGCAGCGGGTCGACGACCTTGTCGGCCGGTTGCCGAGAGCCCTTGCGGCAAGGGCCGCGCACGCCAGGGCCGACTTGAGCGCGGTCGCTCCGCGCCTTCGGACCGAGCTCCTGACCGACCGGATCACTCGCGCCGAGGACCGACTCGCGTCCCTTTGGCGTTTGGCGGAGCTTGCCCATCCCGATCGTCCGTTGAAGCGGGGATTTGCAAGAGTGACGGATCGTGGCGGCAGGACCCTGACCAATGTGGGCGAGGCGATTGCCGCACGCGACCTCAAGCTTCACTTCGGCGATGGCACGGTCGACGTTTCGACCGGGGCGGAGCGGAAGACGCCGACGCGGGTTGAGAGGAAGACGAGCCGACCCTATGTCGCTTCCCAACGGGGGCTGTTCGATGAGCCTGAGGAATAGCCAATGCTGATGAGCGGAGCCGGACGCGCGGCGCGCCTCCACTATCTTCCAGGAACCTTCCGGGTGCTCTCGAATGGCGACCATGTGATCTGCGCGGTCACGGGGGTCCGAATTCCGATCCACGAGCTCCGCTACTGGAGCGTCGATCGACAGGAGGCCTATGTCGACGCGGAAGCGAGCCTCCAGGCCGAGAAGAAGGCCGGCGGCTGATCGAAGCCGTTGGTCGAATTGACCTTGCTTCGGACATTGGGCTGAGTTCACAAAACAGGTTTGAGCACTCGTGACCTCCACGCGAGTGCGATCCGCTTCTTTGGGAGGCGCCAATGCACGTTCGCCTGTTCTTGTTGGCGATTGCTGCGATCATCCCGGCCGGAGCGACAGCGGCTCCTGACGAGACCCAGGTCAAAGCCACCGATCGAGACGAGAAGATTTGCGAGAACGTGACTCAGATCGGCAGCCGGTTAAGCAAGAAGCGCATTTGCGCGACGCGCGCCGAATGGGCCGAGCGAAGGCTCCAGGACCGCAAGGACGCCGAGTACATCCAGAAGGGGATCACCACGGCCACTTGCACCGCGTTGAAAACTAATGGAGCTTCAACCTGCTAAGTCGAAGTGGAGTTCGTATGAAAAAGCATATGCTCGTTCCTTCGATTCTCTGCCTGTCGCTGTTCGCGACTTCCGGGCTCGCCGAGACTCCACAGCCGGCTTCGAACGGATCGACGGCTGCCGCGGACCCCAACGAAAAGGTCTGCCAGAACGAAACGGTGATCGGCAGCCGCCTTGCCAAGCGCCGTGTCTGCGCAACCCGCGCAGAGTGGGAAGAACGGAATCGCCAGGACCGCCAGGCGGTGGAGCAGGCCCAGCGGATGATTGGCGGTCCGTGCACAACCGTCTCCAACAAGAATGTCGGAGGTCCCTCATGCTGAATCGTGTAACCGCGTCAGCGGCTCTGTTGGCGCTGTGCAGCGTGTGTCCTGCCGCCGCCCAGTCCACCCAGGCCCAGCCCACGCAGAGCGTCCCGGCGACCAACACCAACGTCGGCAACAAGAACGAGAAGATCTGCGAAAACATCACTCCGATTGGCTCACGTCTTGCGACAAAGAGGTTCTGCGGAACGCGCGCCGAATGGGAAGACCGGCGCCGGCAGGACCGGGAAGCGATCGAGAACGCGCAGAGGAGTCCATGCGTCCTGACGCATACCAGCGGTACGGGCCGCGCGGCCTGCTAATAATCGGAGGCGATCATGCAAATCGCGATTGTGTCACTTGGCGCATTGATGCTGGCAGCAGCGGCGCCGGACACCAATACGCCGCCAGTCCCCGCGACGAACACCAACGTCGGCGATCCAAACGAGAAGATCTGCGAGACGATCAAACCGATCGGAAGCCGCCTCGCCACCAAGCGCTTCTGCGGAACGCGTGCGGAATGGGCCGATCGGAAGCTGCAGGAGAAGCAGGCGCTCGAGAACGCTCAGAGAAGTCCCTGCGTGCACCAGGCCGGCTGCCCTTGACCGGGAAGGCGGCCTAGGTCTCAACTGCCCGCATGACAGCGGGCCTCATTCAGAAGCACCTGGCCGAGGCAAATCGCGCCATGCAGTCGGGCGCGGTCGACCGTGCCCGCGAGCATCTCGATGCCGTCCTGGCGATCGACAGCGACCAGCCCGCCGCCCGAAACTGGCTCGGCCTGGAGGCGCTGGACCGCAATGACGCCCGGTCAGCCCTCAAGCATTTCCAGATCGCTTGTCGAAGTGATCCAAAGGCGCAGCCGCTATGGATGAACCTGGCGCGTGCACACCGCGAGCTCGGCGATCCGAAATCGGAACGGGAGGCGCTCGAGCACGTGCTGACGATCGATCAGCGGGACCTGCTGGCCCTGATCCGGTTGGCGGAGCTTCACGAGCGGCTCGGCGAGGAGACTCAGGCAGCGAAGCGGTGGGGCGCGGTCATCGCGCTTTCCTCCAACCTGCCCGACCGTTCCCCCGAGTTCGATCAACTCCTCGATCGCGCGAAGACCTATGTCCGGGCGCAGCAGGACAAGCTCGGCGATGCGATCGAGGACAGGCTCGCCGCGGACCTGTCGGGTGCGACAGCCCGCGACCGCCGCCGAATGCAGGGAGCCGCGGATCATTGGCTCGGGAAGCGCCCGATCTACGCCAACCAGTGCGAGGGATTGCACTATCCGTTCCTGCCCGCCGATGAATTCTTCGACCGCGAGCTTTTCCCTTGGATCGAACAGCTGGAAGCGGCGACACCAACCATCCTGGACGAACTGAAGGCGATCCTCGGTGGTTCTGCTCCTGGCCTCGAGCCCTACATAGCGATGGCCCCCGGCACCCCCCGGAGCAAATGGTCCGAGCTCGACAAGTCTCTCGATTGGGGCGCCTTCCACCTTTGGAGGGAAGGGGAGCGGATCAATGAGAATTGCGCCCGCGTTCCGCGAACCACGGAGATCATTGAAGCCCTTCCGTTATGCCGGATCGAGGGGCGCGCACCGGCCGTCTTCTTTTCGATCCTCAAGGCCAGGAGCCATATCCCGCCGCACACGGGAGTAACCAACGTACGGAGCATCGTTCACCTCGGACTGATCGTTCCCGAAAGCTGCGGTTTCCGCGTCGGCGGCGAGACCCGCGAGTGGCGCGTGGGCGAAGCGTTCGTGTTCGACGACACGATCGAGCATGAGGCGTGGAACCGCAGCGGAGAGGACCGAGCTGTTCTCATCATCGACACGTGGAATCCGCACCTCAGCCAGCACGAGCGCGAGATGATCTGCCGCTTCTACGAGGCGGCGGACCAGCGGCGCGGCGCGCTGTCATAGGGATTATTCGGCAGCTTCCCTAACGGCGTTGTCGACCGGAACGATGACGAGCCCGCCGTCGCCCTCATCGACGCGAATCGACTGACCGTCCTTGACCTCGCCAGCGATGATCTTGTCCGCCAGCGGATCCTGCAGATACTTCTGGATCGCCCGCTTGAGAGGCCTCGCGCCATAGACCGGATCATAGCCGACCCGGCCGAGCCAGGCGCGGGCAGCATCGGTCAGCTCGATGTGGATCTTGCGATCCTCGAGAAGCTTCTGGAGCCGGGCGACCTGGATGTCGACGATCGGTCCCATATGACCCGCCGAAAGCCGATGGAACAGGATCACCTCGTCCAGCCGATTGAGGAATTCCGGCCGGAAGTGACCGCGAACGACTTCCATCACTTGCGTCTCGACCTTCTCCACCGGCTCGTCTTCGCCGAGCGAGGCGAGATATTGCGATCCGAGGTTCGAAGTCAGGATGATGATCGTGTTCGAGAAGTCGACCGTCCGTCCCTGGCCGTCGGTGAGGCGGCCATCGTCGAGCACCTGTAGCAGCACGTTGAACACGTCGCCGTGCGCCTTCTCGACCTCGTCGAACAGGACGACCTGATAGGGACGGCGCCGGACGGCTTCGGTGAGGACGCCGCCTTCTTCATAGCCGACATAGCCCGGAGGAGCGCCAATCAGCCGCGCGACCGCATGCTTCTCCATGAATTCCGACATGTCGATGCGGACCATCGCCGAGGAATCATCGAACAGGAATTCCGCGAGTGCCTTGGTGAGCTCCGTCTTGCCGACGCCGGTCGGGCCCAGGAACAGGAAGGAGCCGAGCGGCCGGTTGGGATCCTGCAGACCCGCGCGCGAGCGCCGGACCGCGGCGGACACCGCCTTCACCGCGTCTTCCTGGCCAATGACTCGGGCACCGATCAGCGCTTCCATCTGAAGCAGCTTCTCGCGCTCGCCTTCCATCATCCGTTCGACCGGAACGCCGGTCCAGCGGCTGACAACGGAAGCGATGTCCTCGGCTGTGACCTCCTCGCGGAGCATCGCTCCTTTCACCGCGGCTTGAGCGTCGGCGAGCTGCTTCTCGAGTTCGGGAATACGCCCGTATTGGAGCTCGCCGGCCTTGGCGAGATCGCCGTTGCGCTGCGCCTGCTCGAGCTCGATGCGGGTGGCGTCGAGCTGCTCCTTGATCTTGGCCTCGGCGCTGATCTTGTCCTTCTCCGCCTGCCAGCGCTGGGTCAGCTCCGATGACTGCTGCTCGAGGTTCGCTAGCTCCTCTTCGAGCTTTCCGAGCCGGTCCTTGGAGGCCGTGTCCTGCTCTTTCTTCAGCGCCTCCCGCTCGATCTTGAGCTGGATGATGCGGCGGTCGAGGTTCTCGATCTCTTCGGGCTTGGACTCGACCTCCATTCGGATTCGGCTCGCGGCCTCGTCCATGAGATCGATCGCCTTGTCCGGAAGGAAACGGTCGGTGATGTAGCGATTGCTGAGCGTCGCGGCTGCGACGAGCGCGCCATCGGTGATCCGAACGCCGTGATGAAGTTCGTACTTCTCCTTGAGGCCGCGCAGGATCGAGATGGTGTCGGGAACGCTCGGCTCGCCGACGAACACCGGCTGGAAGCGCCGCTCGAGCGCCGCGTCCTTCTCGATATACTTGCGATATTCGTCGAGCGTGGTCGCGCCGATGCAGTGAAGCTCGCCGCGAGCGAGCGAGGGCTTGAGCAAATTGCCCGCGTCCATCGCGCCCTCGGCCTTGCCGGCGCCGACGAGCGTATGCATCTCGTCGATGAAGAGGATGATCTCTCCAGCGGCCTGCTTCACCTCGTCGAGCACGCCCTTCAGGCGCTCCTCGAACTCGCCGCGATATTTCGCGCCGGCGATCATTGCGCCCAAGTCGAGCGACAGCAGGCGCTTGTCCTTGATTCCGTCGGGTACGTCGCCGTTGGTGATTCGGAGCGCAAGGCCTTCGGCGATGGCCGTCTTGCCGACGCCCGGTTCGCCGATCAGCACCGGATTGTTCTTCGTTCGGCGAGCGAGCACCTGGATCGTGCGGCGAATTTCCTCGTCGCGGCCGATGACCGGATCGAGCTTGCCCTCGCGGGCGGCGGCCGTGAGGTCGCGGGCATATTTCTTCAGGGCGTCGTAGCGATCCTCGGCGCCTTGCGTGTCGGCGGTTCGGCCGCCGCGAAGCTTGTCGATCGCGGCATTGAGGTTTTGCGCAGTGACCCCGGCCTTTTGCAGCGCGGCGCCGACGTCGGTCCCCTTGGCCAGCGCCATGGCCAGAAGCAGGCGCTCCACGGTGACGAAGCTGTCCCCGGCCTTCTGGGCGACCTGTTCGGCCTGGTCGAGGACGCGGATGGTGTCGCCATCGAGCGCTGGCGCCTGCGTTGCACCGCTGCCGGTAACCGCAGGGATCTTGGAAACGAGAAGGTCGGCTTCGCGCTTCGCCGCTTTCGAATCGCCACCCGCAGCATCGATAAGTCCGGCCGCCATGCCTTGCTCGTCGTCGAGCAGCGCCTTTAGCAGGTGCGCCGGCGCAATCCGCTGATGATGTTCACGAACGGCAATCGTCTGGGCTGCCTGCAGGAAGCCGCGAGCGCGATCGGTCAGTTTCTCAAGGTCCATTCAAACACCCCTTTGCCTTGAGGGCGATATTGGTGTGGCCTCCGGACCACACAAGGGCGCGGCCGTCAGTGTTGTTGTGGTTGGTTGTCGGACGTGGATGGATCGGATTGCGGCGCATAGACCACCTTCGGACCAGCTGGCTCAGGTGGCGTGGCGGCTACCGTGGGCGAAGCTGCGACCGTCGGCGCCACGACTGCGGTCGTCGGAGCGGCCGCCTGAATCGGCTGACCAACTGTCGCTATCTCGTTGGGCTTGACGATCGGCGGGCAAAGCGAGGCCACCGCGGGGTCCATGTTCCACCGCCGATACTTGGTCGTGTCCACGTGGAAGCGAAGGAAGGCGTAGAAGCCGAGTCCGACCTGATAGTCCGGCCCGCGCCTCGCCTGTACCGCGCACAAGGTCCTCATCAGCTGCTCGCGGGAAGTCTGCTGGAGCGGGACCATGTCGATCGCCGAATAATGCTTGTGCGCGCTTTCGGGAGCGCCGCCGGCGCAGGCATTGAGGGTGGGATTACGATAGGCGGACACCGGCTCGACCGGTCCGACGGCAGGGATCACGTAATCGCGGACGTAGCGAAGCGTCTGGACGATGTGCGGCCATTCGCTCGTCGGTGGAACTTCGAACGGCTGTCCGCCGCACTTCTGCCAGGACGTCGCGGTGCGAAGGAGCTGCCATGTCGGGAAGATGCCGCCGACCTCATATTGCTGAAGATAGGCGTTGAACGACTTCACGGCCGTCGCGTGCGCCGAGGTCGCGGCGTACCAGTTCCGATAGCCGGGCTCGTCCTGGCCTGCGGTGATGTAGTCCGCGACCGGGCTCCATGCCTGCGTTCCCGGCGCATAGACGATCGAGCCCGCCGGCGGCGCGGGCAGGACGACCTGGGCGGAAGCGGGAACGGCCGTGAAGAGGAGAGACGTGACGAGCCAGCGCATCACGGCATCTTACTCTCACCCCGTGGGTTGAAAAGCTTGTCTTTCCCGCACACTGTCGCAGCGATGGAGCGCCCGATCGAAGTCGAGCTACCGCACAAGCTGGGCCGGGACGAGGCGCATCGGCGCATTGCCGACAACGTCCACAAGCTTCGCGACCATATTCCCGGCGGCGCTGCCCATGTTCGGTCCAATTGGGTCGGCGACAGGCTCGATCTCGACATCACGGCGATGGGCCAGACAGTCGAAGCGCAAATCGAGGTCGAGGACGCCAAGGTGCGATGCAGGATGATGCTCCCCGGTATGCTCGCCCTGTTTGCGGCGCCGATCGAAGCGGCGCTGAAAGCCAAGGGCGGAGTGCTTCTCGAAGACAAGAGCAAGAAGAGCTGATGCGCCATTTTGCGATCGTCGGGTCAGGGCCGGCGGGTTTCTACACCGCGGAAGCGCTGAACAAGGCGTATGGGGAACAGGCACGGATCGACATTCTCGATCGCTATCCGGTGCCTTATGGCCTGATCCGTTTCGGCGTTGCGCCCGACCATCAGTCGCTGAAGGCGGTCAGCAAGCGCTACGACAAGGTCGCGGAGGAGCCCGGCGTCGACTTCATCGGCAACGTCACCATCGGTCGCGATGTGTCGGTGGACGAGCTTCTCGAGCTTTACGACGCCGTTATTCTCGCGATCGGCGCGCCGCACGATCGCAAGCTCGGCATCCCCGGCGAGGATCTGCCGGGAGTCGTCGGATCTGCTGAGTTTGTCGGCTGGTACAATGGCCATCCCGATTTCGTCGATCTCAAGCCGCCGCTGAACGGCACCCACGCGGCAGTGATTGGTAATGGCAATGTGGCGCTCGACTGCGCGCGCATCCTGTCGAAGACCCAGCACGAATTCGAAGGCTCGGACATCGTCGGCCATGCGCTCGAAGCGCTCGACGGGTCGGCGATCAGGACGGTCACGATCCTTGGACGGCGTGGTCCTCACCAGATCGCGATGACCCCGAAGGAACTTGGGGAGCTGGGCCATCTGGAGGAGTCGTCGCCGGTCGTCGAGGCCGCTGACTTCCCTCCGGTCGAAGCCGACGATGCGCTTGACCCCGGGCAGCGCAAGTCGATTACCATCTTGCGCGAGTTCGCTGCGACACCACCGGACGTTGCCAAGCCGAGGAGGCTGGTGTTCGACTTCTTCGCCAAGCCTGTGGCCATCGAAGGCGACGATAAGATCGAGCGGATCATCGTCGAGCGGACCGTGCTCGACGAAAATGGTGCCGCTCGAGGGACCGGTGAGACTTATGAGGTTCCGGCCTCTCTGGTGATCACCGCGATTGGCTATTCGACGCCGCAGATCGATGGCGTTCCTTATGACGAGCGCGGAGGCAAGTTCCGCAACGATGGCGGAATCATAGGCGACCGGCTCTACGCGGTGGGCTGGGCGCGTCGGGGCCCGACGGGCACGATAGGAACGAACAGGCCGGATGGATATGAGGTCGCCGAGCAGGTTGCAGCCGCAATGCCGGCCGGCGGCGGAAACGATCGGGCGGGCGCCCAAGGACTAAAGACGCTGCTCAACGAGCGCGGAGTGCTTCCGACCGACTATGACGATTGGCGGAAAATCGAGGAAACCGAGGTCGGCCGCGCCAGGCCCGGGAGTCCGCGAGAAAAGTTCGTCCGCATCGAAGACTGGCTGTCTGCGCTCGGTCGCTGATTGCCGGGTTGCGCTTCCCTGGAACCGCATCTATCTAGCCGCGGCCTTGGCTCCCGCAGCGACCGCCGGTCGCACGCAAAGCGGGTTCCGGTCGGGGAGTAGCTCAGCCTGGTAGAGCACTGTCTTCGGGAGGCAGGGGCCGGAGGTTCGAATCCTCTCTCCCCGACCACTAATCTTTCGCGTTGTTGACCGTCGGTTATGCAGCGAGTTCTTCCGCGACGTTTGTACGGTCAGTCTGTGCGGAAATTTCGGCGAGCGCTCGAAAAGTGACGCACCGGGCGCGCGGCAACCAAAGCAAGGCGGCCTTTTGGGAAGATGTTCCGGTCGGAAAATCTGCCGCTTTTCCCAGCATCTTAGGGCACTTGTTAACCTTAATCGCTTAACCAGGCCGGGTGCGTCGCGCCCGATCGTTCTCGGCCTCGAGCCTTGTAGCGCGCCTCCTCGCGACGGCGTCGTTGACTTGTGCATCGCCCGTTCTCGCTGAAGGGGCGGAGATTCTTTCGCCGCAGACGATTTCGGTGACGGGCACTGTCAGCATTGCCGCGACGGACGGCGAAGAGAGCTGGGTCGACGGCGGCTTCGGAAAGCTGAGCACTAGCGGCGATGAGGGTGGCAACCTTCGCGTCTTGCCGATGCTCAGCGAGGCCAACCTCATCTGGCAGCCGCGGCTCAGCTGGGCGCTCTCGGGCACCATCGTCGGCAGCTTCCAAGGCGGTGAGAGGACCGAAGCAGGCCTCAGCGAAGCCTATCTCAGCTACAAGCCGATGCGCGGTTCGAAAACCCGCTTCTCGGCCCGCGCCGGCCTGATGTGGCCGCCTGTCAGTCTCGAGCATGAAGGCGCCGATTGGCATGTCCGCGACACGATCACGCCGTCGGCGATCAACAGCTGGATCGGCGAAGAAGTTCGGCCGCTCGCAGTTGAGGGAACGGTTGGCACCGAATTCGGCGAGCACAAGCTTAGCGCCACGGCGGCGGTACTCACCGCCAACGACACTGCCGGAACACTGCTGACGTTTCGCGGGTGGGCACTCCACAACCGGCGCACGCTCGCCTTCAACGAACAGCCGCTCCCGCCCTTCGAGGAAGAGGACGTTGGCTACCAGGCGCCGTATACGCACCCGCTGCTCGACGTCGATGACGGGTTCGCAAGCCGGCCGGGCTACTACGCGAAGCTCGTCTGGCAGCCGCCCATCCCGGTGCGATTCGAGTTCTTCCGGTACGACAATCGAGCGAACCCAGAATGGGTTGACGAGGACGTTGAATGGGGTTGGCGCACGCATTTCAACAACATCGCGGTCGCCGCCGAGATCCAAGGGATACAAATCAAGGCGCAGGCGATGACCGGCCGGACGCGTATGGGCTTCGTCGAGCCAGTCGGCAGGCGCTGGGTCGACATGCGATTTCGGTCTGCCTTCCTGCTGGTCAGCCGACCGTTCGGAAGCGTCGGAATCGCGGCCAGGATCGAGGCCTTTGAAACGCGCAATCGCGGCAGCTGGTGGGATGATGAATATGACGATTCCGGTTGGGCTTCGACGATCGCAGGGAAGCGTGAATGGGGTCCGATCACCGGCATGATCGAGCTGATCCACGTCTCGAGCGACAACGAATCCCGGGAGGCTCTCGGCATCGATCCAAAGCAGGCTCAGACCCGTTTGCAGGCCGACTTGCGACTGCGCTGGTAACCATCTTCGAATACCGGGTCGTTTACCTCGCGCGCGTAAAGCCGGGCCCATGGTGTGGCGCCCACTAATCGGTTCGCTCTTGGTATTGACGGCCGCCGAGGCCGCGGCCGCGCCCCTCACCGTGCGCGTCGCGGATGAAAAAGGGCGCCCGGTAAGCGACGCAGTGGTTACCCTTCGAGCCGGGCCCGCGACGCGGCCTTCGAGCGGCGGAAGCTTCAGCGTGTCGCAGAGGGACATGCAGTTCCACCCGTTCGTGCTGGTCGTTCCGGTCGGTGCGAAGGTGTCCTTTCCGAACCTCGATCCGACCCGTCACCATGTCTATTCCTTCTCGCCGGCGAAGAAATTCGAGCTGAAGCTGTTCGCCAAAGACCAGTCGCGAAGCGTGGTGTTCGACAAGCCGGGCGTCGTTGCGCTCGGCTGCAACATCCATGACGCGATGACGGCGTTCATCTACGTAGCCGACAATCAGTGGACTGCGAAAACGGGCGCGAACGGCACCGTCCGCTTCGCTGATGTCCCGAATTCGGCGGGTAAAGTTTCGGTCTGGCATCCCTATCTCAGGGCCAAGGCCAACGTCGTCGAGCGTCAGCTTGCCGCGTCCGAGCGGAATGCCAGCTTCACCGTCGCCCTTCGGGCGCCGCCAATGGCCATGAACGATGGCTACTAGTCAGAAGCGCTTCCGGTCGCTCAGCGCTCGCCTGACCGTGCAGTTTGCGCTGCTGTTCGCGGTCGCGATGCTGGGGGTGTCGGCCGCTCTGTCGACCTTCATTGCGGGCTCCGCCTCGCGCCAGGTCGAGAGCCAGCTCCAGGCAAGTGGCGCGGTCTACGACCGTCTTTGGCAGCAGCGCGTCCGCGAACTCCAAGGCGCAGCGCAGCTGCTATCGCGCGATTACGGTTTCAGAGCCGCGGTCGCTACGGGGGATACGGCCACGATGGAGTCTGCGCTCGGCAACGCCGCGGCGCGTCTCCGCGTGAAAACGGCCTTCATCGTTTCGCTTGACGGCTCGGTTCACGGACTGGCGGATCAGCGGTTGATCAAGGAGGCCGAGAACCTGTGGGATCCGCTCGACAGCGGCCGACTACGCGGGGTGACCGTGCTCGGCGGATCGCCGCGCCAGCTGGTTGCCGCGCCGGTCATGGCGCCGAGCCTGATCGGCTGGGTTGTGTTCGCGGCCGACCTCGATGCCCGCGAGATGCGTTCGCTCGAGCGGCTGTCGGCCATTCCGCTCAATGCCGGCGTCGTCATTCGCGACAAGGACCGGTGGAAGGCGCCGGCAGGCACGATTCTCGATGCCACCGCCGCCCGCTCGCTTGACGAGCATCTGAAGGGCAGCAGCGCGTTCGAAATGCGCGTCGATGACGAACCGTCGATCACGCTCGCAAAACCGCTCGAGACGCTTCTTCCTGGCAACGATGTGCTTCTGATCCTCGCCTATCCGAAGTCGGAGGCACTTGCCGGCGCCCGCAAACTCCAGGTCGCATTGGGCGTGATGACCCTGCTCGGGCTCTTGCTCGCGGCCTTTGCCACCTGGCGCGCTGCAGGACGGATCACCGAGCCTCTGGCCCGGCTCGACCACGCTGCAGGCAGGCTCGCGACCGGCGAGCACGTGAAGGTCCACGTTCGCGGCGAGGACGAGCTCGCCCGTCTGGCGACGACCTTCAACGAAATGTCGGACAAGATCGAAGAGCGCGAGCGGCGAATCACGCAGCTTGCGTTCAATGACGTCCTGACCGGCCTTCCGAACAGGACGATGTTCCAGCAGCAGCTCGAGCATGTGTACCGGACGATCGACGACGGAGATTCGCTGGTTGCGCTGCATTGCCTAGACCTCGACCAGTTCAAGGTGATCAACGATACGCTCGGCCATCCCGCCGGCGACGCCCTTCTCATCGAGGCCGGGCGCCGAATCCGCGATGTCGCGCGCGGACAGTTCGTGGCGCGTCTTGGCGGCGACGAGTTCGTCGTCCTCCAGACCGTGAGCGGCGATCGCAACGCGATTGACCGGCTCGCCGAGAATCTGATCGAAGCGATCGCCCGGCCGCTGCACATCGATGGCAACGAGCTGATGCCTTCGACCAGTGTCGGAATCGCGATCGCGCCCGCGGACGGCATCGATAGCGGAACATTGCTCCGCAATGCGGACCTCGCGCTCTACCGCGCCAAGGAGGCGGGCCGCGGGACGTTCGCTTTCTTCGAGGAAAGCCTCAATCGCCGCGCTCAGGATCGCCGGAAGCTCGAGACCGACCTCCGGCTCGCGCTCGAAAGAGGCGAGTTCGAGCTCTTCTACCAGCCCCTGTTCGACCTCGAGAGCAATCGCATCGGGTCGTTCGAAGCGCTGATCCGCTGGAATCACCCGGAGCGCGGCCTCGTCTCGCCATCCGACTTTATCGGGGTCGCCGAGGAAACCGGGATCATCGTCCCGATGGGCGCATGGGCGCTCCAGGAAGCATGCCGGCAGGCCAGCGGGTGGCCGGACGACGTGCGTGTCGCGGTCAACGTCTCGCCAGTGCAATTCCATCGCGGAGGGCTCAATGAGACGATCATGCAGGCTCTTGCGCTGAGCCGGCTTCAGCCGAACCGTCTCGAGATCGAGATCACGGAGTCGGTGTTCCTGGACGGCAGCGACCAGATCCTGAAGCTTCTGCACAGCCTGCGCTCGATCGGCGTTCGGGTCGCACTCGACGATTTCGGCACCGGCTATTCCTCGCTCAGCTATTTGCAGAGCTTCCCCTTCGACAAGATCAAGATCGACCGGAGCTTTATCGAGAATATCCTCACCCGCCCCGGTGCTTCAGCGATCGTCGCGGCGATCACCGAGCTCGCTCATGCGCTCGGCATGGAAACCACCGCCGAAGGCGTCGAAGACAATGCCCAGCTCGCGGAACTCCGCTCACGCGGCTGCTCGTCGGTTCAGGGGTTCCTCTTCGCCAAGCCGATGCGGGTGAGGGAGGTCGAAAAACTATTCAACGAGGGTCGCTCGGCGCGCAACGTCGCCTGATCAACGCTTGTCGATCAGCTCCGCGCCCATTGCACGAACGTCCGTGCAGCCAGTCAGGGCCATGGCGACGCGCATTTCCGCCTCGATGAGCTTGAGTACATGGGCAACGCCGGCCTGACCCTTGGAAGCCAGGGCGTAAGCCCAGGCGCGGCCGATCA
>JBKPKZ010000121.1:0-4996 GCA_046731355.1 Pseudomonadota bacterium | reverse complement strand
GCGCTGGTATCCATAGCCGCGGACCGATCCGCCGCCACCGGAATAGAAGCGTCGCGACGGCGCGATCTCGGAGGACCTTGCGCCGATGATGGTTCCCAGCCGCACTCTGCCCGCGAGGACGATGCCGCCCGAAACCGGGTGATACGTGCTCGCATCTAACTGGACGCGGCCATATTGGAAGCTGCCGCCCTTTGCGGAAATTTCAGGACTGATGCGCCCGCCGAGCCGGAAGCCGGTGGTCGGATCGAGGAGATCGTTCGTTCCGTCGTAACGCAGGCTGACCGGCAGCGCCGCGATGAAGAACTTGCGCGTTTCCTTGTTGTCGAGCTCCTCGAAGACGCCGCGCTCATCGGTCGCAATCAGGTCGACTCCGTAGCTCCACGTCCACTTTTTCTGCCAGATGATATTGCTTTGCCGCTCGATCAGGCCGCTGAGCTGAAGCGTCTTCGCGCGATAGGCGTCGCGGTCGATGTTGCTTGCTACCGCGAGGATGTCGAGCGTCTGGTCGCGGCGCCGGAAGTTGCTTCTGCGGAATTCGACGGACGCCAGCTGTTCCTGAGTGCCAGCGACGCCGCGAATGGTCAGCGCTCCTTCCGGATTGACGAAGTTGCGGTGCTGCCAGCTCGCCTCGGCCCGCACGCCTTCCCCAGTGCCGTAGCCGAGCTCGCCGGCGAGGGTGTGGAACGGCGCGGGCTCGAGATGCACCGCGACGTCGATCGTCTGTCGGTCGGCGGATGGCACCAACCTCACGTCGGCCGAGGCAACGAGGCCGGTCGCGATCAGGGCCCGGCGAAGATCGTTGACCTTGGATCGCTTGAACTGATCGCCAGTGTCGAACCGGGCGATGGTCGCGATGTGGCTCGCCGGGAAGGGCGGATTGCCGGAAACGGTGAACTTGCCGAAGTGAGCGACCGGCCCAGGCTGTACCGGGAGCACAAGGCTCGCCGTCTGGGTCTGGTGATTGACCACGATCTTCTGCTCGCCGAGTTCGGCGAGCGCATAGCCTTCTTCTCCGAGCGCAACCTGCAAATCGGTCCCGGCCTTGATGACGGCGTCCGCGATGACCGGGTCGCCTGCCTTCACCGCGAAGACCTTGCGAAGCGGGCCAGCCTCCTCGCCCACGGCTTCGAGGCCCGGAAGCTCGACCGACTGGAATGTATATTGGCGTCCGGGCGACGCGGTCAGGACAACCCGGAGGACATCCTGAGCAGGTTTGATCGAAGGCTCGACTTCGGCGTCAAAATATCCGCGTGAGCGCAGAAGCTCAGTCAAGAGGTCGGCATCGGCTCGGCTGCGTCGATCGATCTGGGCAGCGTTCGAAGCCTCGCCCTTGCCTTCTCGAAGCGCCGACTGAGCGTCAAAGGCCTTGATCAGAGCGGGCTCGTCATCGACTCCTTGAACCCCCTCCAGCGCGATCGTGTAACGATGGACCTCCGCGGCATCGATGGTGACGGGTTTGGCCGGATTGGTTTCAACGCTTTCCGGAGGCGTCGTCTCATCCGGCGGTGGAACAGCCTCGGGGGCGTTCATGTCGGGCCACTCGACGCCGATGTCCGGCATGGGATCGAGCGGAGCAGTCGGATCCAGCTCGGCCGATCCTCGGGTCTGAGCGCGCGCGGGCGCGGCGGGGCACAAAATTGCGGCGGCCGCACAAGCAGGCAGCAGCGCTCTTCCCCACGCTCTCATGGGCTGAAGCCTACTCGGCGCTCCTGAACGGCGCCAGACTGGGAACGGCTTTAGTGAACGGTTCCGCGTACTTCTTCGTCAGAGAGTGTCGCAATGACACGCTCGATCTGCCGCCAATGGCAGAATCGCTGCACATTGCCCGCGTCGCGGCTCTGCTCGGCGCGAGCCGCCGCCTCCAGCCCGGCGTCATCGCCGAAGCGATCGATCAGGTCTGAAGCTTCGGCGAGTGCAAGGCGGCCGGCGATGAAGGGCGAATCCATGGCACCTGTTAACCTCGAAGCTCTTTCTCGATAGCCGACAATGCTGGTCAACTGGTCGTTCACCATGAAATTTCGTCGGGGCTGGAGCACTCGGCCCTCCTCTGCCATGGGCGGGCGCATGGCGACGCGAAAACCAATGGCGGGCGGGTTCTTCTGGATGGCGGGGATTCTTATCGGAGCCGTCTGGGGGGTTGCCGCGGGCAATCCCATGAAGGGAATATTGATCGGCACCTGCGCGGGAGCCGCGATTGCCGCCTTGATCTGGCTGCTCGACCGTCCGCGCCGCTAGTCGAGCGGAATGTCGAAATGGAGGGGCGCCTCTTCGATGCCCATGCTTCGGTAGAGCGCGACGGCGGGTCCGTCCTCACGGTCCGCCTGGACGAAGATGACCCACGCCCCCGCCGATTTGGCGATCGGCCTCAGAGCCTCGATCAACGACCTCGCGATACCGCGCCTCCTGAAAGGCTCCGCAACCGCGAGATCGTAAATGTAGAACTCGCTCCTCTCTTGCTCGTATTTGACGAGTTCGTAGGCGGCCAGGGCTCCAACGACCGTGCCATTGATTCGCGCCGCGAGCATGACGAAGTGCACGTTGGATAACAGCTTCTCGAAATATGCGTCGCTGGGAGG
Source organism: Pseudomonadota bacterium (assembly GCA_046731355.1). GTDB lineage: Bacteria > Pseudomonadota > Alphaproteobacteria > Sphingomonadales > Sphingomonadaceae > Sphingomicrobium. Next base: position 2,420 of record JBKPKZ010000121.1, on the reverse strand, counting down.
GTCCGAAAAGAAAGTCACCTCTTCGTCGAAAGCATCCGCGAAGACCCGCATGACCTCCCTCATTTCGCTCAGATGCGCGGGACCAAGGCGCTCGACATCGATCAATGATGAGTCCGCCGATGCCAAGGGCTAGCGGAGCGAACGGCGTAGGGCAGCGAGAGCGTCGTGAAGCTCCTGCGTGGCGTCCGGTACCTGCCGGGGGCCGGAACGCAAGTGCCGATCGATCCGCTCCTGCATCTTTCCCGCCGTGTCGTTTGGCTCGAACAGCCGGACTACCCTGTCGTTAGGCCCGATGGCTTCAAGAACGTCATCGAGGACCAATTCCTCGGCGGATTCGCTTTCACCGACTTGCTGTGCGCCAAGTTGCTCCACAATTCCAACCACTGTGGCTTCCTTGAGGAGCTCGCCAACGGACGAGAGCTCGACTTCGATCTCCGGCCGTTCGAACTGAGGGATTGGAAATCCCCTGGGAGCACCAAACCTGTTGAGTGCAAGCCAGATTCCACCGAACGCGGCCGCTCCCGAGGCGACCGGCGTCATGTCCAACGGCGGAAGAACCAGCCAGGTCGCCGTCGAGATGGCCACCGCCGAACCGAATATCAGAGCCGGCGCGAATTCGAACGCCAGCGCTGCTCCAATGCTTTGACCCCGCCCCGTCATGCAGAGGAGTGTTAAGCGAAAATCCTTTCCAGCCGGTTAGGCAGTCGCCGCCTCTTCGCTCCTCGCCTGCGCTTTTTCGATCAGCCGTATCAGTGCTTCCGTGAAGGCCGGAACATCGGCCGGCTTGCGGCTCGTGATGATATTGCCGTCCGTGACAGCCTCTTCGTCGACCACGTTGGCGCCAGCGTTTTTGAGGTCGGTGCGGATCGAGGGCCAGCTCGTCGCGGTCTTCCCGCGCACCAAGTCCGCCTCAACCAGCAGCCACGGACCGTGGCAGATTGCCGCTACCGGCTTCCCGGCCGCGGCGAACGCGCGAATCAGCTCGATCGCCCCCGCGTTCGTTCGCAGATGATCGGGATTGCGGACGCCGCCGGGGAGGATCAACGCGTCGTAATCCTCAGGACGAGCCTGCTCGATCGTCAGGTCAGGGCGAATCGTCTTGCCCGGATCGTCGTGCACGGTCGCCTGGATCGGCTTCGTGTCCGGCGAAGCGAGCTGCACCGCGGCGCCGCGGTCCTCAAGGATCTGGAGCGGCCCGAACAGCTCCGATTCCTCGAAGCCGTCGCTTGCAACGATCAGGATCCTGGCTTTGGAAATTTCAGGCAACGGAACCTCCTTAAGACAACAATCAGGAACCCGCCCGCTTCAATAGCGCTTAGTCGTGCCGATGAGCGAAGCAAAGGCGAACGGAGGCAGGCTGAGGCACAGTAGCGACAGCGAGCCTGGCTACACGCGCAGGAAACATGGGCGCTATTGGCAGTATTTCGACGAGAACGGAGTCCGGCTGACGGACCGCGAGACGATCGAGCGCCTCAATTCCATCGCGCTTCCCCCCGCTTACGACGAGGCTTGGTTCTGCAAGGACGACAACGGCCACTTACAGGCCACCGGCAAGGACTCTCGGGGGCGCAAGCAATACCGCTACCACGCAAGTTTCCGGGCTCGCCGAGACAAGAGGAAATACAGCGGCACGCTCGAATTCGGAAATGCCTTGCCGAAGATCCGGCGAAAGGTCGCGGCGGACTTGGGCAAGCCCGCGCTCAGCCGTGAAGCGGTCCTCGCCGCGGTCGTTCGCCTTCTCGACACCGAATATCTGCGCATCGGGAATGAACAATATGCGCGTGATAACAAGAGCTTCGGCGCGACGACGCTCCGTTCGCGGCACGTGAAGCGCAAAGGTGCCAAGCTGATGATGCGCTTCGCCGGCAAGCACGGGATCGTCCATGAGGTCCCGATCACTGACCGGAACCTGAAGCGGATCGTGTCGAAATGCGATGACTTGCCTGGCCAGAATCTCTTTCAGTACGTCGGCGAAGATGGCGAACCCTGCCCGGTCACCTCGGCGGACGTGAACGAATACATCCGCGAGGCCAGCGGCGGCGATTTCACCGCAAAGAACTTCCGCACGTGGGGAGCGAGCGTTATCGCCTTCGACCAGATGCTAACAGCAGCAGAAGAAGACCGTGCCAGGGTCAGCCTCAAGACCGTGCTCGAGCCTGTCGCCGAAGCGCTCGGCAACACGCCTGCGATCAGCCGCAGGTCCTATGTTCACCCCAAGCTGATCGAGGCGGCGCGCGAGCGGCCGCGCAATCCATTGAACGGTTTCGAGCGGCCGCGCGGGCGTAAGTGGCTGTCGTCCGAGGAGATCGGCTTGCTCCGCTTCCTCGCCAAGGGTCGGCGTAACGGCAACGGCGCCACCGCTTGATAGGAAGCTTTGCCGCCGTCATGACTGACCACATGGGCCGGGGCCTCCAGGACTT
>JBKPKZ010000120.1:0-10915 GCA_046731355.1 Pseudomonadota bacterium | reverse complement strand
AGACTGCCGATCGGGTGAAGAAGATCGTCGTCGAACATCTTGGTGTCGAGCAGGACAAGGTCACCGAGGACGCGAGCTTCATCGACGATCTCGGTGCCGACAGCCTCGACATCGTCGAGCTGGTCATGGCCTTTGAGGAGGAGTTCGGCGTCGAAATCCCGGACGATGCGGCCGAAAAGATCGGCACGGTCAAGGACGCGATCGACTATATTGAGCAGAACAAGGGCTAACGGGTCCGAATTTCTGCCGCCGGCAGGATGTTTTTTCTGGCGGTACGAACGGCTTCCCGCAGCCAGTCGGGAGGCCGTTTGTTTTTGATGAACATCGTGGAGTGAGAAAATGCGCCGTGTCGTGGTGACTGGTCTTGGTCTGGTTACGCCGCTTGGCGGGAACGTCGAGACCACCTGGAAGAACATCCTGGCGAGCAAGAGCGGCGCCGGGCCGATCACGAAGTTCGACGCCAGCGACCAGAAGTGCCGCATTGCCTGCGAAGTGAAGCCAGCCGATCACGAATATGGCTTCGATCCTTCCAAGCGCGTCGATCACAAGATCCAGCGCCAGGTCGATCCGTTCATCGTTTACGGAATCGATGCGGCTGGCCAGGCCATCGAGGACGCCGGCCTTACCGACATGGACGAGGCGATGCGACTTCGCGCCGGCTGCTCGATCGGATCGGGCATCGGTGGCCTTCCGGGCATCGAGAGCGAAAGCCTGGTGCTCCATGAGAAGGGACCGGGCCGTGTCAGCCCACACTTCGTTCACGGACGCCTGATCAACCTCATCTCCGGCCAGGTCTCGATCAAGTACGGCCTGATGGGCCCGAACCACGCAGTGGTAACCGCCTGCTCGACCGGCGCCCACTCGATTGGCGACGCTGCCCGCATGATCAAGGACGACGACGCCGATATCATGCTCGCGGGCGGCGCCGAGGCGACCATCTGCCCGATCGGCATTGCCGGCTTTGCCCAGGCGCGTGCGCTCTCGACCAGTTTCAACGACCAGCCTGAAAAGGCGAGCCGCCCCTACGACAAGGATCGCGACGGCTTCGTCATGGGTGAGGGCTCCGGAGTCGTCGTGCTCGAGGAATACGAGCATGCCAAGCGACGCGGCGCGAAGATTTACGCGGAGGTCGTCGGCTACGGTCTTTCTGGCGACGCCTATCACGTGACCGCGCCGCATCCCGAAGGATCGGGCGGCTATCGGTCGATGGAGATGGCGCTTCGCAAGTCCGGGCTGCAACCGTCGGACATCGACTACATCAACGCTCACGGCACTTCGACGCCGCTCGGCGACGAGCTTGAGCTCGGCGCGGTCCGACGCCTGTTCGGAAATGCCATCGGCACCGTATCGATGAGCTCGACCAAGTCGGCCATCGGGCACCTGCTTGGGGGCGCCGGTGCAGTCGAGAGCATCTTCTGCATTCTCGCGCTTCGCGACCAGATCGTCCCCCCGACCCTCAATCTCGACAATCCCAGCGAGGGCACGGCCGGTGTCGACCTCGTTCCGCACACGTCGAAGGAGCGCTCGGTGCGCGCGGTCCTCAACAACAGCTTCGGCTTCGGCGGCACCAACGCCAGCCTGATCATGAAGGCCGTCTGATGCGATTTCTCTGGCGCCTTCTGGCGCTGGGGACGGGAATTCTGCTGGGCCTCGCGTTCGCGGTGGTCCTCTACGGCTGGTTTGGCCCGGGCCCTGCCGCTCAGACGAAGACCTTCACGGTCGAGGAAGGCTCGAGCGTTGCCGGCGTCGCCGCGCAGCTTGATCGGGCCGGCCTCATCTGGTCCGCCAAGAGCTTCAAGATCGGCGCTCGGATCATTGGAAGCGGCGATCCAGTCCAGGCCGGCGAGTTCGAAATTCCGAAGGGCGCCAGCGGCGCGAACATTCTCGAACTGCTCCAGCACGGGAAGCCCGTGCTTCGATTGATCACGGTGACCGAAGGCATGCCTTCGATCATCGTCGAGGAGAAATTGAAGACGAACAGGTTCCTGACTGGACCGACGCCCTCGATCGCCGAGGGATCCGTGCTTCCAGACAGCTATGGCTACGAGCGTGGCGAGAGCCGCGCGGCGGTCGTCCAGCGCATGCAGGCGGCAATGACGAAAACGATCGACCAGCTGCTGAAAAATGGCGGCGGCAATTGCCCAGTCAGCTCCCGGGAGCAAATCGTCACGCTTGCTTCGATCGTGGAGAAGGAGACGGGAAAGGCGTCGGAGCGTCGGATGGTTGCCGGAGTTTACTGCAATCGACTTCGCATCGGGATGAAGCTCGATGCCGATCCGACCGTCATTTACCCGATCACCAAGGGCAAGCCTCTCGGTCGACGCATCAAGCGTTCGGAGCTCAATGCAGTCACGGGATACAACACCTATCGTGAGCCGGGTCTGCCGATGGGTCCAATCGCCAATCCGGGCAAGGAAAGCATAGCCGCAGTGATGAACCCCGAGCGGACGAAGGCGCTCTATTTCGTCGCCGACGGAACCGGCGGGCACGTATTCGCCGACACGCTTCAGCAGCATCAGGCGAATGTTCAGCGCTGGTACGAAATCCGCCGGCGGCGCGGCGAGATGTAGCTAGCCCCCGAGCGCTTCCGACCGGACATAGCCGACGCGGCGGTCGCGGCCCGCATAGCCCCAGGCCCAGCCCAGCGTATCGTCTAGAATGCTGAACGGATCTTCTGGCTCGAGCTCCGCCAATTCGTCGGCATCATCGGAGGCCGCGATCCGCAGTGGAGCATTTGCAAGGACGATCTTCTTCATCGGTTCGGCGTAATGGGACGCGACCACTCGTCCGGCGAGCGCAACGTCGGCAAGATCCGGACGATAGGCATTGAACCGCGGGTCAGGCGGGTTCGAGCGTCCCGAAAGGGCGAATTCAGCGGCCGTGGGCGAACGCGGGTTGCTGCTGTCCGATAACGGGCCGGTGGGTGGCTGCGACCCGGTCGCTTTCCCGGAGGTTGCGTTTGAACCCTTCAAGAAAATCAGCCCCGTTGCTGGTGCGGACGACGAATACGTTGCGACGGTCGTCCGGATCTCGTTCACGGCGCAGATAACCCAGCGCGCCAAGGGTATTCAAGGCGCGGGTGACCACGGGCTTCGAAACTCCGAGGACCTTCGCAAGGCCGCGCACGGTGTGCGGCCCAGGGGTAAGATAAACCAGCATCAGCAATGCCATCTGCCGGTTCGTAAGGTCTGGTTCGCCGGATCGGACATAGGCAATCAGGGCCCGCATCCAGCCAGCCAGCGATTCGTCGCCCATGGCGGCTCTCTCTCCCGTTCCTCGCGTGACCCGAAAGTAAACCGGCAACTCGCGGAAATGTTGCAGGTGCGGCCTGGAACGAAAGTGGAAAATTAGCCGGAGCCATGCCCTCGGGAGAGCCTAGGGGCGACCGTAACGTTTTGAAACGACAGCAAAAACTGCTCTTAGTCCAAGCGCTTCTCCGCCCTTTGGACGCCCCGGTTTTCCTTTGTCCCGCCACGCATACGTGTCGAAATGAGCCCAAGGCACGTCGGTCGGCACGAATCGCTTCAAAAACATGGCCGCAGTGACTGCCCCGGCCATTGGAGTGCTCGACGCATTCGCGAGGTCCGCGACGTCGCTTTTCAGCATTTCATCGTACGGATCCCAGAACGGCATCCGCCAGGAGGGGTCATCGATCTCCTTGCCTGCGGAGAGTATGTCGTCGGCAAGAGCATCGTTGGACGAGAAGAGGGCGGGGAGATCGGGCCCCAGAGCTACTCGGGCGGCCCCAGTCAGGGTTGCGAAATCGACGATCAGCTCTGGCTTGTCCTCCGCGGCCTTCGCCAGCGCGTCCGCAAGGATGAGCCGCCCCTCCGCATCCGTGTTGTCGATCTCGACCTGAAGACCCAGTCGTGACTTGACGATGTCGCCGGGACGCAAGGCGTTGCCGGCGACGGCATTTTCCACCGCCGGAATGAGCACGTGCAGGCGGACCGGAAGTCGTTCTCCAGCAATCAGGCCGGCAAGCGCGAGGGCATGAGCGGCTCCGCCCATGTCCTTCTTCATCAATCGCATTCCGCTCGCGGGCTTGAGGTCGAGGCCGCCGCTGTCGAAGCAGACGCCCTTGCCGATTACAGCGATGCGCGGATGGGTCGGATCGCCCCACTCCAGCTCGACTAGTCGAGGCGCTCGTTCCCGCGTCGCGGCAGCGCCCACGGCCGCTATCAACGGATAAAAGGTGGTCAACTCGTCACCCGATGTGACTCGGACCTCGGCTCCGAACTTGTCGGCGTGCGAGCGCGCAGCAAGCTCCAGCTCAGCGGGACCAAGGTCGCCCGCCGGAACGTTCACCAGGTCTCGAACGAGCGAAACCGCCTCCGCCAGCCGGATGGTCGTGTCGGTTCTTGCCGGCTCGCCCGTTATCAGTACGCGGGGCCCGCGCTCCGGCTCGTCCTTCTTCGACCGGTAGGTGTCGAAACGGTGTTGGGCGAGCAGCCATCCAAGCGCAGCCTGGCCCGGCTCACCGTCAGCGAGCCTGTACGTCCCCTCGGGGAGGCTCTCCGCCAGTTTTGCCAGGCACCAGGGCGACAGTTTTGCAGCGTCGGCCACTGCCGTCACGACTTCGAACCCGTCGGCTTTGCGAGGCAGGATGGCGAAGGCGTAGCCCGATTTTCCGTCGAAACGTTGAGCCGAAAGCAGCGCTCGGTCCTCTGCCGGACGGGTCCTGGCCCAGTCTTCGAAGCTATTTTTGTCGACGAGGTGGATCGGCTGAGCCTTCTGGCCGCGGTCCGCTGCGATCATGGAGGTGAAGTCGGTCATGGGCTCGATGCCTTAGCGCCATGGTCGAACAGGTGAAATGCCCGGTGGCCGCGCCAGGGCGCTACCGGCATTAACATGTTGTTAGCCATATCGCGCCAGTTTCGCGGCTTCATGTCGCTGCGCGCAAACCTAGAGACGGAGGCCCGGACGGGTGAACGCCGGTCGGCCTCGCGCCGGAAGCTCCGGCTGCAAGCCGAGGGCGCCATTCCCTCGGCCGGCGATACGCAGGTCGTGATCCATGATATTTCCGAAGAAGGGCTCCTGATCGAGAGCCCGCTACCCTTGACTGACGGCGAGGTCCTGGAGGTGCTGATCCCCGAGGCTGGAACGGCGCAGGCGGAAGTCTCCTGGACCAGCGGTCACTTCTATGGCTGCAAGTTCATCGAGCCGATCTCCACCGCGGCCGTCAGTTCGGCGTTGCTTCGAAGTCCGGCTCCCGGCACGGACGACAAACGATCGGAGGTCGTCGAGAAGGCACTGATCGAGCTTGAAGCCTTGTCGTTCGCGATCAAGCGCGTGACCAAGGCGGTCGATCAGGCGATCGATCGCCTCAACAAGAAATAGATCAGGCTCGCGATATCTGATCGCGAAGCGGTTCAGGCGGGAACGCCGAACAGGTCGTGCTCGTCGCTGTCTTCGACACTGACGCTAACGATGTCGCCAGCCTTAAGGTGACCCGCATCGCGCAGGTGGACTTCCCCGTCGATTTCGGGAGCGTCGGCCTTCGACCTGCCCGTTGCACCGCCGGTTTCGGCATCGACGGTGTCGACCAGTACGTCGAGCGTCTTGCCGATCTTCGCTTCGAGCTTCTCGGCCGAGATTCGCGCCGAAAGTGCCATCACGCGCTCGTAGCGCTCCTGCTTCACTTCCTCGGGCACCGGGTCGGGCAAAGCATTCGCCGCTGCTCCAGACACCGGCTCGAACCTGAACGCGCCGACGCGGTCGAGCTGCGCTTCCTCGAGCCAGTTGAGAAGGTATTGAAAGTCTTCCTCGGTCTCGCCGGGGAAGCCGACCACGAAGCTGGACCGCACGGCCATGTCCGGCACGATCGAGCGCCAGCTCTTCAGCCGCTCGAGGACCTTTGCTTCGTTTGCCGGCCGCTTCATCGAGCGAAGCACCTTGGGGCTCGCGTGCTGGAACGGGATGTCGAGGTAGGGGAGGACCAGCCCGTCGGCCATCAACGGGATGACGTTGTCGACATGCGGGTAGGGATAGACGTAATGAAGCCGGACCCAGGCGCCGAGCTTGCCCAATTCCCGTGACAGGTCAGTCATGTGGGCGCGAACTTCCTCCCCCTTCCACATGCGCGGATGGTGACGGATGTCGACGCCGTAGGCCGAGGTGTCCTGGCTGATGATCAGCAGTTCCTTCGTCCCCGCCTCGACCAGCTTCTCCGCCTCGCGAAGGATGGCGTCGGGTCGACGGCTGACGAGATCGCCCCGGATGCTCGGGATGATGCAGAAGCTGCAGCGGTGGTTGCAGCCCTCCGAAATCTTCAGATAGCTGTAGTGGCGCGGAGTGAGCTTGAGGCCCGCTTCCGGAACCAGGTCCAGGTAAGGCGAAGCTCCGGGCGGTGCCGCGTCATGAACCGCCGACACCACTTCCTCATATTGCTGTGGGCCGGTGACCGCGAGCACGTCCGGAAAACGCTGGCGGATGACGTCCGCCTCGTTGCCCATGCAGCCGGTGACCACGACCCGGCCATTCTCGGCGATGGCCTCGCCGATCGCTTCCAGGCTCTCTTCCTTGGCGGAATCGAGGAAACCGCAAGTATTCACGAGAACGACGTCCGCCCCGGAATAATCGGGGGACATCTGGTATCCGTCGGCGCGGAGCTTGGTGATGATCCGCTCGCTGTCGACCAATGCCTTGGGACAGCCAAGCGACACCAGGCCCACACGCGGGGGTCGAGGCAGAGTTTTCGTTTCCATCGGGAAGCCGGCGCCTTTAGCCGAACTTTCGGGCGAAAACTAGGCGCTCCGGTGAACCTAAGCTGCTGCTCGAAGGCTCCCGAGCTCCGCAGTGCCCATGATCCGGGCAAACTCGAAGCCGAGCGTCGCCACGTGGGCTCGCTGGACGTCCTCCGCAGCGACAGTCCCGCCGGCGCCGTCGGGAAGGTCGAAGCAGTCGCAGGCGTCGGGGACCAGGATCATGTCCCAGCCCATGTTCGAACCCGTGCGCACCGTCGTCGAAACGCACATGTCGGTGGATATGCCGAACGTCACGATGTGCTTTGCAGCCAGCCTCTTGAGCCTCAGGTCGAGGTCGGTACCGATGAACGCGGAATTCACGCTCTTTGAAACGAGCTGTTCGCCTTCGAGCGGCTCAAATCCCGGACGGAAGGCATTGCCGGGCGTTCCCGGTGCAAGCGACGAGCCCGGCTGCACCGAGTCATGCCGCACGTGAATGATTGGCCGGCCCGCCGAGCGCCAGGCGGCGAGCAAGGCCAGTCCGTTCGCATCGACCTTGTCGTTCCACCGGCGCGGCCAAGGGGCGGCATCGAACGCCCGCTGCATGTCGATCGGCAAAAGCACGGTGTTGGCGAGATCGAGTGTCATAGTCCTTCGCTATTACGGTAGCCGAAGTGGCGCTGCTTACAAAAATCCTGGACCGTCCCATAAGTGGATGCCGACGGTGGCTTTGCTGGAAATGCGTGGAACTGCCGTCTAAGACGCGCGCCAAATTCCCCCAGGAGTGAATGATGCGTATCGCGATGATCGGCACCGGCTACGTTGGCCTCGTTTCGGGCGCGTGCCTGTCCGACTTCGGTCACGACGTGGTCTGCATCGACAAGGACGCGGGCAAGATCGAGGGTCTCAAGACCGGCATCATGCCGATCTGGGAGCCGGGCCTGGAATCCCTGGTTAAGGCCAATTCCGAGCGCGGGCGCCTCAGCTTCACGACCGACCTCGCCGAGGGCGTCGACGGTGCGGAAGCAGTGTTCATCGCCGTTGGAACGCCAACGCGCCGCGGCGACGGCCACGCGGACCTCACCTACGTCTTCGACGCGGTTCGCGAGCTTGCCCATGCGCTCAAGGGACCTCTGGTCGTCGTCACCAAGTCGACCGTTCCCGTCGGCACGGGCGACCGCATCACCGAGTTGCTCCAGCAGGAAGGCGCTCCCGCCGGTACGAGCGTCGCTTCGAATCCTGAATTCCTCCGTGAAGGCGCCGCAATCCGCGACTTCAAGATTCCCGACCGAATCGTCGTCGGCGCGGAAGACGACAAGGCGCGCGAGGTGCTTCGCGAAATTTATCGGCCCTTGTTTCTCAACCAGGCGCCGATGCTTTTCACCGGCCGCCGGACCGCCGAATTGATCAAGTATGCGGCGAACGCATTTCTCGCGATGAAGATCAGCTTCATCAACGAGATGGCGAACCTCTGTGAGGTCGTGGACGCAGACGTCCACGACGTCGCTCGCGGTATCGGCCTCGACAATCGAATCGGGCCGAAATTCCTTCATCCGGGGCCGGGCTACGGCGGAAGCTGCTTCCCGAAGGATACGTTGGCACTTCTCGAAACCGCAGCGGAAGCCGGCGTTGAGCAGCGCATCGTGAAAACGGTCGTCGAGGTGAACGACGACCGCAAGGCAAGCATGGCTGCCCGCGTTGCCACGGCGCTCGGCGGAAGCGTGGAGGGCAAGCGAATTGCTATCCTCGGCCTCGCATTCAAGCAGAACACAGACGACATGCGCGACGCGCCGTCGATCCCGCTCGTGAACAGCCTGATCGAGCAAGGCGCGGTCATCTCGGCCTATGATCCGGTGGCGACAGAAAATGCCCGCAAGCTGATTGAGGGCGCGGAGTTTGTGACGAACGCCTACGAGGCAGCCAAGGACGCGGACGCGCTGGTCGTGGTGACCGAGTGGGACGAGTTTCGAGCGCTGGATCTCGAACGCTTTGCGGCCGTGATGGCGGGTAAGCTGATTGTCGATCTTCGCAACGTCTACAATCGCGCCGACGCCGAGGAAGCGGGCTTCAAGTACATCGGGCTCGGCCGCGGGCGAATCGACGGTGGACCGCGCCTCAAGCTGGTGAAAAACGGCCCCGAAGCAGCCGCGCGCTAGACATCCGATCGCGAACCGGTCGTCGACCGCAAGGGCGGCTGGCGCGGCGGGGCGCTCGATGCGTCAATCACCCCTGGTCGCTTTAGTCGCGCGTCCGCGGAGCAACTTCGTCGAGATTCGACAGCATGTCGGCGGGGTCGTCGTAAACCCGAAGAGCGCCGGCATCCATCAGCTCTTCCCGCCCATAACCGCCCGAAAGCAGGCCAATCCCAAGCGCTCCGCAGCGGGCCGCGGCGAGCATGTCCCAAATGCTGTCGCCAATGACATAGGAGCCCGCGGTCGACGATCCGACGCGCCGCGCAGCCTCGACGAATAGGTCCGGATCCGGCTTCGCATACTGAACCTGGTCTCGGGTCACGAGCGCGATCTCCGCAGGGTCCAGACCAAGGCTTCGAACGTTTGGCTCCGCCGTCACCAGTCGGCCGCTCGTTCCGATCGCCCAGGGGAGCTGGAGCTCATCCAGCGCACGCAGCAGCTCGACTGCGCCGGGCAAGGGACGCACTTCATGCGAAAGCGTGAGATAATGGTCGGCGTGGCGATTGCGGAGGTCGTCGATGGTATCGCGATCCACCTCGCGGCCGAGCTCACGCAGAAGCTGATTTGTAAACAGTCCGCCACTCATCCCGATCTTGCGGTGGATACGCCAGACCGACAGTTCGATCCCCTCGTCGTGCAGCGCCAGGTGCCAGGCACGCACGTGCTGGTAGACGCTGTCGACCAGGGTACCGTCGAGATCGAAGAGGAAGGCAGTGCTCACCGCGGCGCTGTCTCTTTCATCAGAAGGAAGATGGGCAAAACACACAGACTCACGAGCGCGATCATTGCTCCGGGAGCCATCGCCCATCCGGTGCGCTCCACCAGAATCTGGGCGACATAAGGAGTCAGCCCGCCGAATATTGCGGTGGCCATGGTCGCACCGAGCGCGAGGCCGGTAACGCGTCCTTCGCCCGGGAACTGCTCAGCAGTGGCGACCGCTCCAACGGCACTCACCCCGCCGGCAAGGGCAGCAAGCACGAAAGCCCCTATCAAGGCCTGGCCGTGCGACCCGCTCGCCATCAGGGCAAACATCGTCATGGGCAGAAGGGCGCTCCCGATTGCAAGCACGACGAGAGTCGGTTTTCGTCCCATCCTGTCGGACAAGATACCGGTCAGCGGTGTCACCAGAATGACGACCACTGCTGCTGCGGTCGAAAGCCAAAGCGAAGCGCTTTCGGTCAGCGATCCCGCCGATGTCAGGAAGGCCGGAACGTAGGTGATTCCGACATAGTAAGTGATCGAGCCGAGTGAGGAGATTGCAAAGGCCCGGGCGATTCCTCCGCGATGATTGCCGAGACTGTGGCGCAGTGGATTGTCGGGGATGGTCTGCTCGGCCACTTGCCGATGGAACTCGGGCGATTCTTCCATTGCCGATCGCGCGATCCAGACGCTTCCAGCGAGAGCGGCGCCGACGAAGAAGGGGATGCGCCAGCCCCAGCTCGCGAGGTCGGCCTCGCTCAGCGAGGCGACCGTCAGCGCGGAGACTCCGACCGCCAGAAGTGCACCGACCTCGCTCGCCGCGGAAGCCGAAGAAGCGATGAGGCCACGCCGATGTCTTGGAGCGCCCTCGAGGAGATAGGCGACCACGCCGGTATATTCTCCGCCGACGCTGAAACCCATCACGCAGCGCAGAAGGATCAGGAGCACACCCGCTGCCTGTCCAATCTGCGCGTAGGTCGGGAGGAGAGCGGTGGTGAGCATTGCGGCCGTCATCAACGCAACCGACAGAAGCAGCATGTGCCGCCTTCCCATGCGGTCCCCGATATGGCCGAAGAAAACCGCCCCTAGCGGGCGCATCAGATAGGCGATTGCGAAACCACCCAGGGTCACCAGAAGCGACGCCTCGCTTGGTCCGAAGAAGACTCGAGCAAGGACAGTCGCGAAATAGAGATAGAGCGTGAAATCGTACCACTCGACGATGGTCGAAAAGGCCGCGATCGCCAGCGAACTGCGGGAGATCGCGCGATAACCAGGGTCAACTTCGATCGAAGCCACAAAATCTCTCCGTTACCGGGCAGAAACTAACCGATTCTAAAC
>JBKPKZ010000119.1:0-6129 GCA_046731355.1 Pseudomonadota bacterium | reverse complement strand
CCGAGTATGACGTGGTGGTCGCTTCGGGCGAGCAGGTCACGGCGGGGCTGCTGGCAATGACGTTGCAGGCGATGGGCCTCAAGGCGCGCAGCGTCATGGGCTGGCAGCTGGTCCGTGCTTCCGGGATCCACGGCAATGCTCGCGTCGAGGCGATCGAGGGCGCCATGCTGGACGAGGCGCTCAGCGGTGGGACGGTTGCGGTGATCCCCGGCTTCCAGGGCGTCTCGACCGATGGCCGCCTTGCGACGCTAGGGCGCGGCGGATCGGACACATCCGCGGTCGCCATCGCGGCCGGCGTAAAGGCCGACCGCTGTGACATCTATACCGACGTCGATGGCGTCTACACGACCGACCCGCGCATCGTGCCGAGGGCGCGCAAGCTTAATCAGGTGACCTTCGAGGAGATGCTCGAGCTTGCCGGGGTCGGAGCGAAAGTGCTTCAGGTCCGCTCGGTCGGGCTTGCCATGCGCGAAAACATGCCCTTGCGCGTTCTATCGGCATTCGAGGACAAGCCGGGCACGGATATCGTCGCCGAACTTTCAGGAGCACAGATGGAACGAAACCTGATCGCTGGCATTGCCGCCGACCGGAACGAGGCGCGGATCACTCTGACCGGAATCGCCGACACGCCAGGCACCGTCGCGGCGACGATCACTCCGCTCGCGGAGGCTGGCATCCAGGTCGACATGATCGTCCATGCGGCGACGCCCAACACGGGCTCGTCCGACCTCACCTTCACCGTCCCTCGAGCGAGCCTCGCTCAGGCAATAGCGGTGATCGAGCAACGCAAGGATGCGATCGGCCATTCCGACCTGGTCCAGGATCCCTCGGTCGCGAAGGTCAGCATCGTGGGCGTCGGAATCCGTTCCAACCCGGCGCTCGCGGCGAAGATGTTCGAGACGCTCGCCGAGCGGCGCATAAACCTGCTCGCCGTTTCCACGTCCGAGATCAAGGTGAGCGCATTGATTGCAGAAGACGAACTGGAGCTCGCCGTCCGAGTCCTCCACACGGCCTTCGGCCTCGACGAACAGAGTGCGGCGGCATGAGCGGCGAGGGCCTGATCGCCGAGCCCCGGGCCGTCCACCAGTCGGTCGGCCACGCACGCCTCAAGGAACTGATGCACCGCGGCACCGAGTTCCTCGGCTGCGACGTGGCGATCATGGGCGGGGCGATGAGCTGGGTCAGCGAGCGCAACCTCGTTTCCGCGATCTCCAATGCCGGCGGCTTCGGAGTGATCGCCTGCGGTGCGATGACGCCCGAGCTTCTCGATACGGAAATCGCCGAAACCAAGGCTCGCACGTCGCGGCCGTTCGGGGTCAATCTCATCACCATGCACCCGCAGCTCAGCGAGCTGATCGACGTCTGCGTGAAGCATGATGTCGGCCACATCGTGCTCGCTGGCGGGCTTCCGCCGGGCAAGGCTATCGAGAAGATCAAGTCGCACGGCGCCAAGCTGATGGCCTTCGCGCCCGCTTTGAGCCTTGCGAAGAAGCTGATGCGTTCGAACGTCGATGCGATCGTCATCGAAGGTATGGAGGCCGGCGGTCACATCGGTCCCGTTTCCACGACCGTGCTCGCGCAGGAAATCCTGCCGCACGTGAGCCACGACATCCCCGTTTTCATCGCCGGCGGCATCGGCCGCGGCGAGGCGGTCGCGGCCTATCTCGAAATGGGCGCGGTCGGCGTCCAGCTCGGCACCCGCTTCGTCTGCGCGAACGAGAGCATTGCACATGCCAACTTCAAGAAGGCCTTCATCCGCGCCTCCGCTCGCGACGCCATACCGTCGGTGCAGATCGACCCTCGCCTGCCGGTCATCCCAGTCCGGGCGCTCAAGAACCGCGAGATGGAGAATTTTGCAGCCAAGCAACGCGAAGTCGCCCAAAAGCTCGACGACGGCTCGATTGAGATGGCCGAGGCCCAGCTCCAGATCGAGCATTACTGGGCCGGCGCGCTCCGCCGGGCAGTGATTGACGGCGACGTCGAGACGGGCTCGGTCATGGCCGGCCAGTCGGTCGGAATGGTCACCCGCGAGGAGCCCGTCGCCGAAATCATTCGCGAATTGGTCGATGAGGCGGCTGCCGCGTTGGAGAGCCGCGGATAGCGCAAACGAGGACGCAATGACGGATCAGGTCACTGCCGAACGCGATTCGGACGCCAAAATGCAAAAGACGATCCAGACGGTCGATCCGGCGACCGGCGAGCCCGGCCGGGCCTACCAAGAGAACAGCCTTGAAGAAGCGCGCGCCGCCGCGGCCGCCGCCCATGAGGCGTTCAAGTCCTGGCGGCGGACGACCTTCGCGGATCGCTCGTCGGTCATGCACGCGGCCGCCGAAATCCTTCGTCGCCGAAAGGACGAATTCGCCGACCTCATGACCCGGGAGATGGGCAAGACGATCGACGACGGCCGCTCCGAGATCGAGAAGTGCGCCTTCCACTGCGACTGGTTCGCCGACCATGCCGAGCGCTATCTTGCGAACGAAAAAGTGGACATCGGCGGAAGCGAGGCCTTCGTCACCTTCAATCCGATCGGCGTCGTGCTCGCGGTGATGCCGTGGAATTTCCCCTTCTGGCAGGTTTTCCGCTTCGCAGCGCCGGCGCTCATGGCCGGCAATGGCGCGCTTCTGAAGCACGCCAGCAACGTCCCCGGCTGCGCACTGGCGATCGAGGAGGTGCTTCACGAGGCGGGCGTTCCCGGCGACCTGTTCCGAACGCTCCTCCTCCCGAGCAGCGAAGTGAAGGCGCTGATCGGGGACGACAATATTGCCGCAGTCACGCTTACCGGCAGCGTCGCTGCCGGCCGAAGCGTCGCCACAGCGGCTGGGGGGGTCGTCAAGAAGTGCGTGCTGGAGCTTGGCGGATCGGACGCCTACGTCGTCCTTGAAGACGCCGACATCGAAGCGGCAGCAAAGGTCTGTGCGACAGCCCGGATGGTGAACGGCGGTCAGAGCTGCATCGCTGGAAAACGTTTCATCGTCGTCCGTTCGATCCTCGAGAAATTCGAGACCGCCCTCGTCGAGGCGATGCGCGCCTACGAGATGGGCGACCCGCGCAGGGAAGGCACCAAGCTCGGCCCGATGGTCAGCGCGAAGGCTCGCGACGACGTGCATGGGCAGGTCGAGAAAAGCGTCGCGGGCGGCGCCCGCCTCCTGCTCGGCGGGAGGGTCCCCGACCGGCCCGGCGCCTGGTACCCGGCAACCGTCCTCGCCGACGTCCGAAACGGCCAGCCGGCGCATGACGAGGAAGTGTTCGGCCCGGTCGCAGCGATCATCGCCGCCGCCGACGAAGCCGACGCCATTCGAATCGCCAACGACAGCGAATACGGCCTCGGCTCGGGAGTCATCACCTCCGACCTCGACCGCGGGAGGCGAATCGCGTCCCAGGAACTCGAGGCCGGAATGAGCTTCGTCAACGAAAACGTCCGCTCCGATTCGCGCATGCCGTTCGGTGGCGTGAAGCATTCCGGCTACGGCCGCGAATGTTCATCCTTCGGAATCCGCGAGTTCACCAACATCAAGAGCGTGCACGTCAACCCGCTGAAGCAAACGGGCGGGAGCTCGGTCGAGTAACTAGGTGCTGGCGAGATAGGCGTTCAGCCGGTTGATGCCGTCCTTTGAGACGTGCAAGCCGAGCTTCGTCCGCCTGAAGAGTATGTCTTGTGCCGTCCGGGCCCACTCGTTCGCGACGAGGTAATCCACTTCACGGGCATGGAGCCCGGCGCCGAAATCTTCACCGAGATCGGCGGTCGACTGCACCCCTTCGAGAAGCCGCTCGGCCCTCGTGCCGTACGTGCGGACGAGGCGATGAAGGACGTCTGGCGATAATTGCACGTGCCGTTCCGACAGCTCCCGGGCGTAGCTCCGAAGGTCGAGGTCGGGCACGTCACCGCCTGGAAGCGTCGCTCGGTCCGTCCACGCGCCGCCAGGACAGGGAAAGTGGGATGCGAGGCGATCCAGGGCTCCCTCGGCAAGGCTTCGGTAGGTCGTAAGCTTCCCGCCAAACACGCTCAGAAGCGGGGCGTCCTCGCGACCATCTAGGTCGAGAGCATAGTCGCGGGTCACCCGCGAAACGTTCGAGCTCCCATCTTCGACGAGCCCGCGCACTCCGGAATAGCTCCAGACGATGTCGCGGCGCGTGGGGCTGGCCGCGAAGTTCCGATCGATCGTCCCCAGCAGATAGTCGATTTCCTCCTCGCCGATTTCCACCTGGCCAGGAGAGCCGTTCCACTCGACGTCCGTCGTTCCGACCAGGGTGAATTCACCTTCGAACGGGATCGCGAAGACCACCCGCCCATCCTGGTTTTGGAGGATGAATGCATGCTCACCCGGGTAGAGCTTTCGCAAGACCACATGGCTGCCCTTGACCAGCCTGATGCTTCGATGTCGCTGGACCGAGGAGAGCCGGTCGAAGAGCTCGGCCGCCCACGGACCCGCGGCGTTCACCAGTGCCCGGGCGCGGACGGTCCGTTCGCCGTCCGCTCCGCGAAGCCTCGCCGTCCAGGCGCCCCGCTCCCGGCGCGCTTCGAGCAATTCGGTCCGGGTCAGGATCCTGGCGCCGCGTTCGGCCGCGTCGATTGCGTTGAGCACGACCAGCCGGCTGTCATGGACCTTGCAGTCCCAATAAGTGAACCCCTTCGAAATAGCGGGCCTGAGCCCGGCTCCGAGGCCCCCGTCCAGGTGGACGGAGCGGCTGCCAGGCAAGATGTTCCGGCCGGCCAGGCGATCGTAGAGAAACAGCCCCGCTCGAACCATCCAGCCGGGCCGGGAGTATCGCGCCAGTGGGAGCACGAACTGGAGCGGTTCGACGATATGGGGAGCGGCGCGAAGAAGGCGCTCCCGTTCGGCCAGGGATTCTCGGACCAGCCGGAGCTCGAACTGCTCGAGATAGCGAAGCCCGCCGTGAACGAGCTTGCTGCTGGCCGAGGACGTGTGACCGGCAAGATCGTCCTTTTCGATGAGCATGACCGACAAGCCACGGCCGGCCGAATCGCGCGCGATCCCGGCGCCGTTGATGCCGCCACCGACGATCAGCAGGTCGACCGGTCCGTCGTCCAAGTGGCCCTCCTCCACGTTCAGCATAGCTCAAAGCGTCGAATTATCGCGCTACTCCAACGGTCAGGCGATAATTCTTCCCATCGAACCTGCTGATTTGGCTCGTGAAGCGTAGCCTTGCACTCAACGACTCGAGTGGGGTGGGACCATGCAACCGGCGAGCGCGACGCGGAACGACGCGATTCCGTCTGTGGGCAGCGAAGTGCTCGCGGAAGGGCTGATGCTGGTTCGCGCCAGCACATTGAAGGTCATCCGGCTCCAGCTCGCAATGGAGCGTCGGGACCGGCGCGTTGCGCTGGAGGCCGTCGACGATCTCGTCGCCCTCGACCGAAGCCTCGAACAATTCCTGACCAACGTGCCGGCCGCCGACGATGACGGCCTGTTCGGCAATGTGCTTGAGCTCGAGCGCTCGGCGCTGAACGTCGAGAAGCACACGCTCGCCGCCGGAATCAGCAACCGGGGCTGGGAGGTCGAGACAGTGGAGCCCGAGGTTGCCCTGGAAGCCGAGGCCGAGGCCGACTGGACCTACGACGAATTGGAAGGCGGGCATTGGCGCTGGTGGCGCCCGGTCGCAATCATCGCCGCGATCCTAAGCATAGCCTGCGCCGCCTACCTGGTCGGCGCTTCCGGGCTCGTGCCAAGCTTCCTTCGGGAGGTCTTATGATCATCTCGGACAGCATCCTCCGCCAAAAGGAGCTCGACGCCTACGAAGCGATCCCCTCGCTTGATCATCACGGCGAAACGATCCGGCTGATCCTCGCCGAGGTCTCGATGCTTTCGGAAAAGTACCGCTACGTCCAACGGCACGACGTGCCGCATGTGCGCGAACTCACGAAGATGATCGACCTCCTGTGGCAGGAAATCGAGATGGATTCCTTTCCCCAGACGACCTTCGATCCGCTCGATCAGCTCGGTACCTACTGATCGAGCCCTCTCGTTCGCTCCCAGGCAATGAACCTTAGTGAGCGGTTGGCGGCGACCGTCTCCATCTGATAGCGCTTGTTCATGCCGCTGAGCGCCGCCGCCTCCGCCCGCGAAATCCTGACGGGCCTGCATGAGATCATGGCCGGCCGCGGAAGCG
>JBKPKZ010000118.1:0-29025 GCA_046731355.1 Pseudomonadota bacterium | reverse complement strand
CGCTTGGAGTCATCCTGCTCCTCAAGGGGAGCAAGCGCATTCCCGGAGTCCTGATAGCGGTCGTCGGAGCAACGATGATCGCCGGAGCACTGAGTTTGTCCGAAACTGCCGGAGTGAAGGTGCTCGGTCCGGTGCCTCAGGGACTTCCCGCTTTCGTCATTCCACTGGTCGACGTCGCGGACTTGATGACGATCCTGATCGGCGGAGTCGCCGTCGCGATCGTATCCTTCGCCGACACCAGCGTGCTTTCTCGAACCTATGCGGCGAAGACCGGCCAGCAGGTTAACCCGAACCAGGAGATGGTAGGTCTCGGCGCCGCCAATCTCGCGGCGGGTTTCTTCCAGGGCTTCCCGATCAGCAGCAGCTCGTCGCGCACACCGGTTGCCGAGGCGGCCGGGGCAAAGACGCAGATGACCGGTGTCGTCGGTGCCCTGATCGTTGCCCTTTTGATCGTCGCGGCCCCGACCCTGTTCAAAAATCTGCCGAACGCGGCCCTCGCGGCCGTTGTCATCGCAGCGGCCATCGGCCTGTTCGAGTTCGGCGACCTCGGCCGGATCTACCGAATTCAGCGCTGGGAATTCTGGCTGTCGATCGTCTGCACGGCGGGTGTTGCAGTGTTCGGTGCGATTCCCGGAATAGGAATGGCCATCGTTCTGGCCGTGATCGAATTTCTCTGGGACGGATGGCGTCCGCACTGGGCGGTGCTCGGCAAGCCCGACAATGTCGAGGGCTATCACGACCTTGCCCGTTACCCGGACGCTCGTCGCATTCCGGGACTGGTCCTCTTTCGTTGGGACGCACCCCTTTTCTTCGCCAATGCGGAGCTGTTCCACCAGCGCATTGTCGACGCCATCGAAACGGCTGGCGGGCCGGTTCAGCGCGTCGTCGTTTCAGCGGCGCCGATAACCAGTGTCGACGTCACCTCGGCGGACGCGCTGACCGAGCTCGACGAGAGTCTGAAGGCTCGCGGAATCGAGCTCTGCTTCGCCGAAATGAAGGACCCGGTGAAAGACAAGCTGAGGCGGTTCGGCCTGTTCGACGAATTCGGCGAGAAGCGCTTCTTCCCGACCATCGATTCGGCAGTCAGCGACTTTGTTCGCTCGCGCAAGCTGACGTGGAACGACCTGGCCTAGCGTCGCGCTCCGGCGCTCTGCTCCCGAACCTTCGCGAACTCTGACGAGGGCAGCCACTTGGGCCAATCACGGCTGTTCGCGAGCTTCGCTCCGATGTCATAGAACAGGTCGGCTTCCTGTACCGCGCCGCCGAGGTTCCAGTTGGGCGACCAGGCATCGCAGGTCTGGTGGTAGCACTTGCCCGTGAATTCGTTGAGCCAGCGCTCTCCCGCCTCGCGTCCGCCGTTTTGCAGGTCGTAAGCTCCGGCCAGCGCCATGTTCAAAAGCACTGGCACGCCGCGCTTGGCGAGCGTGAAATGGTCGGCTCGATAAAAGAGCCCGCGCTCCGGATGGCCTTCCGGGGTGATGTACCGACCCTGCGCCGACGCCGCTTCGGCAAGCAGTCGCTCCATCTCGCTCTGTCCTTTGCCGATTAGGACGACGTCCTTCACTGGGCCCGCAAATTGCAACGTGTCGAGCGTCAGGTTCGCGACCATCGTCTCATGCGGATAGAGCGGATGCTGCGCATAATATTCGGAGCCGAGCAGGCCGCGCTCCTCGCTCGTCCAGGCCGCGAACAGGAGCGTGCGCTCCGGCCGCGGACCGGCAGCGAACTTCCGCGCAATCTCGATCATCGCCGCCAGGCCGAGCGCATCGTCGGCAGCCCCTGGCCGGATCGTCCGGCCCTCGGCGTCGGCGGGCCCGACACCGTAAGCATCCCAATGCCCGCCGAAACTGAGGGTTTCGTTTGGATATTTCGAGCCCGTCAGCTTACCGATGACGTTGCGGCTGGTGATCCGCTCGAGATCCACCGGAACGTTCGCCGAGAAGGTCGCCTTGAGATCGACCGGCCTGAACTCGGCGGTCCGAGCCTTCCGCCGCAAGTCCGCAAGGTCGTAACCCGAGCGTTTGAACATCTCGCTCGCGACGGATCCCTGGATCCAGCCCTGCAGAAGGACCGGCTGCTGCGCCTCGGGCGGCAGGACGATGTTGAAATTCTCGCCGGCTGCGCTCTGCACGACGTTCCAGCCGTAGCCCGCGCCAGGCGTGTCGTGGACGATCAGCGCTCCGATCGCTCCACGCCGAGCGGCTTCATCGAACTTGTAGACCCAGCGGCCGTAGAAGGTCATCGCCCGACCACCAAACTTGCCCGCGACCGGCTCGCCGTCCGCTGCCTCGAAGTCCGGGTCATTGACCAGGAACACCGCGACCTTGCCCTTCAGATCGACGCCTTTGAAGTCGTCCCATCCGCGCTCCGGCGCAGTCACTCCGTAACCGACGAACACCATCGGCGCGTTGGCAATCTTCGCATGGTCGACCGGTCGAACGGTGCTCAGATAAATGTCGTCAGGGAAACGCAGCGGGAGAGTCTTGCCCTTCTGCGACACCGAGAACCTCATCGGCGCCTGAAGCTTGGTCCGGATCATCGGTACGGTCTGGGTCCATCCCCCATTCTCGCCACCCGGCTCCATTCCGGCCGCTTTGAATTGGTCAATCAGATAGGTGACCGTCTTTTCCTCGCCCGGGCCGCCCATCGACCGCCCCTGGAACTCATCCGACGCAAGCACTCGCGTGATCTCCGACATTCGCTCGGCGCTGATTTGCGGAACGGTCGCGGGAATTTCGGGAGGACCGTGGTAGTCCGCCGGCAGGTCCGGGGGCGGTATCGAGGCACAGGCGCTCAAAACCGATGCGAACAGGAGCGCCGAAGCGAGCCGCTCAATCTTCATTCGTCCACTTCCCTCGACCGACGAGCAAGACAACGGCCGGGCCCTTAATCGGTTCGACCGTTGCCTGCTACCAGCGAGGGAAGTCTAGCTAATCGTCGTCGCGCCCGGACATTTGCTCTGCACGCTCGAGCTCCGCCTCGGCCTTCGCGAGCCCGGCCTGGGCAGCCGCCATCGCGGCGCCGATCGTCGCCGGATCGACCGATGCCATCGCCTGGCGCGTGATTGCTTCGACGTCGATCGCCTCTACCGCCTTGAGAGAGGCCCGGACGGTGGCCTTGAGCTGCTCGGGATCCTGACCTGAACGACGAAGCTCGGCCGAATGGGCGTCGATCTCGCGCATGGCCTCGTCAACCTCGGCGCGGGCCTCGGCCATCTCTCTGCGCATGTCTTCCTGGTTGATCTTGGCTTCGTTCATGGCCTCGCGAACCTCGCGCTGAATTTCTTCCTGGTTGATCTTGGAAATTTCTGCCCGTGCTTCGGCGAGAGAGCGGCGGACTTCCGCCTTCTCTGCCGGAGTAAGGTCCTTCCACTGCCTTGTCTTACCGTTGATCGTGACCATGCCGCCCTCATCGATGTTGAGGTTGGAGTGATGCGGGGCGACCGGCGCAACCGGCGCCGGTGCCGCGACCTGCGCGACTGCTGCGACCGGAGCCGCCGGTGTAACGTTCGACACGGGCGCGGCCGCGGCGCTCGCCTGCAGCATCGGGACGTCGATGTACTGGATCGCCCGAGTCGCGGTCAGCGGAAGGGCGACCGCAATTCCGGCGAGGACCATCATCCGGCCCGTCATTCGGCGGCCGGGAGTTGGAATGCTGAGCATGGACTTCAATCTCCTGTGAAGCGTGTTGCGACGTTCGAGCGCGCTGGCAAACAGCAGCGCCCGCCCCGATGTGGCTTTGGCGATGGCCCGGCCGTAGTCGGACCGGGCGCCTGCTCCGCCGTTTTCAAGCACGCGCGCGTCGCACGCCGCTTCCTGGTCGAAGCGGAACGCCGCGTGGGCGATCCATGCGATGGGATTGAACCAGTTCAGGCAAAGCAGGGTGAAGGCGAAGAGATTGGCGACAAGGTCGCCCGAGCGATGGTGAGCAAGTTCGTGCTCGAGCGCGAGACGGCGCTCATGTTCAGCATAGATGCGCTCGAAGTCGGCGGGGACCGCGATCACCCGATCAAGGATCCCGAACGCGAGCGGTCCGCTGACTTCGCGAGTCTGAACCAGCCGGATGGAGCCAATGCGGCCAAGCTCGGTGGCGCTTTCCAGGATTGCCGCTCGCTCCGACCGGAAAGCAAGGATTCGCGCCGCGAACAATCCGGCCGCAACTCCCAGCCACAACACAATAAGGATAGTCGGCCATCCTCCAGCCTGCTCGATCAGCGACGGCTCGGTCTGCGCGACGCTGCTCAGCAGAAGGGGCTCGGCCATTGTCTGCGAGCTGAACATCTGCGGAGTGACGGCAGCTCCGACCGGTCGCTCAATCGTCTGGGTCAGCGTCGGCATCAACATTCGTGCCGCCGGGATCAGCCACAGGCCGTAGGCAACGCGTGCTCCGAAATTCCGGCGCACGGGCTCGCGGATCATTAGGACAAGGACGATCAGTCCCGAAGTGGCAAGAAGAGTACCAAGCAGCCAGTCCGTCACGACTTCAGCTCCTTCAACAGGGCCTGGATTGCGGCAATGTCTTCCTCGTCGAGCGCATCTTCTTCGGCGAGGCGCGCGACCAGCGGCGATAGACGGCCGCCGAACAGCCGTTCGACAAACCGCCGGGACTCGCTCCCGACATAGGCTTCGCGCTTGATTGCAGCGGAATAAAGGAAGCGGCGTCCATCCTCGCGGTGCTTGATCGCGCCCTTGGCGACGAGCCGGGACAGCATCGTCTTGACCGTCGCAAGCGACCAGCCGCGCTCCTCGACGCGCTCCGCGACATCGGCGGACGTGAGCGGCTCATCGGCGGCCCACAACACCTCCATAAGGTCGAGCTCTGCGTCGCTTATGCGCTTATCTATCGGCATCACGTCTACATCTGTAAACGATTCGATTACAGTTGTAAACGGTGATGATCCAGCGAGTCACCGGGCAAGCGACCAACCCCGAGACGACGGAGTCATCCGCTGCTCAGCGACGGCCCAAAAATGATTCATTTCGGGACATTCGTTGCGGCAGGGACTCATCCACAGGATATTTGCTTCACATCGAATTTACCCGCTTGCGTCCCACGCCAGTTGAGGCACAATAGGTTGTAGCGCAAAGGGGGGAACACCCAATTACTGGTGTCCGGCGCCGGAATATGCTATTCCGGTGATCGACCCGACTCGTCCCCGATTTCCACAGGGGGCGGAGGTGAAAATACCCTCGCGAGCGTCGAAAAGGGCTAGGATGCCGGGAATGGCTCCGAGTCGAACAATTGGGGAACAGACGGCCTGTGAAGGGGCCGACAGCGGACGGGGAAGCGTAATGGATTTTTCAACCGGCTCAGAAGTCCCGAGCGACGATACGGCGACTGCGGTCCGAACCAGCAAGACCGTTGATGCGCGGGCGTTCGAGGTAACGACCGAAGAATCCCGCGACGCCCTGCTGACCGAGTTCGGCAAGGAGACGCTGAAGGACCGCTACCTGCTCCCGGGTGAAGGCAACCAGGATCTCTTCGCGCGGGTCGCGGCCGCCTATGCGGACGATGCCGCTCACGCGCAGCGCATCTACGACTATATCTCGAAACTATGGTTCATGCCGGCGACGCCTGTTCTTTCGAACGGCGGCACCGGCCGCGGACTTCCGATCAGCTGCTATCTCAACAGCGTTTCCGATAGCCTCGACGGCATCGTCGGCACCTGGAACGAGAACGTCTGGCTCGCTTCGCGCGGCGGCGGCATCGGCACTTATTGGGGAAGCGTCCGGGGCATCGGCGAGCCGGTCGGCCTCAACGGAAAAACCAGCGGAATCATCCCGTTCGTGCGAGTGATGGACAGCCTGACCCTCGCGATTTCGCAGGGCTCGCTGCGCCGCGGTTCGGCCGCCTGCTACCTTGACATCAATCACCCGGAAATCGAGGAATTCCTCGAAATCCGCAAACCCTCGGGTGACTTCAACCGCAAGGCATTGAACCTCCATCACGGCGTGCTCGTCACCGACGAGTTCATGGAAGCCGTCCGCGAGGGCGCCGAGTTCGAGTTGAAGAGCCCGAAGGACGGCAGCGTCCGTGGCAAGGTCGATGCCCGCGCCCTGTTCCAGAAGCTGGTGGAAACCCGCCTCGCGACGGGCGAGCCGTACATCATCTTCATCGACGCCGTGAACAAGACGATGCCGAAGCACCACCGTGATCTCGGCCTCAAGGTCTCGACCTCGAACCTCTGCTCGGAAATCACCCTTCCGACCGGCAAGGACCACCTGGGCGTCGACCGCACCGCGGTCTGCTGTCTCAGCTCGCTGAACCTTGAGACCTGGGACGAGTGGAACAAGGACAAGGTCTTCATCGAGGACGTCATGCGCTTCCTCGACAACGTGCTCAGCGACTACATCGCCCGAGCGCCGGACGAGATGGCGCGCGCCAAATATTCGGCCGATCGCGAGCGCAGCGTCGGCCTCGGTGTCATGGGCTTCCACTCCTTCCTGCAGGCCCGCGGCATCCCGTTCGAGGGCGCGATGGCGAAGTCGTGGAACATGAAGATCTTCAAGCACATCCGCGCTCAGGTCGACGAAGCCTCGATGATGCTCGCAAAGGAGCGCGGGCCGTGCCCCGACGCCGCCGACATGGGCGTGATGGAGCGCTTCAGCTGCAAGATGGCGATCGCTCCGACCGCGTCGATCTCGATCATCTGCGGCGGCACTTCGGCCTGCATCGAGCCGATCCCGGCCAACGTCTACACCCACAAGACACTGTCGGGCTCCTTCTCGATCCGCAACCCGCACCTCGAAAAGCTCTTGAAGGACAAGGCCAAGGACACCGACAAGGTGTGGAATTCGATCCTAGAACAGGGCGGTTCGGTCCAGCACCTCGACTTCCTGAGCCAAGAAGAAAAGGACGTGTTCAAGACCAGCTTCGAGATCGATCAGCGCTGGCTGCTCGAGCTCGCGGGCGACCGTACGCCGTTCATCGACCAGGCGCAGTCGCTGAACCTGTTCATCCCGGCCGACTGCGACAAGTGGGACCTTCTGATGCTCCACTTCCGCGCATGGGAGCTCGGCATCAAGTCGCTCTACTATCTGCGCTCCAAGTCGGTGCAGCGCGCCGGTTTCGCCGGCGGGGTCGAAGCGGACAACACGCCTGAGCTTCGGGAAATCCAGGTCACCTCGACTACGGACTATGACGAATGTCTGGCCTGTCAGTAATGTTTCGCGAGCACCGAGGCCAACCGGTTGGCGCCGGCGAGGGGCGACCAATGATTTCCCCGCGGACGCGCAAGGCGGTGACAATCGCCGGCTCCGTCGTCGGCGGCCTGATCCTGCTCGACCTGATCGGCTTCGTCGCGACCGTCTATTTCAGCGCGGAGCTGATGCAATATGCGCAACGCGCCGGCGTCGGAGGGCTGCTCCAGCGGTGACGACGCAGCAGATCACCGAACTTGTTGTCGCGGTCGCGCTGATCGTGCTGGGCGTCTTGCAGTACCGCAGGCGTTCCGCCGAGGGCGAGCAATACGGCAGCCAAAGCGCGGTGCTTCTGTTCGTCGCGGCGGCGCTCGTGCTCGTCCATGCGCTGGGTCTGCTCGAATATCGCCCGTCGCCATCGGAGCTCGGCCAGTGACCGCGCTCACCAAGTTTCACGGTCCCCGGGTGGGGGAAAGAGGCCGGAGCCCGCGCGGCGGGGTGTCGTGCGCGCTCCGGTCTCGATACACCGCAGTCACCGCGGCCGCCCTCGCCCTCTCCGCTTGTGCCGCAACACAGGACAGCGCGGCCGTCGTTCCGTCCGCGCCCGGCTTCTTGCTCGGCGTATGGCACGGCTTCATTTTCCCGGTCGCCTGGCTGGTCTCGCTCTTCACCAACAAGGTCGCGATCTACGCCGTCCCGAACAACGGCGGCTGGTACGACTTCGGCTATTTCCTCGGAATCGTCGTGTTCGGCGTCGGCGCCCGCAAGGGCACGCGCGTCATCTACCGCGACCGCAACGTCATCGATGTGAAGGCCAAACGCGTCCAGGAACTGGACCTGTGAGCGCCCTCACGTCCTTCATGATCGTCGGTCCAATCACCATGTTGGGCGGGATCGCGATGATGATCGCAGCCATCCGTAGCGGCGTCGGCACCAATCCTAAGGGCACCGCGATGCTGATCGCCGGAATGATGGCGACGGCGTTCGGAATGCTTCTCACCGCTTTCGCGATCGGCTCGACCGGTCCGGCAACCGTTACCCAAGGAGCCTAGTCATGCCCCTTCTGCAAGCGTCCAAGACGTACAAGCCGTTCGAATACCCCTGGGCGTTCGAATATTGGAAGCGACAGCAGCAGATCCACTGGATGCCGGAGGAAGTGCCGCTCGGC
The DNA here is from genome assembly GCA_046731355.1 of Pseudomonadota bacterium. Taxonomy (GTDB): domain Bacteria; phylum Pseudomonadota; class Alphaproteobacteria; order Sphingomonadales; family Sphingomonadaceae; genus Sphingomicrobium. The sequence goes on along the minus strand of JBKPKZ010000118.1, from coordinate 20,718 downwards.
GAGGATTGCCGCGACTGGGCGCAGAAGCTCACCGACCATGAACGCAACCTGCTGACGCAGATCTTCCGCTTCTTCACGCAGGCCGACGTCGAGGTGCAGGACTGCTACCACGACAAGTATGGCCGCGTGTTCAAGCCGACCGAGATCAAGATGATGCTGACTGCCTTCTCCAACATGGAGACGGTGCATATCGCCGCTTACTCGCACCTGCTCGATACGATCGGCATGCCGGAGAGCGAGTACAGCGCCTTCCTCCAGTACAAGGAGATGAAGGACAAGCACGACTACCTGCAGCACTTCGGCGTCGACACGGACGAGGATATTGCCAAGACGCTTGCGATGTTCGGCGGCTTCACCGAAGGGCTTCAGCTGTTCGCCAGCTTCGCGATGCTGATGAACTTCCCGCGCTTCAACAAAATGAAGGGCATGGGCCAGATCGTGAGCTGGTCGGTCCGTGACGAAAGCCTTCACTGCGAGGGCATCGTCCGCCTGTTCCACGCCTTCGTGAAGGAACGCGGCTGCCTGACGAAGACGGTGAAGGAAGAGATCATCGACGCCTGCCAGAAGACGGTTCGGCTGGAAGACGCGTTCATCGATCTGGCATTCGAAATGGGCCCGGTCGAGGGCATGACGCCCAAGCAGATCAAGAAGTACATCCGCTACATCGCCGACTGGCGCTTGGGACAGCTCGGCTTCGCGCCGATCTACATGGTTGACGAGCACCCGCTCCCCTGGCTCGCCCCGCTGCTCAACGGCGTCGAGCACGCCAACTTCTTCGAAACCCGAGCAACGGAATATTCGAAGGCCGCGACGCGCGGAAACTGGAACGAGGTGTGGGACAATTTCGACCGCCGGCAGAAAGCCAAGGCGGCTGCCAACGACGGGTTGTCGGGCAGTGCGCCTGAGGCAAACGCTGACGACGGCGAGGGAACAGGGGACATGTTCGAGAAGGCGGGGGTGGCCGCGGAGTAGTCCCGGTTACTGCTAGCCTCAGACTCATGACGTCGAACGGGTTCGGCATTGCCGACCCGCCCGCCAGCCTTCCGCGTCACTTTGCGCCCTCGGGCGACGGCATCGCTACGCCTGACGTTTCACCTTTTCCATCGCCTTTCCCTTGGCGAGTTCGTCGATAAGTTTGTCGAGGTAGCGAATCTCGCGCTTCAGCGGTTCCTCGATATCCTGGACCCGGTCGCCGCAGATCGTGCCGGTGATGAGCGACCGTGCCGGGTTCATGGCCGGGGCCTTGGCGAAGAACGACTCGAAGTCGGTTTTCTGCTCGATCTCTGCTTTCAAGCCCGCCTGCGAATAGCCGGTCAGCCAGCAGATGATCTCGTCGACTTCTTCTTGGCTGCGCCCCTTCGCCTCCGCCTTGCGGACATATTGCGGGTACGCGCTGGCGAAGGCCATGCGATAAACCCTGTACCAGTTGTTGCCGGCCATTTGTGAAGCTCCATCGTCGCTATGCTGACGAGACTAGGGGCAAGTGGTCGCGAAATGAATCTTCGACTGTCCTCGAAAACGGCGCTGCGCCTGCCGCCTCAACCCAGATTGACTTCGAGGTTATAGTCGCTGGGGGACCAGCCCGAGTAGGTGCTGATGCCGAGCATGACGATGAAAAGGGCGACTGCGAATGCAATGACGCCGATGACGACCGTCTGGGTATCGCGATCCTCGGGGTCCTTGACTTCGACCTTCTTCACCACCGGAGGCGGATCGCGGCGGATCTTCGAGACGCGCGCTGACGACGCCAGATTGACGGATTGCTTCCCGGATTTGAGCGGAGCGGCCATTCCTCGATGATTACGCCAGCGTGGTTATCATCGGGTTAGCGATCCTAAGCTCGCACGATCGTTTTACCGCTCGGCAACCCTGGTGTGCGAGAATTCGGGCATGGGCATGAGGGAGTTAGTCTTCGGCGCGGTCGCGATTGGTTGCGTGGCAGGCTATGCCTGGTCCTCCTTTCCAAGCGCGTTTTCCTGGGCCGATCCTCCAATCGAGCCCGCCAAGAAGGCCACGATCCCCCTTCTTGAACTCCCCCCAAGTGAAGCCGAGGCGGAGGCGGATAGCGCCTGGCTGGCCGGCAGCAACTCAACCTTCGCCCCGGAGGCAAGCGCGAGGACGGCAGCGCGCTCCGTCGAACGAAGCGTCTACTATTCCGGCTGCAGCGACGTTCGCGCCGCCGGCAAAGCGCCGATCTATGCCGGTCAGCCCGGCTATCGCATCGAGATGGACGGCGATGGAGACGGCATCGCCTGCGAGCCCATTAGGAGGAGAGGTTAGAAGCGGCCGCCCCGATGCCGGGGATTCGAAAGCGGCGATCAAGCGTCCACTCCGGCTTCTCGGGTCGGCGAAGACCTAGGAACTAAGCCCTCCGGCGCTTCTGCTTCGACTTGGCGAAGAGGGCCGCTTCGTTCTTGATCCGCGCCCGTTCCTTGACCTCGGCGGTGTCGCAGCCGTGCTTGGAGTTGCAGCGGATGTGGGTGAGGCAAAGGTTGTCGAGATCCTCACTGCCATCGGCGGAGTCTGCAACGATCTTCTCGATCTTCGGCATCGACTCATGGCCATCCGGAAGATCGAAGCGCATCGGCCGCTTGCAGCGCTTGCAATTGTCACCGTCGCGCTTGCGTAGGGCTGCCAGTCGCTGAGCGTTCTGCTCCCGCCTGAATTTCCAGGGATTCACATATTTGATGATGATCGAGCGGCTCATGACGTCATGCATAACGCCATTTCGCTTACCGACCGGTTAGCGAATCCGACTCCCTTTTCGAATGGCAGCTCATCGCATCCGAAACACTAAAGCATCTCGCTGGGACTAAGCTCTACTTGGTCGCGGTAGGTGGTGCAGCGCCGGCCTGGACCGGTACCGCCTTTGCCTTGTGCGCGGCAGCCTGCTCGGCCTCGCGCACTTCCCGTGCATGCTTGGCCTCGAGGTAGAGCTGATATTCGTCGGGCTGCGGGTCGGTGATGAACATCTCGCCGACATTCTCGCCCTTCACTGCTTTCTCGATCATCGTCGCGGCGGTTACTGCGGCGGCGAGCAGGTTGATCCCTGCTCCGTCGCGACAGCCCATCGGACCGACGGTTTCGCAGCTCCTGTCGACCAGCCGCTCGGGACGCCTTGGCCGCGTGTGGTTCTTCTTGGCGCGCTGGGCTTCGAGAACATCGGGGTCGATACGATAACCTTCGACGCGCGGAGCGCAGACCACGATTTCCCGGGTGTCCGGACTTACGTCCTTGGGCTCGGTCGTCTTGCAAGGATCGGGAGCCGAGGCGAGCACCGCCTTGGGTTTGGGCTTTGGCGGAGCCGCTGGTCCATAGCTCGAATGGGCTTCCACCGGAACGGCCGCCGGCGCGGTGGCGGCAGGCGCCGCGGCCTGTGCCGCAACCAGCATGATCATCGGCAGGCCGCTCATCATTACCACCCTGCTCCAGCAATACGGGCCCAGGCAATGCTCCAGCGAAGATGAACAGAAGTTGCACCCGTCGCAGCCGCCGACCGCATTGTCACAACGGCCTTGAATCGTTCCACGGCCGTTCTAGTTCGCCCCTTGCTCTAACCTCGCAGCCAAGGAACCTCAGATGGTCGAAGCAACTCGCCTGGACATGAACAAGATGTCGCCAGAGGCTTATCGTCACCTCCTCCAGCTCGAAGGCCTGATTTCGCAGAAGTTCGAACCGACGCTCTATCATTTGATCAAGCTCAGGGCCTCGCAGATCAACGGCTGCGCCTTCTGCATTGCGATGCATACGGACGAAGCGCTGAGGTCCGGCGAAAGACCGGAGCGCCTGACCCTGCTCGACGCGTGGGAGGAGTCGCCGGTTTACACTGACAAGGAACGGGTCGTGCTTGCCTGGGTCGAAGAACTGACCCTGATTGCCGACAGCGGCGCTTCGAGCGAAAGCTATGAGGCTCTGAAAGCGCATTTCAGCGCCGAGGAAATCGGCTGGCTCATCCTTGCGGTAGTCCAGATCAACAGCTGGAACCGAATCGCCATCTCGACCCGCGCGCAATACGACCGCGCCATGTTCGCGGGCGGCACAACGCACGAAGCGAAGACGCCCGAACCCGCCTGACAAGCGTCTCGAACTGGGACTGGCGGTTCGTGCATTTCCCCAATGCAACCGCCGTCCCCCGAGAGTATTTTGCAAAGGGTCTGGGTGAGCAGAAGGAGTAAAGCGACATGCGCGCTTTGTTGCTCGCGGCCGCGGCATCGCTGACCGCCATCACCCTGCCAGCTACACCCGCCCGCGCCCTGGACCCGGCGGGAATGGGTTTCACGTCCAGCAGCGCCAGTGGAGTGACCGTCCATCGCGGCGAGGGCTTCCACAATCGCCGCGGCGGCTCCACCGTCTTCGGCGACCGGGATCGCAATCGCCGAGTCCGCAGCGAGGTGGAGATGGTCACCTACGGCGGCGAATGGGCACTCTACAACAACCGCAGCTGGGAATCCGATAGCTACAATGACTGGTGGCACGACCAGCCGTGGCGGAGCTATCCGAAGTGGGTTTCGACCAACCAGAATTGCGAGCGCAGGTGGTGGTCGGGCGGCGGCTGGCGCTGCTAGGTCTCAACGCCGGCCGGGCTTGAAATCGCCTATCGGCCTCAGGACTCTGAAGCTTTCCTTCAGTGGCTTGTGGCCGAGCGGCGGCCAGTCGATTTCCTCTTCCTTGCACTTCGTGTCGGGGAGCCGATCGAGAAGGTCGCGGATCAGCGTCAGGCGCCCAAGCCTCTGGTCGTTGAAATCGACCAGGGTCCAGGGCGCCCAGTCCGTGTGGGTCGATTTGAGCATCGCTTCGCGCGCCCTGGTGTAATCGGCGTACTTGGTGCGGGCCGATTGATCGATCGATGACAGCTTCCACCGCTTCAGCGGGTCCTCGATCCGCTCAGCGAACCTTTTCTCCTGTTCGTCCTGATCGCAGGTCAGCCAGTATTTGAAGAGTAGGATGCCGTCGTCGGTCAGCATCTTCTCGAACTTCGGAACGGCCTCCAGGAAGGCGTCGACTTGATTATCGGTTGCAAAGCCCATGACCTTTTCGACGCCTGCACGGTTGTACCAACTCCGGTCGAACAGGGCGATCTGTCCAGCGCAGGGCAGGTGCGGGACGTAGCGCTGGAAGTACCACTGGTTGCGCTCTTCCTCGCTGGGCTTTGAAAGCGCCACGGTCCTGCATTGACGAGGATTGAGCTGGTCGGAAACGGCGCCGATCGCGCCACCCTTCCCCGCCGTGTCACGGCCTTCGAACAGGACTACCACGCGCTGGCTCGTCGCGGCGACCCACCTGGCCATCGCGACAAGCTCTTCCTGCATCGGCTCGAGCAGCTTCTCATAGTCCTTGCGCTTCAGCCTCGACATGCCGCCGCCTTTCCTCGGTTGGACGCCTAGCGTACCGTTGCCGCTTCGAGACGGGGAGTCGCCGATGATCAGGCACTTCGGTTTTGCAGCGATAAGCGCAACGACGCTCTTTAGCCCAGCCGCTCAAGCCGCTCCCACGCCGCGAGGCCAGGTGATCGCGGTCAGCTGTTCCGGAGCAACCGTCGTCGAGGGCCGCAAGGTGGCCAAGCAGGATGACCTGAAACATGGCCAGCATCCCAAGGCCTGCTTTGGCCGGATGCAGATCTACGACGGGCCGAACAAGCAGTTCGTCGTCGTCGCGCCATCAGCAATCTGCTCTGGCGGCAAGGCGGTCGACGTCTACGAGCGCTCGAACGCCGGAGCGTGGTACAGCTTCTTCGAGAAGCCAGTCTGCGGATCGAAGCTGTCGATCGGCCCCAAGGATCCGTGGGGCGACTGGATGCTCACTATCGACGGCAAGCATTACGACAGCAGAGGCCAGTATTACGTGCCAGTCACTTACTAGGGCTGGCCAATCGCCTTGGCGGGGCTGGTTCGCGCAGGCCGTGTCGTAGTCCGACACCGATGCCGTGTTGCGCGAATTCCGCGGCCGTTCACAGGGATAGTGCGGTCCGGAATTGCCGCCATCGACAAAGGCCGAGCCTCCGCTCAGTGCTTGCCCCGCATGTACGCCGTCAGCACCAGCTGCGCGTCAAATCCCCGATACCGCGCGCAAGGCCCGCATCCATCATTGCCTGGCCGACGTCCTTGCCGTTCACCGAAACGCTTCGAAGCAGAAGCCCGTAGCGATCGAGGTCCTGGCTGACCCTTGTCGTTTCGATTTCGCCGGAATTGAGCAACATCTGGAGCTTGGCCGCGGACTGACGGCCGAGCGCGACTTCCTTCGGGCAGGCGGCCCCATAGAGCTGCGGAGCTTCGATCCCCGCGATCCTGACCGTCTTGCCACCGAGATAGAAGCTGTCGCCGCTGGCGACGCAGTTGGTGAGGCCGCCCTCGCTGCACTGGCCGAAGACGAGCCCGCTGCTCTTTGCCGACTGTCCGCGGGCAGGATCGCCGCTGGTCTGAAGCATTCCACTCCCCCACAGGCTGAGAAAGACAGCCGCCAGAACGGCGACGACCGGAAGCATCAGGCCCCGGCGGCTTTCTTTCCTCAACTGGTCTGGGCGCCGCGGGATCGCATAGTCACCGACCGACCCGGGCTTGGCCCAGCCGACGCTCGCGATGTGGGCGTCAGCGTCGGGCCAATAGTCGGCGACGCGAGTCCATTTGCGCGCCTCCCGGCGATCGAACGGAACAAGGTTGTCTTTGCGATTGGCCAACTCTTCTTCCCACGACTCAATGGCTCAACGTACAACGCAGGCTCTGGATGCACCGCTCCGGAATTCGGGAATTGCGATGAAGCGTTGGGGGCATTCGCCGATATGCGCAGGCAACCCGTCCCTAACCCGACTAAGCGACGGATACGGCGCAGGGCGCCGAACAGCTCCGCCGATCGCCTAGACGAACGGCGCGATCACTTCCGGCGGAACGCGGATCGGCCGGTTCGACGCGCGATCGATGATCGCCCAGCTCGTCCTCGCCCGGACGCAGGTCTTCCCGTCTGGACCGACAAACTCGACGTAACGGTCGAAGCGCGCACCTTTCGGGGCGTCGCCCACCCAAGTCCGACCGATCAGCTCATCACCGTCGAACGCGGCGCGCAAATAGTCGATCTCGTGCCGGACGACGACCCAGAAATAGGAGTCGTGATGGGCCGGGTCGCAAACCGAATGCCAATGTGCGACCGCAATCGTCTGAATCCACTGGACCCAGACCGCGTTGTTCACGTGGCCGAGCTCGTCGATATGCTCGGGCGCGGCCCTGAAGGGCATTTCGAAGACCGGGCGGCTCATTGCAGCTCCAGATCGCCTTTCGCGTTCAGATTGTAAGCGATTCCGGCGTCGCGCAGGAGGGTCGTTAGCGCCGTCTTGGGATCCGGCGATCCGTTCTCGACCAGCGCCCGGATTTCGGTCGACAGTTTGCGTGAGCCGCTCGCTCGGTCGAGCGCCGCGTACCATTCCGCCGCCGTCAGCTCGTGGTCGCCCCGGTTGGCCGCGATGAGCTTGCGCGTGAAATCGTAGAAGTCGCCGCCATTGGCCTTCTCAGCGACCAGAGCGAAGACGCCGCCGCACGCATAATAGGCCCGGTACTCGTCGCGCTCGAGCGCGGTTGCGACGGGCCTCCCCGCCAGCCTCAGGCAGTCGGCAAGCGACTCGTTGATCTTCTTCGACCCGTTGAAGCGGGGATCAAGCTGCTGCGCGGTCCGCATGGCGAGAAGGTCCGCCCCGCCCTCCATGATCCAGCTATCGAACTGGGTCGTGTACCGGACGCTTTGCCCGAGCCAGAAGTGCGAAGCCTCATGGGCGATGAACCAATGCGCAAGCTCGGTCAGCGCCGGAAGCTGCTTCAGCGCGGACTTGCCCTCGAACCGCATCAGGACGAGGCCCTTGAGAGTCCCGCCATTGAAGCTTGCGCCGTCCTTCGCACTGCCCTCCCAGGCAGCGAGAAAGGCCGGTTCCACGATGCCGGATGGGCCCAGGCGCCTCGACAGCAACTCGAAAACGCGCGGCGCGTAGCCTGTTAGATCGTCGGCGATCCACTGCGGCATCTCACCGTCGATGACGGTCGCGACGCCGTTGCGAACACTGGCGCGGGGAACGTCGAATAGTCCATACGTCCCCTCGCTGTTGCCCGCGCGATAGCCCTGGACGTCGCCGGCAAGCCGCAAGCTGCCTCCGCGAAATTTGAGGCTCGTCCCGCTGTCGCCGACCAGGGTCGCGTCGAGTGCTACGGGAAGCCTGTCCAGTTTCGCTGCGCTGTCGACCGAAAACGTTGCAAAATGGCCGTCGAAAAGGGCCACGCTATCGCCGCCGAGCCGGAGCGCCGGAACGTAATCCGCGACCAGGTGGCCGGTGAACGGTTGCAGCTGGACCCGGACCTTCGGGGGGACCGGGCGCCCGTTCGTGCTGACCAGCGCGTCGAACTTGCCTCGGCGCTGAAGAGCAACTGCTGGAGTGAGGACCTGCCAGCTTTGGAGCCGCCAGGACTTGCCGTCGTTCGCGGCTGGCGACGAGCGGAAGAATCCCCAGGCAGGGGCGGCCCGCGGAAAGACAAAGTCGGCGATGAAGCCATTGCCCTGGCGAGTGACGGTCACCACGACCGGCTGCGCCTTTGCGGCCGAGACTGGAACTACGACCAGCGCCATTAGCGCCAGCAGCAACAGCCTCATTCGCCGTCGACCTCGGTCAGTACGAAGCCATAGGTCTCCGCCACCTCGTGGAGGCGCTCCCACCTTCCCGACTTGCCTCCGTGGCCCGCCCCCATGTTGATTTTTAGCATCAGGAGATTGTCGTCCGTCTTGTTCACTCGGAGCTTCGCTGCCCACTTGGCCGGTTCCCAATAGGTCACGCGCGGATCGGTGAGGCCGCCGGTGATCAGCATCGGCGGATACGCCTGCTGCTTCACATTGTCGTAGGGCGAATAGCTTCGGATCAGGTCGAACGCGGCCCTGTCGGTGATGGGATTGCCCCACTCCGGCCACTCGCCCGGAGTGAGCGGAAGCGTATCGTCAAGCATGGTGTTGAGAACGTCGACGAATGGTACGTCCGCCACCACCGCGCCCCACAGCCCCGGATCGGAATTGACGACCGCGCCCATCAGCTCGCCGCCGGCCGAGCCGCCATTGATGCCGATCCCGCCCTCGTGCGTGAACCCGGCCGCGATCAGACCCCTTGCGACATCGACGAAGTCGTTGAACGTGTTGGATCGCTTCTCGAGCTTGCCGTCGAGGAACCACTGATAACCGAGGTCGTCGCCGCCGCGGATGTGCGCGATCGCATAGGCCCAGCCTCGGTCGAGCAGGCTGATTCGATTGGTGTTGAACGCCGGCGGGACGGCATAGCCGTAGGCACCGTAGGCATAGAGAAAGAGCTTGCCGCTGCCGTCCTTCTTGAAACCCTTCGGATAGACGACCGAAACCGGGATCCTCGCGCCGTCGCGCCCGGCGACTGTCAACCGCTCGGTCTCATATTTCGAGGCATCGTAGCCCGAGGGAATCTCCTGGACCTTGCGAACTTCGAGCCGGTCATCCTTCGGGTGATAGTCGTAAACGGTCGCCGGAGTGACCAACGACGAATAGGCCAGGCGATAGGCTTCCGGCGCGAATTCCGGATTTCCGAGGAAGGCGGTGCTGTAGCTCGCCTCCTTGAAGGGGATGCGCCGTTCTTCGCCCGCATAGGTGCGCAAGATCAGCTGATCGAGCCCGTCCACCCGCTGCTGGATGGCGAGATGGTCACGGTATGAGGTGACGTGGCGCAGATAGACGCGGTCGGAGCCTGGGATCACCGTCCGCCACTCGCCGGGATTGGCGGGATCGGCCTCGGCAAGGCGGAAATTCACATGCTGGTCGTTGGTGAGGATCCAAAGTTTCCCGTGCGCCGCATCGACCTCGTACTGGCGCTTTTCCTTGCGCGGCGAGACCAAGGTCAGCGGTTGCGTCGGGTCGTCCGCGCCGACAAAGCGGACCTCGCTGGTCGCATTGTCACCCGTGGCGATGATGATCAGGTTTCGGTCCTGCGAGTGGCCCACGCCGACGGAGAAGCCCAGCTCCTCAGTCTCCTCGTAGAGCGTGACGTCCTGCTCGGCCGACGTTCCCAGTCGATGGAAGCGGGCACGATAGCTGCGCCAGTTTTCGTTGACCTCGGTGAAGACGATTCCGTCCGACCCACTCGTCCACACCGCCGAGCCGATGCCGACGTCGGTGACCGTCTCGATGTCCTTCCCGGTTGCGAGATCGCGGATGCGGATGGTGAAGCGCTCGGCACCGCTATCATCGACGTAGATTGCCGCGAGCTTGGCGTCCGGGCTGACCTCCAGAGCACCGAGCCGGAAATAATCCTTGCCCTCGGACTCCGCCGGCTCGTCGAAAATGACCTGGTCGCCGCCGCCGCCGACCGGCTTGCGATACCAGGTCCGGTACTGCGCCCCCGGCTTGAACGCCCACCAGTAGAGGAAGTCGCCGTCGCGGATCGGGACCGACGATTCATCCTCCTTGATGCGCCCCTTCATCTCCTCGAACAGCTCGTCGAGCAGGGATTTGTGCTGCTCCTGCCAATGCGCGAAATAGTCGTTCTCTTCCGTCAGATAGGCGAGCACGTCCTTGTCGGTGACCTGCGGATAGCCCTGGTCGCGAATCCAGTGCCACGGGTCTTCGATCGTAATGCCGTGGCGCTCGTAGCTATACGGCCGCTGCTCGGCTTTCGGAGGCACGGGAATGGCGGTGGGCTTGTCCATTCCCCGCTCTTAGCGCGATGTCCGGGGACGGGAAGAGGGTGATGCATGTCCAGGCCGGTCAATCCGAAAGACCATTCGAAGGCCCGTCGCGCCGGAATCCCGTCAGGCCATCGATTGCCCAGCATGCGGCGGTGCCGAGGTCCGCTCCTGATCTCATTTCGAGGCGATTCGGAAGAAGTTGGCGGAGATCAGCCACAGAGCGATGAAGAATCCGCTGAAAAGCAATGCGTTCGAAGGACCGTTCGGCACGGCCGCGGTGACCGGAGCGGTCGCGATGAGCATGCCGAGCAAGGCCTGCATGATGGCGACGCCGACCATGGTTCGCGCCATTCCTGCTGGGCTGAACCAGGCGGCGAACCAGCCGACTCCAATCGCAAGGATCACCATGAAGAAACCGGCTCCGGTGCCATCATCGCGAACGATGGTGGTCCACACCGTCAAAAACGACGCCACGACCGCCACGCCGATACCCGAGCGATACGCGCCGCGCCCTCCCGTAACACCTTCGATAGACCCGGCCATTTGCTCGTCTCCCGTGAACTGCAGTCCTATCATGACACCCGTCGCGGCGAGTGGCCTGAGCGGGACGTGAGGAAATCCTGAAATCAACCACTGGCTCCCGCCGGGTGGAAGCCGGCATTGGCTCAAGCTATTCTGAATAGCCCTGGCTGGAGGATCGTTGCTTGGCGAAGCTCGTCTTTGGAATGAATCAGTCGCTGGACGGCTACGTCGACCACACGGGGTTCGGGCCGAGTCCCGCGCTCTTCCGACACTTCATCGAGGAGACCCGTGCTCAGGCCGGCAGCGTCTACGGTCGCAAGCTGTACGAGATCATGCGTTATTGGGACGAAGACCGGCCCGAGTGGGACGAGGCGGAACGCAAGTTCGCCGAGGCATGGCGGCACCAACCGAAGTGGGTCGTGTCTCGAACCTTGCAGTCGGTCGGCCCCAACGCCATCCTTCTAGGGGATGATCTCGAGGCGGAGCTCCGCCGGCTGAAGGCGGAGGTCGCCGGGGAAATCGAAGTTGGCGGACCGGACTTGGCCCGGAGCCTGACCGACCTTGGCCTGATCGACGAGTATCGAATCTACCTGCACCCGGTGGTCCTTGGCGGCGGCAATCCATATTTCGCCGGCCCCCGGCCGCCTCTGCGCCTGGTGGCCAACGACAAGGTCGACGAGAATGTGGTGAGGTTGACCTACGTCCCTGCTTGATCATCCGCACAGCGGCCGAGCTTGTTGAGGCAGGCGAGCGAGCCTAGGTAGCAGCCATGTCCAGCTATGCAGATCGCCTGAAGGCACTTCGCGAGCAGCTCAAAGCCGACCAGCTCGATGGCTTCGTTGTCCCGCTCACCGATGAACATATGAGCGAATACGTGGGCAGCTATGCGCAGCGCCTCGCCTGGTTGACGGGCTTCGAGGGCTCGGCGGGTTCGGCGGTGGTCCTGCCGCAGGAAGCCGCGATCTTCGTCGACGGACGCTACACTTTGCAGGTTCGAAGCCAGGTCGACGGCAAGGACTGGTCCTACCAGTCGGTTCCGGAGACCAGCGTCGCCGACTGGCTGAAGGACCACGCGCCGCACGGAGCGCGCATCGGCTACGACCCGTGGCTGCACAGCCGCGACTGGGTGAAGAAGGCGACCGAGGCACTCGCAGCCCGCGGCGCCGAGCTGGTCGCGGTCGAGCAGAACCCGATCGACAAGGTCTGGTCCGACCGGCCCGAGGCGTCGAAGGCGCACCTCGCCGTCCAGGCCGAAAAATACACCGGCCGCTCGTCCGCCGACAAGCGACAGGAAATCGCCGACTGGCTGACCGAGCAAGGCGCCGATGCCGCGGTCCTGTCGGCGCTCGATTCGATTGCCTGGGCGTTCAACGTCCGTGGTCAGGATGTTTCGCGCACCCCGGTCGCCCTGGCGTTCGCATTGGTCCGTTCGGATGGAACGGCCGACCTTTACGTGAACCCGGAGAAGATCAGCCCGGAAGTTCGGAAGCATCTCGGCAACGGTGTCCGACTGCACGACCGCAATGCGTTCGAGGCGGCGCTCGGCGACCTCGCGGGCCAGACCGTCGCGGTCGATCCAGAGCGGGCGGTCGCGGCGATTTTCGAAGCGCTCGACAAGGCTGGCGCGAAGATCATCCCGGTGCGCGATCCGACTATACTTCCCAAGGCGATCAAGAATGCCGTCGAGATCGCCGGCCAGAAGTCGGCGCAGTATCGCGACGGCGCGGCAATCTCGCGCTTCCTCCGCTGGGTCGAAACCGAGGCACCGAACGGCGACGTCGACGAGCTGAAGGCATCTGACCATCTCGAGGCGCTTCGCCGCGAGGACCCAGAGCTTCGCGACCTCTCGTTCGACAGCATTTCCGGAGCGGGACCGAACGGCGCGATCGTCCACTACCGGTCGAGCGAGAAAACCAACCGCAAGCTCGAGATGAATTCGATCTACTTGATTGACTCAGGCGGCCAGTATCTCGACGGCACCACCGACATCACCCGCACGGTCGTCGTCGGCGAGCCGACCGACGAACAGCGCGACCGCTTCACGCGGGTGCTTCAGGGCCACATCGCAGTCGCTACCGCCATCTTCCCGAAGGGCACGCGCGGGACTCAGCTGGACAGCTTCGCCCGACGTCCGCTGTGGGAAGCGGGCCTCGATTACGCCCATGGCACCGGTCACGGCGTCGGCAGCTTCCTGTCCGTCCACGAAGGGCCGCAGCGAATCTCACCGGCGGGAAGCGCCCAGGCGGGCGGCGACGAGCCCCTTCGCGCAGGCATGATCCTCTCGAACGAGCCCGGTTACTACAAGACCGGCGAGTACGGCATCCGCATCGAGAACCTCGTGCTGGTCGTCGACAGGCCGGTCGAGGGAGCGGAGAAGGAGACGCTCGGCTTCGAGACGTTGACCTTCGCACCGATCGAGCGGCGGCTGATCGATAAGTCCATGCTCAGCGCTACGGAGCTGGATTGGCTCAACGCCTATCACGCCGAGGTGCTTGAAAAGATCGGCCCGCGGTTGACCGGCGAGGACCTCGCCTGGCTCGAACGGGCCTGCGCACCGATCTAGTCGCGCTCGGACGGTTCTTCCGGCTTCGTAAGCTTTCGAGCCTGTGCCTTCCTGCGCCGCAGGTTTTCGCGAAGCGCCGCAGCGAGCCGTTCCTCGCGTTCCTTGTCCTTGGTCGACATGCGTCCCAACTAGGCGGAGGTTACGGAGGCGGGCAAGTCGGGTTGACGGGCGCCAACCGCTTGGCCATAGCGCCCGCTCCTCCGGTCAGTGCTGCCGTAGCTCAGTGGTAGAGCGCATCCTTGGTAAGGCTGAGGTCGTGAGTTCAATCCTCACCGGCAGCACCATTTCCGCCAGATTGACGAGCGTTGCGCTCGCCGCCATTCGGCTAAGGTCATGCGCTTCTTCTCCGACAATGCGGCGGCGGCTCATCCGGCGGTGATCGAGGCGATCACACGCTCGAACCACCTCGACACGGCTTATGACGGCGATGCCCTGAGCCAGAGCCTCGACCGCGCGTTCTCGAAGGTGTTCGAGACCGAGGTCCGAGCGTTCTGGGTGCTGACGGGGACGGCCGCCAACTGCCTGGCGCTTGCGGCGCTCTGCCCCGGATATGGTGGGATCATCTGCCACAGGGACGCGCACATCGAGGTGGATGAAGCAGGTGCGCCGAGCTTCTTTGCCGATGGCGCAAAGCTGATGCTGGTCGATGGGCCCGGGGCGAAAGTCTCGCCGGAGACCGTCGATACGGCGGTCGATCGGATCCGCAAGGATGTCCACCAGGTTCAGCCGAAGACCTTGTCGATCACCAACGCCACCGAATACGGCCTGGTCTATTCGGCAGCCGAGGTCGGCGCGCTCGGCGAGACGGCGAAGCGCCACGGCCTCAACTTTCACATGGACGGCGCCCGTTTCGCAAATGCCGTCGTCAGCACCGGAGACAGCCCTGCGGACCTGACGTGGCGTGCCGGCGTGGACGCTCTCAGCTTCGGCTTCGTCAAAAACGGAGGGCTCAATGCCGAGGCGATGATATTGTTCAGGACCGAGCTTGCCGACGAGATTGCAGTCCGGCGCAAGCGCGCCGGTCACCTCGCGTCGAAGGGCCGGATGTTCGCAGCGCAGATCCTTGCCATGCTCGAAGACGGCCTTTGGCTCGACAATGCGCGGGCGGCGAATTCGGCTGCGCAGACGATCGGCGGGGCCGCGGGTGACCGGCTCATCTATCCGGTCGAAGCCAATGAGATCTTCGTTCGCGCGACTGCCGCGGAAGCGGATGCGTTGCGCGCCAAGGGCTTCGATTTCTACGACTGGGGACCGGACGAGATTCGGTTCGTGACGAGCTGGGACCAGGGCGGAGAGCCCCTGGAGCACCTCGCCGCGGCGATCGCGGCCCTGTGAACAAACCGCGGTCGACCTTCGCCGAGGTCGGCCTCCCCTTCGCCATTTTCACCGCCATCTGGGGTTCGACCTGGATCGTCATCCGCGACCAGCTGGGCATGGTCCCGCCGCAATGGTCGGTCGCCTACCGCTTCATCATCGCCGCGACCGCGATGGCGCTGGTTGCGAGATGGAAGGGCGAGAGCCTGCGCCTCGGCAGGGAGGCGGTGCCGCCCGCCTTGTTCCTCGGATTTGCGCAATTTTGCGTGAACTTCAACGCCGTCTACCTTGCCGAACGCCACATAACGTCCGGCGTCGTCGCGACCATTTTCGCACTGTTGCTCATCCCGAGCACGCTGATGGCCTGGGCATTCCTCGGTCACCGGCCAAGCGGCAGGTTCATCTGGAGCTCGCTGGTTGCAATCGCTGGTATCGGATTGCTGTTCGTCCATGAATTCCAGCAACACTCCGCCCGCGCCGGAGAGATCGCGGCGGGTATCGCCCTGACCCTATTCGGAATGGTGGGCGCATCGGCCGCCAACGTTTTTCAGGCGCGCAAGGAGGTGCGCCGCTTTCCCCTGTTCAGCATGATCGCCTGGTCGATGGCCGCCGGCGCAATCATGAACGTGACGCTCGCGCTGGCGATGGCAGGCCCACCAGTATTCGACAGCCGCCCGAGCTACTGGTTCGGCGTTCTCTATCTCGCACTTCCGGCGTCGGTGCTGACCTTCAGCCTCTATTATCCGGTCGTTCGCAAGATCGGCCCCGCCAAAGCCGCTTATTCAAGCGTTCTCGTTCCGATCATCGCAATGGGCTTTTCGACAGCCCTGGAAGGCTATCGCTGGACGCCGCTCGCTATAGCGGGTGCAATGCTCGCTCTCGGCGGGATGCTGGGAGCGCTGACTCGCGGACGGAACGTCGTCGTTCCGCCCGATGCGGCCTGACTATCTGTAATATTTAAGGGCATGGGCCTCCTCGTCGGTAAGCCTTCGAACGCTGTTCACGAGACAACGCTGTGGGCCGATCCCCGGATCGTTGACGACGAGTTCCGCGTCAAACCCCTGGCAGATGAACGAGCCGCCGCCACGCGGGACAACCGCAACGCGTCTCGTCCAGTTGATGTTCTCGCAGACGCCGGCGAAGGTCAGGCGATAGTAACGGCGGGCGCCGGCCTGAATGTCTACCTCGTCGCGGCCGTGGGGCGTGAAGCTGCTGACGTTGCGGGCATTGAAGCACTCCCGCCCCGTGGCGGAACCCGCGGCAGCGGGCGCGGCGGGCGCGGCGGGCGCCTGCTGGGCGCAGGCTGCAACGAGCGCAGCAAGGGTGCCCAACGGAACGAGATAAAAGCCGGACTTGATCAATGGCTTGCTCCTGCTGCCAATGGTGCGATGCCCAAGTCGGATTGCCTATCCTATTGAGCCTGCAGTCATTGCCTCGCAATGAACCGCGCCCTAAGTCGCCGCCATGGCTGATGTTCGAACGCTCCCGGATGCGGAGGTTGCGCCCGAGGCTCCGCCCTCGCCGACCCATGTCACCATTCGCCGCGAGGATTACCGGCCGCCCGACTGGCTGGTGCCCGAAATCTCGCTGGACTTCGCGCTGGAAGCGGATTCGACGCGGGTCCGAGCGACCCTGAACGTCGAGCGCAATGGCGAGCATGATCGGCCGTTGCGCCTCGACGGGGATGAGCTGACGCCGCTCAAGGTTCTCGTGGACGGCAACGACTCGGCCTGGCGGATGGATGGGCCGGTGCTCGTCATCGATATCGAGCGCGATCGCGCGATCGTCGAGACCGAGGTCGTCATTCACCCTTCGGCCAACACCAAGCTGATGGGCCTCTATGAATCCGGTGGAATGCTCTGCACGCAGTGCGAAGCGGAGGGATTCCGCCGGATCACCTTCTTCCCCGACCGTCCGGACGTTCTCAGCCGCTACCAGGTGCGAATGGAGGCCGACGAGAAGCGCTTCCCGATCCTCCTGACCAACGGCAATCCGCTGGACGCGGGAAAGAGCGACGGCGGGCGCCACTGGGCGCAATGGAAAGACCCGTTTCCGAAGCCGAGCTACCTGTTCGCGCTAGTGGCCGGCGACCTCAAGGCTAACCGCGACAGCTTCACCACCATGTCCGGCCGCAAGGTCGATCTCGCCATCTGGGTTCGCGAGGCAGACCTGCCCAAGACCCAGCATGCGATGGACAGCCTCAAGGCATCTATGGACTGGGACGAACGCGTGTACGGCCGCGAGTACGACCTCGATCTGTTCAACATCGTCGCCGTGTCCGACTTCAACATGGGCGCGATGGAGAACAAGGGGCTGAACATCTTCAATTCGGCCTATGTTCTCGCCGATCCCGAGACCGCAACCGATCTCGACTTCGACAATATCGCGCGAGTCGTCGCGCACGAATATTTCCATAATTGGTCCGGCGACCGGGTCACCTGCCGCGACTGGTTCCAGCTAAGCCTGAAGGAAGGCTTCACCGTCTTCCGCGACCAGAGCTTTTCCGCCGACATGGGCAGCGCTCCGGTCAAGAGGATCGAGGACGTCCGAATTCTCCGGATGGTCCAGTTCCCGGAAGACTCCGGGCCGCTCTCGCATGCTGTCCGGCCGGACAGCTACATGGAGATTTCCAACTTCTACACGGCGACCGTCTACAACAAGGGCGCCGAGCTGATCCGGATGTTCCACACGGTGCTTGGGCCGGAGAAGTTCCGAGCCGGGACCGATCTCTATTTCGAACGGCACGACGGCGAAGCGGCGACCTGCGACGACTTCGTGAAGGCGCTCGAGGAGGCGAGCGGCGTCGATCTGTCCGCGTTCAAGATTTGGTACAGCCAGGCGGGCACCCCTCACGTCGGGGCCCGGCTGGATTTTGACGCGGAGTCCGGGACCGCGACGCTCCGTCTCGACCAGCGCGTCTCTCCGACTCCCGGGCAGTCGATCAAGCAGGTCATGCCGATCCCGCTGCGGACCGCGCTCATCGGCGAGGAGAGCGGTTCGGAGATTGCAGCGGAGCAGCTGATCCTGCTCGATGGTTTGAGCCAGGACATCTCGTTCGACGGCCTTAAGGAAGCGCCATTGCTATCGATCAACCGGGGCTTTTCCGCACCGGTGATCGTCCACGGTTCTCGGCGCGACGGCGAGCTGGAGCACCTGGCGCAAAGCGATACCGATCCCTTCGCGCGCTACGAAGCGATGCAGGAGCTGGCTTTCGATGCGTTGCTTTCGGGAGCTCGCGGCGAGCAGTCGGACTTCGACCCATTGATCCGGGCGGTGCGAAATACCCTTCGCTCGAACGAGCTCGATCCGGCATTCAAAGCCGAAGCGATTCTCCTTCCGCAGGAAGCGGTCATCGCCGAGCGCATGGAGGTCGTCGACCCCGACGCCATCCATTTGGCGCGCGAGGGGCTGAGGACTGCATTGGGAACGGCGCTCGCGGACGAGCTTGCGCAAGCGCAATCGGCCGCATCCGCGCCAGGCGCCGACCTATCACCCCTTGCGAAGGGGGGACGACGGCTTCGCTCGGTTACGCTCGGACTGCTCGCTGCCGGCGATCCTTCTGAAGGGGCACGACTGGCCAAGGCCCAGTTCGACGCTGCCGACAACATGACCGACCGTCAGGGCGCCCTTGCGGTACTCGTGTCGCTCGACGGCCCCGAGCGCGAGCAGGCGCTGCAAGCCTTCTACGACCGGTTTGAAAAGGACCCCTTGGTCATCGACAAATGGTTCGCGCTTCAGGCGAGTTCGCAACGGGCGGACACGCTCGATCAGGTCGAGCGGCTCGCGCAAAACCCGGCGTTCACGATCCAGAACCCGAACCGCCTCCGCGCCCTGGCGGGCAATTTCGGAATGAACCACTGGGTGTTCAACCATGCCTCGGGACGCGGCTATCGCTTCCTAGCCGACCTGATCATCGCTGCCGACAAGATCAATCCGCAGGCCGCGGCCAGGCAAGTTCCGCCGCTCGGGCGCTGGCGGCGCTTCGAGCCGAAACGGTCGGAGCTGATGCGCGAACAGCTGCAGCGGATCGCCGATACGCGCGGCCTGTCCCGCGACGTCTACGAGCAGGCGACGAAGAGTCTGGCTTAAGTCGCCGAGCGACTGCCGATCCAGTCGGCAACCTTGTAGGCGACCTCGTTGGCGGCACGGTTGAGGGCGGCGCCGATCGTCGCTGCCGATCCATCCGACGGCGCGGTTGCCTCGAAGCGGCGCGTTTCCACGCGAGTGCCACCCGCGGTCGAAACGGTCCCGTCGAAGCGGACCACCGCCTGCCCCGTCGCGGCGTCATAGCCGAAGTTCTGAAGCTGGCCCGACAGCACCAGGCCCGGATCGAGCCCGGTCACGTTCGGGTCTAGAACGATCCGGTTCGTCCTTCTGCGGATCGTTTCAGCGACGAGATTCGCAAACAGCTTGTCGGGCGTGTCAGACCACTGCGCATCCGCCACATATTGCACGTCGGTCGGAGTGACCTGCACCGGGATGCGCGGCGTTCGAAGCTCCTTCGAAATGATCGGTGCGGTGACAGTGACCGACTGGCCGGAAGCCGCTTCGCGCGTGAATTCTCCGGTGGCTGGAGCTTCCGGAGTGAGCGTCAGGAGTGTCGCGGGCGTCTTTCCGCCTCCGAGCAAGCCGCTCACGGAGCATCCGCCAACCGCCAACCCGAGGGCAACCGAAGCAAGAATACGCGCTGGCAATCTCATTTCTGCTTCCTCGGCTTGTAGTCGGGCAGTTGCTTCGGCCCCAGCGTCCCACCGACTCCGTTCTGTTCGACGCGTTCCGACACGCCTCGAAGCGTCTGTGACAATTCGCGCATGTCGCGGATGAGCCGGTTCGCTTCCGGCAGCGTCGACTTGCTGAGGTTTTGAAGGCCCGGACGAGCGTCGGAAATCATCGCGTCGAGATTGTTCGCAGCGCGATCGACGCTTGCAATCGCCCTCCTCAAATCCTCGGCGGCCGGCTGGCCCTGTTCGATGACCAGCTTGTTGGTGTTGTCGGTCAGGATCGCGATCCGCTGGGCCGCAATGCCTGCATTGCGAGCCGCGACCCTAGCGTCGGCCATCGCGTCCGCCAGTTCGGGAGCACGCTTCCTGAGGACCGCGGTCGTGTCGCGGACGTTCTCGAGGATGTCCGCAATGGCGTTCTGATTCTGGTCGTTGAGAAGCTCGGTCAGTCGCTCCGTCAAGCGCTGGATTCGGTCGATCAGTTCCGGCGCGCTGTTGAGGAGCGCCCCGAGACCGCCGGAGCTTGCAGGAACGACCGGGCAGCCCTGCGGGCCAAGTTGAGTGATCGGCCGCGCGCCCTTCACCGCGCCGCTCAGCTGGATTTCGCTGACGCCGGTGAAGCCGACGCCCTTGATCTCGGCGGTCGTGCCCTGAAGCACCGGCGTCTCGCCATCGACCTCGATGCGCACCCAGACGAACTCCGGGCGGTTCGGAAGCAGCGAGATTTTCGATACCTGCCCGACCGGAACGCCGGAGAAGGACACGGCCGAGCCCTTGTTCAGGCCGCTTACGCCCTGCGCGAAATAGACGTCGTAGCACTTGGTCTGCTTGTTCGAGAGACCGGCGATCCAGACGGTGAACAACAGCAGACCCGCGAGCATCGCGAGCGTCACTGCGCCGACCATCACGTAGTTCGACCGCGTTTCCATCAGGC
>JBKPKZ010000117.1:0-24329 GCA_046731355.1 Pseudomonadota bacterium | reverse complement strand
CCGGGGAAATGTGCCTCCCAGACGATGCGGCCGGGCACCATGTCCATGACGTAGAACGCGGTGCCGATGACATTCTCGTCTTCGCACAGGCCGAGGACTCGCGGCACTGGGAAACCTTGGGCGCCCAAGGCCGCAAGCACGCGGTATTCGCGGTCGATCGCGTGAGCTCCGGGCAGGAGTGTGCCCGGCGGCTTTCGCCTGAGGACGAAGGAAATTCGCCCGGCGTCGACGCGATAAGTCGGGTTCGACTGGCCGCCCTTGAACTGGCTGACCTCTATCGGTCGATCGTGGCCCGGAACATGTTCGGCGAGCCAACGATCAAGTGCCGCCGTATCGAAGCGCAGCCGCTCGCTGACTTCGCTAGTTCCGGTGTTCGCCTCGGTACGGTCCATGCTCGCCGTTTAAGCGGTGAACCGGGCGGCTGCCAACGCGTTGCTGTCGAATGGCCCGCCTGATCCACTTGTCTGACCTGCACTTCGGTGCGCACGATCCTCGGCTGGTCGAGGCGGTCGCCGGGCGAGTTGACGAAGAAAGGCCCGACCTCGTCGTCATCAGCGGCGACTTCACCCAGCGCGCGCGGACCGAGCAGTTCAAGGAGGCCTGCGACTTCCTCGAGCGCCTGCGCGATGCTGGCCACGACGTGCTCGCGGTGCCCGGCAATCACGACGTCCCGCTGTACGACGTCTTCCGCCGCTTCCTGTCCCCGCTGACGCGGTACAAACGCTACATCGACGACACGCTCTGCCCTGTGCACGAACTGCGCGGAGTCACCGTTCTCGGTATCAACACGGCGAGGTCGCTCACCTTCAGCGACGGACGGATCAGCGAAGAGCAATTGAAGTTCATCCGCGACAGCTTCGAGCGCACCGATCCCGACGCGCTTCGAGTGCTCGTTACGCATCATCCCCTGTTCGCCCTCCCGGTCGGCGAGACGGGCGAAGTGAAACGAGCAGTGGGGCGAAGCGAGCTTGCCCTCGATGCGGCTGCAGATGCGGGGGTCGATATGCTGCTCGCGGGCCATCACCACACCGCGTCGACGCACAGTGCTCGCGACCTCGTGACGAGGGCGGGTCCGGCTCTGGTCGTCCAGGCTGGGACCGCGACGTCGGTTCGACTCCGCGACGAGGAGCAGAGCTTCAACCGCATCGACATCGATGGTGACAGCGTGACACTCACGCTCCAGCGCTGGAACGCCGACAAGTTCGAGTCCGGAGCGGCTCAGCAATATGATCTTCAGGACGGTCACTGGCGTATCACAGGCGCCGAAACGACGCACGGTGAGCCGGCGCACTAGCGACGCGGCCAGCGCTCGCTTAGAGGGCCCACATGGCTCTTTCCGACCAATTCGACGTTCAGGACTTCGTCCGCCGAGTGCTCGCTGAGGATCTCGGATCGGGCGGGGACATCACGTCGGCGGCGACAATCTCTCCTGGCGCGCGGTTCACGGCCGAGATGAATTGCCGGCAACCGATCGTCGTGGCCGGGCTGGATATTGCAGCGGCCTTCTTTCGTGTGCTCGATCACGACGTGCGCATCGAGAAGCCTGTGAAGGACGGTGACAAGGTGGAAGCCAAGACCGTTCTCATGAGGTTGGAGGGTAATGCCCGAGCGATGCTCTCGGCCGAACGGTCGGCACTCAACACCCTTCAACACTTATCGGGTATTGCGACGCTCACTCGGCAATATGTCGACCTGATCGAAGGCACCGGCGCGACCCTGCTCGATACTCGCAAGACAATCCCGGGCCTTCGCTTGCTTGAGAAATACGCATCGCGAATGGGAGGTGCGGAGAACCACCGAATGCGGCTCGACGACGGCCTGCTGATCAAGGACAACCACGTCGCCGTGTCAGGAGGCGTTGCCGAAGCTGTACGCGCTGCGAAGGCCGCCAACACCGGCTTTCCGGTCCAGGTTGAGGTCGATCGGGTCTCGCAGATCGAACCGGCTCTGGAAGCGGGAGCTGACCGCTTGTTGCTCGACAACATGCCGCCCGCGGTGCTCCGAGAGGCGGTCGCCGTCGTTGGCGGTCGGGTACCGCTGGAAGCGTCCGGAGGAGTGAACCTGGAGACGATCCGAGCGATCGCAGAAACCGGCGTCAACTATGTCTCGGTTGGCCGCATCACGCAGTCTGCGCCCGCGGTTGACATCGGACTCGACTTTTCGCTGCAATAGCCAATGCAGGAATGCTCGACTGACCCAGAGCGGCCTTGCACTTGCGGCCTAGGGATTAGTCCGAGTTCACACGGCATTTCGTAAAGCGCATTGGCCGTCCGTTGCGAAGCAGGAGTGATGCGATGATCACGCGGACTCTGCTCGCTTTCTCGGCAGTTGTTCTTGTTGCAGTACCCTCGGCTGCGGAAGCGAGACATTACTACAACCACGGCTACTATTACGGACCGCGCCACTACGGCACCCGCATCTATGTCGCTTCGCCCTACTACGGCTATCGGGGCTATTACGGCGCGCCGTACTACGGAGGGCCTTACGGCTATCCCGCCCCCTATTACGCAACTCGCGCCTACGTCGCGCCAAGATACGGCTACGGCTATCCCTACTATGGCGGCTACTACGGACATCATCACTACCATGGCCACTGCGAGGGAGGGGCCGCGGGAGCGGTCATCGGCGGGACTGCGGGTGCGGTCATCGGACATGAGATCGATCGCCATTCCGGCTATCACGGCTACTATGGCCATTCAGACGGCACGACCGGTGCGGTGGTCGGCGCAGTGGCTGGAGGGCTGATCGGATACGGGATCGGCCATCATTGTCACTGATGACACCTCATTCCGCCAATTCACTTTTTTCGCGCATAGCGAGCGCTAGGGCCCTATAGGGACCTCAAACCCACACGGGAGAGTGACTTTGTTCAAGGGCCTGCAGCCCATCATGTACGGTGGCCGCGAGGTCTGGCCGCTGATCGAAGGCGGCAAGGGCGTCTCTGCGACGAACCATGCCAGCTCCGGCGCCTGGGCGGCCGCCGGCGGTATCGGAACCGTCTCGGCCGTCAACGCCGACAGCTACGATCCGGAAGGGCGGATCATCCCGCAAATCTATCACGGCATGACTCGCCGTGAGCGGCACGAAGAACTGATCAAATTTGCCATCGACGGCGCAGTCGCGCAGGTGCAGCGCGCCTACGACATCGCATCGGGCAAGGGCGCGATCAACATCAACGTGCTGTGGGAAATGGGCGGTGCTCAGCGCGTGCTCCACGGAGTTCTCGAACGCACCAAGGGTCTCGTCACCGGAGTCACCTGCGGCGCCGGCATGCCCTACAAGCTGAGTGAGATCGCTGCTTCTTACGGCGTCAATTACCTGCCGATCATCAGTTCCGCCCGCGCCTTCAGCGCCTTGTGGAAGCGGGCCTATCACAAGGCAGCCGAGTGGCTTGCGGCAGTGGTCTACGAAGACCCCTGGTTGGCCGGCGGACACAACGGCCTTTCGAACGCGGAAGACCCGCGGGCACCTCAGGATCCGTATCCGCGCGTCGCCGCCCTGCGCGCCACCATGCGCGAAAACGGCATCGCCGACAGCGTTCCCATCGTCATGGCCGGCGGTGTTTGGCGCCTCGACGAGTGGGAGAACTGGATCGATAATCCGGAGCTCGGACAAGTCGTCTTCCAGTTCGGAACGAGGCCGCTGCTGACGCAGGAGAGCCCGATCCCGCCGGAATGGAAGGCGCGGCTGATGACTCTCGAAGAGGGCGACGTTCTGCTGCACCGCTTCTCGCCGACGGGCTTCTATTCGTCAGCCGTCCGCAACCCGTTCCTTCGCGAACTCGAAGCCAGGTCGCACCGCCAGGTTGCCTTCACCAAGGAACCACTTGGCGACCATCACTTCGAGCTCGACGTCGGCGTCGGCAAAAAGCGCGGTTACTGGGTCACCAAGGGCGATTTGCAGCATGCCCGCGAGTGGTTCGCTTCCGGATACACCGAAGCACTGAAGACGCCCGACGAGACGCTCATCTTCGTCAATACCGATGAAAAGAACATCATCCGCCACGACCAGGCGGAATGCATGGGCTGCCTTAGCCAGTGCGCCTTCTCGTCCTGGGCGGACAATGAGAAAAACTCAACCGGGCGGCTCGCCGACCCGCGCAGCTTCTGCATTCAGAAGACTCTTCAGGACATCGCGCACGGTGGCCCGGTCGAGCAGAACCTGATGTTCGCAGGCCATGCCGCGTTCCGGTTCAAGTCCGACCCATTCTATTCCAACGGCTTCATTCCGACCGTGAAGCAGCTGGTGGACAGGATCCTGACGGGAGCTTGAGTTTGCGTAAGGGGGTCGTTGCCGCCGTTATCCTTGCTCTCGCTGCGCCGGCAGCCGCGCAGGAGAAAAAGCCGCCTTACTGGGCCTCGATCGCCTCCGGCGAAGCGATGATGCGGACGGGGCCGGGGCGCAATTATCCGGGCGTCTGGCTCTACAAGCGCCGCGACCTGCCGATCCGGGTTGTGAAGACGTATCCCAACTGGCGGCTGGTCGAGGATCCTGAAGGGACTCAAGGGTGGATGCTGGTCTCGCTTCTCAGCGACCGGCGGACCGCCATCGTGAAGCAGGGCGACCCAAGGCCGATTCACGTCAAGGCCGATGCGGGCAGCCGGGTTCAATACACCGCCCAAGCGGGTGTCGTTGGCCGCATCGAGCACTGTGGAAACGGTTGGTGCCACATCGAGATCGGCAAGCGCGGAGGCTATATCCGAATCTCCGACATCTGGGGCGTAAGCGACGGAGAAGCCGTCGATTAGACCTGCCTTGCTCTCGTCCAGCTCGCCGCGATCTTCTGGGTCGTTTGCAAGCGGAGAATGCTGATGCCTCGCTGACGACAACACGCCGTGCTAGGCGAGCAAGTCGCATGAGGGGAGCGGTAATGAGAGCGATAGCGGCAGGAGTATTGGCGATCATGGCAAGCGATGCATCTGCGCACACCCGCCCGGCGGTCGAACATATCGGAGCTCCGACGTTCAACGGCCAGAGACTGCCCTTCTCGGAAGCGGTCCGCGTCGGTGACATGCTCTATTTGTCGGGCCAGCTCGGAAATACGCCGGATGGCAAGCTGCCCGAGGGCATGGAGGCGCAGGCGCGGCAGGCGATGGACAATATTGGCACTGTTCTGAAGAAGCAGGGTCTGGGTTTCGGAGACGTCGTCAAATGCACGGTGATGCTCGACAACATGGCCGATTGGCCGGCCTTCAATAAGGTCTACGTGACCTATTTCCCCGACGGTAAGTTTCCCGCGCGCAGCGCATTCGGCGCCGACGGGTTGGCGCTCGGGGCGTTGCTCGAAGTGGAATGCTGGGCTTACGCGGGCCCCAAGTAAGTAAGGGCCCGCGCCCTGATTCAGCCGACCTTCTTGACCGTGACAGGATCGCCCTTGTCGGGCGTCGCTGTGAATGTTCCGTCAGCGGCCGTCGAAGTTTCGCTGTAGCAGGTTGGGCCCTCGTCACCTTCTGGATCGAAGCAGGTCTTGCCGCCTGCGACGTTCCAGGTGCCTTTCGATTCCGTGCCGTCCGAATTCTTGTCGACGTAGGTACCGTCGGCATTGAGGATCGACTGGGCCTTGGTGCCGTCTTTCATCGTGACTTCGTAGGTACCGGGGGTCGAGCCATTCGCGGTCGTCATCGCGGCAACGTTTGAATCGGCCGCATTGGCGTCAGCCGCGGCGATCGTTGCATTCGCGTCCTCGGTCGCAGCGGGCTCCTGCTTCTGCCCACAAGCCGCAAGCGCGGCAATTCCAGCTACCAGCAATAGTTTTTTCATTCCTGCTCTCCCTGTTAGCTCGGCATCGACATCGGAACGTAGGCGACCCGGGTGACCGTCAGCTTCTCGCCCTTGTCGCTGGTGGTCTCCATCGACTGTCCGATCTCGACCGGCTGGGTCGTCCAGCAGGTCTCCCCCTGCTTGTCCATTGCACTGGTGAAGCAGGCCTTTCCTTCCTTCATGACGCTCGTGCCGTGATCGACATGCTTCTCGCCCGCATTGGCGATGTAGTTGCCGTTGGCATCGATCGATTCCTGGACGGCCTGCCCGTCCTTGTCGGTGAAGGTCCAGGTCGTTTCATTGAGCTGGAAAGCGGCCGGAGTGGTTTCGGCCACGGCGTTCGCGTCAGGCTCGGCGAGGGCGACGTTGGAGTCCTCGGCCGCGTTCGATTCCTGCTTCTGGCCACAAGCCGCAATCGCGGCGAAACCGGCAATCAGTAGAAGCTGTCTCATGGATGCTCTCCCCCTGTTGGAGGGGCAGCGCCTTACCACGGAATGTCGGTCGGAGCGATGGAGCTCAAATGAGCGGTTCCCAGTCCAATCCGGACGGCAGTTCGAAAGCGGCATAGTCCAATTGCAGCACCCGCCGCCGCGATGGAGTTGCAGACGCCCTCGAAGCATGGAGAATTGGCGTAGCGTAGAGCCAGACGTCTCCAGCATCCGCGAGGCAGACGGATTCGCCGCATTGCTCGACTGCCAGAGCGATCCGCGCCTCGCCGATCTTGCCAAGCAAATGCGATCCCGGCGCGATCAGGAGCGGCGCATTGCCGGCGCCGACATCGTCGAGATGGACTCGCAGCGTCACCATTTTCGCGAGGATTTCGAACGGAGGAACGACGTGGAGCAGACCGGACTTGATGGTCCACGGACCAAAGCCGGGCACGTCGGCTCGCTCGCGAACGCAGATGACCCGATCCTGATGCCAATCAAGTGACCAGTTTGCGTGATTGGACTTGTCGAAATAGATCGCCCGAACGGGCTTGGTGGAGGATCCCAGAACGGATGCTGCGACGGCGCCGACCGCTCCATCTGCTCGAAAAAGGTGGGACGCGGATGACAAGCTGCCTAGCCGAACGCCTGCCCGTTCCGGAGCCACATGCGCAAAGGCTGCGCGCAACTCATGCACGCAGCCTTTGGCTATGCCTGGGAGACGCTGCGCACCGTCGCGCTCGAAGGTGAGCGCGGCGTCGAGCACGCCAGGGGTCAGACCAACTCTACCGCCACCGCGGTCGCTTCGCCTCCGCCGATGCAGAGGCTGGCGACGCCGCGCTTCAGGCCCTTGCCCTTGAGCGCATTGACAAGGGTCACCAGGATGCGGGTGCCGCTGGCGCCGATCGGGTGGCCGAGCGCGGTCGCGCCGCCGTGGACGTTGATCTTCTCGTGCGGGATGCCGAGGTCCTTCATTGCGAACATGGCAACGCAGGCAAACGCCTCGTTCACTTCCCACAGGTCGACGTCCGATGCCTTCCAGCCGGCCTTCTGCAGCACCTTCTCGATCGCTCCGATCGGGGCGACCGTGAACTGTGCCGGCTCCTGAGCGTGCGCGGCAGTCGCGACGATGCGGGCAACCGGGTCGAGGCCCTTGGCGCTTGCAACGGACTCACGGGTCAGGACGACCGCGGCGGCGCCGTCGGAGATCGACGAGCTGGTCGCGGCAGTAATCGTGCCTTCCTTCGAGAAAGCGGGCTTCAGCTGCGGAATCTTGTCCGGCCGGCCGCGGCCCGGAGCCTCGTCGGTGTCGACGATGGTCTCGCCCGCGCGGCTCTTGATGGTGACGGGGACGATCTCGTCCTTGAAGCCCCCACTGTCGATCGCGGCCTTGGCCCGGCTGAGGCTCTCGATGGCGTAATCGTCCATCTGCTCGCGAGTCAGCTGATATTCGTCGGCGGTGCACTGCGCAAAACTGCCCATCGCGCGACCTTCCTCGTAAGCGTCCTCGAGGCCGTCAAGGAACATGTGGTCGTAAGCCGTGTCGTGCCCGATGCGCGCGCCCGAGCGGTGCTTCTTGAGCAGGTACGGAGCGTTGGTCATCGACTCCATTCCGCCCGCGATGATGAAATTGGCGTTGCCGGCCGAAAGGGCCTCGTCGCCCATGATCACCGTCTGCATGCCGGAACCGCAGACCTTGTTGACCGTGGTCGCCTGGACCGACTTGGGAAGGCCAGCCTTGATTGCCGCCTGGCGGGCAGGGGCCTGTCCAAGACCGGCCGGAAGCACGCAACCCATGTAGATGCGGTCGATGTCCTCGCCGGAGACACCTGCGCGCTCGACAGCGGCTTTCACCGCAGTCGCGCCGAGGTCGGTCGCCGTCGCGTCGGCGAGGGCGCCCTGCATCGAGCCCATCGGGGTGCGGGCGATCGAAAGGATGACAGTGGGATCTTCAGCGGTGGTGGCCATCGAATTTGCTCCGGAGTCGGATTGTTGCGCTGCACATAAGACTGCGGACTTGCTTGTTCAAACGGCAATGCGGGTGCTAGGCGCGCGGCCAACCAGAGAGGCTCTCAGATGTCCGACGCAGCGTTCGACTTTCAGCTCGGCGAGATGGCCGACACAATCCGTGAAACCACCCAGCGCTTTGCCGCGGACAAGATCGCGCCGATCGCGGCGGAGATCGACGAAAAGGACGAATTCCCGCGGCATCTCTGGCCGCAGATGGGTGAGCTCGGCCTCCACGGGATCACCGTCGCAGAAGAGGATGGCGGGCTCGGCCTTGGGTATCTCGAGCATGTCGTCGCGCAGGAAGAAGTGGCCCGGGCGTCCGGCTCGGTCGGGCTCAGCTACGGCGCCCACTCCAACCTCTGCGTCAACCAGATCCGCCGCTGGGCCAACCCGGAGCAGAAGCAGAGATATCTTCCCAAGCTGATTAGCGGCGAGCACGTCGGCGCGCTGGCGATGAGCGAGGCAGGCGCTGGAAGCGACGTCGTCGGAATGAAACTGAAGGCCGAGAAAATCGGCAACGGCTACCGCCTCAATGGCACCAAGTTCTGGATCACCAACGGCTCCGAAGCCAATACGCTCGTCGTTTACGCCAAGACCGGCGAGGGCAGTCGCGGAATCACTGCCTTCCTGATCGAAAAGGAGATGGACGGCTTCTCGATCGGCCAGAAAGTCGACAAGCTCGGCATCCGCGGTTCGCCGACAGCCGAGCTCGTGTTCGAAGACTGTTTCGTCCCGCCGGAAAACATCCTGGGCGAGGAAAACAAGGGCGTCGAGGTGCTGATGAGCGGCCTCGACTACGAGCGGACGGTGCTCGCCGGCATGCAGATCGGCATCATGCAGGCCTGTCTCGACGTGGTCCTGCCGTATGTCCGCGAGCGCAAGCAGTTCGGAAAACCGATAGGCACGTTCCAGCTGATGCAGGCGAAAGTCGCCGACATGTACGTCGCGCTCAATTCGGCGCGCGCCTACGTCTATCAGGTCGCCAGGGCCTGCGATGCCGGCAAGACCACCCGGCACGACGCTGCGGGAGCAATCCTTCTGGCCTCGGAGAACGCAGTGAAGGTCGCCAACGAGGCGGTGCAGGCGCTCGGCGGCGCGGGCTACACCAAGGACTGGCCGGTCGAGCGCTACTATCGCGACGCCAAGCTGCTCGACATCGGCGCAGGCACCAACGAAATCCGCCGCATGCTCATCGGACGGGAGCTGGTCGGGAGCTAAGCGGCCGCGAGCTAAGCGGCCGCGAGCGAATCCCTCACGCGTGCCAGTGCAAGCTCTTCGGGTTCTTTGACGCCCATCAGCTCGAACGTGCCATCGAGGGTGAAGGTGCAATGACCGTGCACCGTCGCGATCAATGACCTGGCGAGGCGCGGGGCGTGCTCGCGGCGCGCTTCGGGAAGCGCCGCTGCGACCTCGTCGATCACGATGTTGGTCAGTGTCGAGCGGTCCGGCAGGAATTCCTCGGGTATCGCCATCCCGGACGGAAGGCGATGGTCGTAAATTGCCATCCACAGGTTCCGGTTGGCCCGCGCGAAGCTGAAATAGCCTTCTACCAGGGCACGAATCCGGTCTTTGTCGGCCTCCGCAAGCCGATCCTGCAGATGACGGGTCCACAAGCGAAACGTCTCTGTGTTGATCGCCAGTACCAGCCGGTCGTAGGTCCCAAACACGTTGTAGAGCGTGCCGACCGAGTAGCCGATCCGCTTCGCAACCTCTCTCGCCGAGAAGCGGGCGAATCCATGCTCCGCCATCTGACGATGGCCCTCCGCAAGGATGAGCTGTTCGAGCTCGGGCCTGCTATGGTCGGATCGTCTCCCCATGATGCATTCGTAAGCATTTAATTGAACACTGTCTAATTTATTAATTGAACAGTGGTCATTTATTCGTTACGAACGACACGTCAACAGGGAGTGGACATGATGTCCGTGCTGGTCACCATCGCTCTGATCGTCGTGATTGCACGTTTGTGGAGCCGGTTGGACCGGCTCCAGGCTCGGGTTGGTGAACTCGAGCTCCAGCGCGCGGCCGCCCACTCATTCGAATCCCGTTCCGAAGAGCCAGCCACGCCAGAGCCGGCGGACGATCCTGTCCCGGCGGAGCGGCACACGCCCTTGAGGGTCATCGGGTCAGAACCGGTCGCGCAGGCCGTCACGCCTGAGTTCGAGGAGCAAGTGCTCGAGCCTGGGGAATCTGCCGGCATCCACGCTTCGCCGGAGCTGGAAAGCTCCGAAGCAGGGGCCGGGGAGCGCAAGTTCGGCTTCGAGGACATCTTCGGACGGAAGCTGCCGATCTGGGCCGGCGGAATCACGCTCGCGGTGGCGGGCATGCTCATCGTCAAATACTCGATCGATGCCGGCCTGATCTCGCCGCTCGTCCGAGTGATCAGCGGACTGATCTTCGGTTTCGCGCTCATCGGGTCCGCCGAGCTGGCGCTTCGAGCCGATGACCGGGTTCGCGACCCGCGCGTCCGTCAGGCGCTTGCGGGCGCTGGCGTCGCCAGCCTCTACGGCGCGATCCTCATCGCGGCCAACGTCTACCACCTGGTTGGGCCGGTAACGGCCTTCCTTGGGATGGCCGCAGTCACGGCACTCGCAATGGGGCTTTCGCTGCGTTTCGGGGCTCCAAGCGCTCTGCTCGGCCTCGCTGGTGGCCTCGCCGCGCCCGCACTTGTGGGATCGGGCGAACCCAACATTCCGTTGCTCGCTTCCTATCTCGCAATGGCCGTCGGCGGGCTTTCGGTCCTGTCCAAGAGCCAGCGCTGGATGTGGCTCGGGATCGGGGCCCTGACCGGTGGATTCGGCTGGGCTGGGCTGTTGCTGCTTGGCGGAACGCTGGATTCGGCAGCGTCAATCTCGCTCGGTCTCTACATCATCCTGCTCGGGGTCGTGCTGCCGATGGTGGCCTTCTCGGGAAAACTTGGAAATGCGGTGCGGATCGCCGGCAGCATCGCTGCGGCCGCGCAGATGGCGGGCCTCGTCGCAACCGGCGGATTCACGCTGCTTCACTGGGGGCTGTTCGGGCTCATCTCGGCCGCGGTGCTGTGGATCTCCGCACGCGATGAGCGCCTGCAGCGGCTACCCGCCGTCGGGCTTGCAATGGCGCTTCTGCTGCTCGCGGCCTGGCCGAACCCGACTGCAGTGAACCTGGCGATCGTCATGGTCCTCGGAGGAACGCTCTACGGTGTGCCGGCGATTCTCGCCCACTGGAGCCCGCGCGGCTCGATGGTGGAGACCGCCGAGATTGCAGCAATCGGTCTCGCCGGACTGATTGTCCCCTTGATCCACTTCTACCGGATCGACGGAAGCAACGACACGACACTCGCGCTGATGGCCTTGGGATCGGCCCTCTTGCCCGCGGGCGTCGCGGCGCTGGGCTGGAGCAATCCCGACCGTCGAGACGATTCCCGTTTCGCGACATTGGCGACGACGGCCGCACTGCTCGTTGCCGCCGCGGCCTATCTCGCGCTTCCCGGCTGGTCGCTCGCTCCCGTCGTCGCATTGATTGGGCTCGGACTGCTCGCGCTGGGCTTATGGTCCAAAGACCCGCGCCTCGAAACGAGTGCCTGGATTTTTGGCGGGTCGAGCGTCCTGTTGCTGACGAACGGCGATCGCATGATCGAGGAATTTGGCCGCCTGTTCGGGTTCAAGTTGCCCGTCGGCCTGGTGATTGCTCTGGCCCGTTGGAGCGTCCTTGCGGGTGTCGCTGCCATCTATGGTTTCAAGTGCCGAACCAAGGCGTCCAGGAGGACGGCCCAGACCGCTGCGGCAATCCTCGGCTATGGCGCGCTCGCCCAGCTTCCGTTCGGGAACGCGCTTCCGTTGGTGCCCGCGGTCGCCCTTGCGGCCCTGGCATATCTGTCACGCAGGCAAGGCCGCGACTCCCTGCTGCCCGCGCTGACGACGCTGCTCGGGATCAGCTTCCTCTGGGCCGTGCTTCCGCTCGCGCAGTGGGCGCTGGCCGGATTAGAGTCCCTGTTCGGCAATCCCGTGCTCGTGACCGAGCTCCCGCAGGTCCGGGAAACGGCACTGAGGCTCCTCGCGCCGGCCGCCCTGATCGGCCTGGGATCGAAGCTGACCGAACCGGTACTCGAACGGGAGGACCGCCGCCTGGCGCTCACATTGGCGCTTGGAATGGCCGCGATCGGCCTCCACGTGCTGTTCAAGCAGATCTGGTTTATCGGAGACGCTGCAGAATTCATTCGTCTCGGCCTTGCCGAGCGAACCGGTTGGGAAGCATTGCTGGTAGCGGCCGCACTGCTGGCCGGGCAACTCGGCAAGCAACGAATTGCCGTCGGTCTCGCCCTCGCCGGCCTGGCACATTTCGCCTGGTACACGATGATCCTTCACAACCCGCTGTGGGAGGATCAGGCAGTCGGTGGGCTGCCGGTCGTGAACCTGTTGCTTCCGGCTTATGCAATTCCGTTGGCGGCCTTGTGGATCGTCGATCGCCGGGAGCTCCCCAATGTCCTGCACCGGCTCGTTTCAGCGGCGCCGATGGTGCTGATCTTTCTGTTCGCCTTCTCCAGCCTGCGGCAGCTGTTCCACGGCTCGATCCTTACCGTTCACGGTCTCAGCGACTGGGAGGACATCTGCCGCTCCATCGTCGCCATTTCACTTGCGGTGGGCTTCCTGGTCTGGGGGATCGTGAAGGGGCTGCGCGACTGGCGTATCGCCTCCCTGGTGATCATGATCGTCGCGGTGGCGAAGGTCTTCCTGCTCGACGCGTCGGGTCTTGACGGGCTGCTCCGGATCGGATCGTTCATTGCCCTCGGACTGAGCCTGATCGGAATTGGCTGGCTCTACAGCCAATTCCTGGGCGCGAACCGGGAAGGCGAACCCTTGCCCCCGACTGCCTGAGGCCGGTCGACGGGACGACCAGTGACGGTCGCCCCCCGATGTCAAATTACCAGACCTTCACGCGCTTGTCGGGCGCAAGGTAGAGCTTCTCGCCCTGTTGCACCTTGAAGGCGGGGTACCAGGCGTCGAGGTTTCGAACCGTCAGCGCGCGGAAATTGCCCGGTGCGTGACCGTCGGTCGCGATGCGCTGTCGGATGAGCTCGTCGCGCTGCTTGATCGCCCAGGATTGAGCATAGGCTATGAAGAAGCGCTGATCGCCGGTGAAACCCTCGATGATCGGGGCCTCCTTGCCGCCAAGCGAGTGCTTGTAAGCGTCGTAAGCGGCTGCAAGGCCGGCGACGTCAGCGATATTCTCCCCGAGCGTGAGCTCACCGTTCACGTGGAGTCCTGGAAGCGCTTCGTACGCGTCATATTGCTTAGCAAGGGCTTCGCCCGCCTGCTGGAAGCGCTTGAAGTCCTCCGGGGTCCACCAGTTGCGCAGGCGCCCGGTGGAATCGAACAGAGCGCCATTGTTGTCGAAGCTGTGGCTGATCTCGTGGCCGATCGTCGCTCCGATGCCGCCGTAATTATAGGCTGCGTCGGCCTTCGGATCGAAGAAGGGCCTCTGCAGGATCGCGGCCGGGAAGTTGAGAGCGTTTTGCACCGGAAGATTGACCGCGTTCACCAGCTGTGGCGGCATCCACCATTCGTTGCGGTCCATCGGCTTGCCGATCTTCGCGATCTGGTGCCGATATTCGAGAAGACGCGCGTTTTTCAGATTGGCATAGGCGTCGTTGCCGATGGTCAGCGAAGAATAGTCGCGCCACGTGTCGGGGTAGCCGACGCCGACGACGATCGTTTCAACCTTCTTGAGCGCTTCCTGCTTCGTTGAAGGCGCCATCCAGTCGATCGCCTGGACCCGGCGCGAGAAGGCGGCCTTGATCTCGTCGACCATCGTCTGGACCTGGGCCTTGGCAGAGGCAGGGAAGTATTTGTCGACGTATGCCTTGCCGACCGCATCCTGCAGCTCGGCGCTGACCGAGTTCATCGCCAGCTCGTCGCGCGCCCGTTCCTTCGGGGTCCCTTGAAGAGCCGTTCCGTTGAAGGCGAAGCTCGCGTCGCGGAACCCTTTTGGAAGAACGCTCGCTTGTTCGTTGAGCGTATGGAACGCCAGCCAATCCTTCCAGGCCTGGAGAGGCTCGGAAGCGACCAGCGCCGAAAGCTTCGGGATCGCCGTTGCGTGATAGGCCTCGAATTTCTGAGCCGATCCTAGCTGCGCGGCGTCGAGAAGCGCGGTCCAGTCGATCCCGGGGGCCTTCTTCTCCAGATCGGCACGGGTCCATATCTGGGCGCCCTTGGCGAAGTCCTCGCTCTCCTGGCGCGTCGCATGGGCGCGGGCGATCTTGGTTTCGAGATCCAGGATGCGCTTCGTCGAGCCCTGCGGGTCGGGGTAGTTGGCGAGCGTCAGGACCTGCTGGACGTAGGCGCGGTACTTGGCGCGCAGGTCCGCCATCTTGGCGTCGCCTGAGAGGTAATATTCGCGCTCCGGAAGGCCGATGCCGCCCTGCATGACATAGGGAAGTGTCTCGCCCGGCGTATTCAGTCCCTGCGTGACGAAGATGCCGAACAGATTCTCGGTGTGGAAGTTCGTCGCGTTGAGCGGGTCTGTATCGGCCCGAAGCGTTCCGCCGATCGCGGCGCTCAGAGCTTTCTTGTCGGCAATCCCGGCGATCGCATCGAGGTCGGCCTTGGCAGGCGTCAGGCCGGCCTTGTCGATCGCGTCGGTGTTCAGATAGGCGTTGTAGAAGTTCGCGATCTTGCCTTCGTTCGACCCCGCGTCCGGGTTCGACTTGAGGATGTTCGCAAGGAGCTCCTTGGTCTGCCGCTCACGTTCCATGTCCGCGATGGTGAAGCCGCCGATCCTGGACCGGTCCTCCGGGATGGGCGTGTTCTTGACCCAGGCACCGTTCGCGTAGCCGAAGAAATCGTCACCCGGCTTGACCGACGTGTCCATCGACGCCGGCACGATTCCAAGCTCGGTGCCCTGGGCGGCGCTGCTTCCCTGTTCGGTGCCGGTGCCGGCCTGCTGACAAGCGGAAAGGGAGAGCGCGAACGCGGAGGCGACGAGGAGCAGCTTTGAACGGTTCATTCCGGGCCTTTCGTGGGGTTTTGCCAAGCGCTGCCGCAGCAGCTAGGCGGGCGCAGGGATTTTTCGACCAACGGACCTACACAGGGCATGAGCGCACCAAGGCTTCAGACAAGCATCAGCCCCGACAGCGATGATTTTCGTGCCCGTCGTGAGCACAACCGCGCTTTGGTCGATAAGTTGCGCGCCGACGTCGCCAAGGCGGCCAAGGGCGGGTCGGAGCAGCATCGCAAGCGCCACGTCGAGCGTGGAAAATTGCTCCCGCGGGATCGGGTTGAGCGCCTTCTCGATCCGGGCTCACCGTTCCTCGAGATCGGACAGCTTGCAGCCTTTGACCTTTACCATCACGAGGTTCCTGGAGCGGGCATGATTGCCGGCATCGGCCGAGTGTCGGGGCGGCAGGCGATGATCGTCTGCAATGACGCGACGGTGAAGGGAGGGACCTACTACCCACTGACGGTCAAGAAGCACCTTCGCGCTCAGGAAATCGCACTCGAGAACCGGCTGCCGTGCGTCTATCTCGTGGATTCGGGCGGTGCGAACCTGCCGCACCAGGCTGAGGTCTTCCCCGACCGCGAGCATTTCGGCCGAATCTTCTTCAACCAGGCGCAGATGAGTTCGAAGGGTATCGCCCAGATCGCCTGCGTCATGGGCAGCTGCACCGCCGGCGGCGCCTACGTGCCGGCGATGAGCGACGAGAGCGTCATCGTCCGCAACCAGGGTACGATCTTCCTCGGCGGCCCGCCCTTGGTGAAGGCGGCGACGGGCGAGGAGATCAGCGCCGAGGACCTCGGCGGCGGCGACCTCCATGCCCGCAAGAGTGGCGTCGTCGATCATCTCGCCGAGAA
Organism: Pseudomonadota bacterium; assembly: GCA_046731355.1. Classification (GTDB taxonomy): domain Bacteria; phylum Pseudomonadota; class Alphaproteobacteria; order Sphingomonadales; family Sphingomonadaceae; genus Sphingomicrobium. The sequence goes on along the minus strand of JBKPKZ010000117.1, from coordinate 8,305 downwards.
TGACGAGCATGCGCTGACCATCGTCCGCGACATCGTCTCGACGCTGCAGCCGGAAGCCGGCGCAGGTATCGAGCTTCGCGAGCCGCGGGCGACGGCATACGACCCGGAAGAATTGTACGGCGTCATCCCCGAAGACGTCCGCGCACCTTACGACGTGCACGAAGTGATCGCGCGCATCGTCGACGGCTCCGAGTTCCACGAGTTCAAACCGCTCTATGGTTCGACGCTCGTCTGCGGCTTCGCGCACATCTGGGGCATGCCGGTCGCGATTCTCGCCAACAACGGGATCCTGTTCAGCGAGAGCGCCGTGAAGGGCGCGCATTTCATCGAGCTCGCCTGCCAGCGCCGAACGCCCTTGCTGTTCCTCCAGAACATCAGCGGGTTCATGGTCGGTGGAAAATATGAGGCGGAGGGCATCGCCAAGCATGGCGCCAAGCTGGTCACCGCCGTCGCCACCGCGAGCGTGCCCAAGATCACCGTGCTGATCGGCGGCAGCTTCGGAGCCGGCAATTACGGAATGAGCGGCCGCGCCTACTCGCCCCGTTTCCTCTTCACCTGGCCCAACTCGCGTATCAGCGTAATGGGCGGCGAGCAGGCGGCGAGCGTGCTCGCCACGGTTCACCGCGACGCCGACAAGTGGACTCCGGAGCAAGCCGAAGCCTTCAAGCAACCGATCCGCGACGATTACGAGGCACAGGGCAATCCCTGGCACGCCACCTCGCGGCTTTGGGACGACGGCATCATCGACCCTGCGCAGACGAGGGACGTGTTGGGGCTGGCGTTCGCAGCATGCCTCAACGCGCCGATTCCGGATCGTCCGCAGTTCGGCGTGTTCCGGATGTGATGCCGTCCATGTCCGTGCTTCTTGCATTTTTCGCCGCCGTGGCAGCTCAGGGTCTGCCGCCCGCGAAGGCGCTTCCGCCTCCCGACGGCGACACATCGGCAGTCCTGGTGCCGATCAATGCCGCATTCGCTGCCTTCGAGAGCGGGGACGGCGCGGCATTGCTTCGGAACGTCTATCCAGAAGGGCGGGTCACGGCGACGGGAACGCGGGCCAATTCCAGCGGCCTTCGCCAGCAAAGCTGGACCGAGTTCGCCCAGCGGCTTCAACCTGGCTCGGGCTTCCAGGAACGGATCAGCGATCCGGCGATCGAGATCGATGGCGACGTGGCGATGGTCTGGGCCCCGTTCATTGTTCGCGTCGATGGCAAGGCGACCAACTGCGGCTTCGACCATTTCGATCTGGTTCGTGACAACGGCACTTGGAAAATCATGAACCTGACCTTTTCTTCTCGAACAACGGATTGTCCGTCCCAATGACCCGCACCGACTGGACCCGCGCCGAGATCGCGGAGCTTTTCGACCTTCCCTTCACGGAGCTCGTATTCCGAGCGGCCGGCGTACACCGGCACCATCACCCCGCGGGCGAAGTGCAGCTTTGCACATTGCTGTCGATCAAGACCGGCGGCTGCCCCGAGGATTGCGGCTACTGCTCGCAATCGGCGCATGCCGACACCGGCCTTAAGGCCGAGAAGCTGATGGACTCCGACGCCGTCATCGCCGCCGCCCGCGAGGCAAAGGCGCACGGGTCCCAACGTTTCTGCATGGGTGCGGCATGGCGCTCTCCGAAGAATCGCGACATGTCGGCGCTCTGCCGGATGGTGGGGGAAGTGAAGGCATTGGGCCTCGAGACCTGCATGACGCTCGGCATGCTGACGGGCGAACAGGCGCGCGCGCTGAAGGACGCCGGGCTCGACTATTACAACCACAACATCGACACCTCGCCTGAGCATTACGGCGACATCATCACCACGCGGACGTTCCAGGAGCGGCTCGACACGCTGGAGGAAGTGCGCAAGGCGGGGATGGCCGTCTGCTGCGGCGGAATCGTCGGCATGGGCGAGACCCGCGAGGACCGTGTCGGTTTCATCCACTCGCTCGCGACGCTTCCGCGTCATCCGGAAAGCGTGCCCGTGAACGCGCTGGTGCCGATAAGGGGCACCGTCATCGGCGACATGTGGGGCGAGGAGAAGCCGATCGATGATATCGAGTTCGTGCGCACCGTCGCAGTCGCGCGGATCACCATGCCGCGGTCGATGGTGCGCCTGTCCGCCGGCCGCGAGAGCATGTCGGAATCCACACAGGCTCTTTGCTTCCTCGCCGGCGCGAACAGCATCTTCACCGGCGAGCGGCTGCTGACGACGCCGAACGCGGGCGACAATGCGGACGCCGAGCTGTTCGCGAAACTCGGGCTGAAACCACTCGAGGCGGAAGAACCGATGCGGGTTGCCGCCGAGTGATTAGGTCGCTGCTCATCGCCAACCGCGGGGAGATCGCCTGCCGCATCATTCGCACCGCGCGCCGGATGGGGATCCGCACGATCGCGGTTTACTCGGACGCCGACGCGAAGGCGCTGCACGTGCGCATGGCGGACGAGGCGGTGCACATTGGGCCGAGCCCGGCGCTCGAAAGCTATCTCGTCGGTGAGAGGATCATCGAGGCCGCCAAGGCGACCAAGGCCAAGGCGATCCACCCGGGCTACGGCTTCCTTTCTGAGAACGCCGACTTTGCTCAGGCGGTGATCGACGCCGGGCTGGTCTGGGTCGGGCCGAAGCCGGACAGCATTCGGGCAATGGGCCTCAAGGATGCCGCGAAGAAATTGATGTCCGACGCGGGAGTTCCGGTGACTCCCGGCTATCTCGGCGAGGACCAGAATCCGAAGCGGCTGAAGGCCGAATCTGACGCGATCGGCTACCCGGTACTGATCAAGGCGGTCGCGGGCGGCGGCGGGAAGGGGATGCGCCGGGTCGACGAGGCCGCCCAATTCGACGATGCGCTCGAAAGCTGCAAGCGCGAAGCAGCAAGCTCGTTCGGCGACGACCGAGTCCTGATCGAGAAATACATCCTCTCGCCGCGCCACATCGAAGTGCAGGTGTTCGGCGACGGCCACGGGAATGTCGTCCACCTGTTCGAGCGCGACTGTTCGCTCCAGCGCCGCCACCAGAAGGTGATCGAGGAAGCGCCCGCGCCCGGCATGGACGAGGCCACGCGCGAGGCGGTTTGCTCGGCGGCAGTGCGCGCTGCCAAGGCCGTGAACTACGAAGGGGCGGGAACGATCGAATTCATCGCCGACGCGAGCAAGGGCCTGACGGGCGACCGCATCTGGTTCATGGAAATGAACACGCGGCTTCAGGTCGAGCATCCAGTGACCGAGGAGATCACCGGGCAGGACCTGGTCGAATGGCAGCTCCGCGTTGCGTCGGGTGAACAGCTTCCGAAAAGGCAGGAGGAGCTCTCGATCAACGGCTGGGCGATCGAGGCCCGGCTTTATGCCGAGGATCCGGCGAAGGGCTTCCTGCCGAGCGTCGGTCCGCTCGACCATTTCGACCTGGGCGAGGAAGGCCGCATCGAGACCGGCGTCGAGGAGGGTGATGCAATCTCGCCCTTCTACGATCCGATGATCGCCAAGCTCGTCGCGCACGGCGACCACCGCGACGAAGCAATTGGCGGACTCGCCGCCATTCTGGACGAAGTCGAAGTCTGGCCGGTCCGGACCAATGCCGGCTTCCTGTTCAATGCCTTACTTCAGCACGAATTCGGTGCGGGAAAGATCGATACAGGTTTCATCGAGCGGCACCTCGACGAGCTCGTTCCGGATGCCGAGCCCGACGAGGCAATCTGGCGCGGGGCCGCGGTGGTGGCGCTGGCGCAGGATGACAGCGACGATGCGGTCGGCGGGCTTGCGGGCTTCCGCCTCAACGCGCCGCAGCGCGCCCGCGTCGCTCTGGGGCGTCATGGAGACTTTCGCTCGGTTGCGCCGGACGACGGCGAGTTTGCAGCCGTCTCCGGCTTCCGAGATGATGAACGCGTGGTCGCCTTCTATGAAGGCAACGCCTACGAGTTCGACCTCGCCGCGCGCGGAAGCGTCGGCGGCCAGGCCGTCGGCAATGGCGTGATTGCCGCGCCAATGCCGGGAAAGGTCGCCGCGGTCGAGGTTTCCCAAGGAGAAACCGTTGCGAAAGGGCAACGTTTGCTAACACTGGAGGCCATGAAGATGGAGCATGGACTGATTGCTCCATTCGACGGGACGGTCGCCGAATTGAGCGCGCAGGCTGGCGCGCAAGTGAGCGAGGGCGCGGTCCTGGCTCGAGTCGAACCCAGGGAGACGAAATGAAAATCCAAGGCATTGCAGCGGTCGTGACCGGCGGCGCATCGGGCCTCGGCGAGGCGACTGCTCGCGAGCTCGCGAAGCGTGGAGCCAAAGTGGCCATCTTCGACCGCGACACCGAGAAGGGCGAGAAGGTCGCGTCCGAGATCGGCGGCGTCTTTTGCGAAGTCGACGTGACCAGTGACGAGAAGGTCGCGGCGGCCTTCGCCAGGGCACGCGAGGCGCACGGCCAGGAGCGCGTGCTCGTCAACTGCGCCGGCGTCGCCAACGCCGCCAAGACGGTCGGCAGGGACAAGGCCACCGGCGAAGCCAAATTCTATCCGATGATCCAGTTCGAGCTGGCCATTCAGATCAACCTGATCGGCTCGTTCCGTTGCATCGCGCACTCGGCTTACGGAATGGTCGGTCTCGACCCGCTGGAGGATGGCGAACGCGGCTGCATCATCAACACGGCGTCGGTCGCGGCCGAGGACGGCCAGATCGGGCAGGCGGCCTATTCGGCGTCGAAGGGCGGCGTTCTCGCCATGGCCTTGCCGATCGCTCGCGACCTGATGAACGACGGCATCCGAGTGAACACCATCCTGCCGGGCGTCTTCAAGACGCCGATGGTCGCCATGATGCCGGAGAACGTGCAGGAAGCGCTCGGCGCTCAGGTCCCGTTCCCGAAGCGCCTCGGCAAGGCCGAGGAATATGGCGAGCTCGCCGCCTTCATCGTTGAGACGCCATACCTCAACGCGGAATCGATCCGCCTCGACGGCGGCATCCGGATGGCACCTCGCTAGGCCGACCCGCAAATGACCAGCGAGTACGCGCGGCTTCTCGAAGACATTGCGGTCGCAGCGCGCGAAGCCGGCGAAGCGATCCTCGAGGTCGTCCGGCGCGGCTACGACGTCGAACACAAGCAGGATTCATCGCCGGTCACCGAAGCTGACCGCGCTGCGGAACTGGTCATCCTCGCCGCTTTGGCGAAGGCCGCGCCGGGCGTTCCCGTTATCGCCGAAGAAGAAGTCGCGGCCGGCCGCATTCCTGCGCACGGCGACACCTACTTCCTCGTCGACCCGCTCGACGGAACGAAGGAATTCGTTCGCGGTGGGGACGATTACACGGTCAATATCGGTCTGATCGTCGATGGAACGCCGCATGTCGGAGCCGTCTTCGCACCTGCTACGAAGCAGCTCCACGGTGGGCTGGTCGGCGAGGGCGCCTGGCTCGAAGACCTCAGCGGACGGGTCCCGATCCAGACCCGAGTTCCCGGTGAGCAACTCGTCGCGGTCGCCTCGAAGTCGCACTTCAATCAGCCCACTGCGGACTACCTCTGCGAGGCAGCACGGGAGTGCGGCTATGTAGCGATCGGTTCATCGCTGAAGTTTTGCATCGTCGCCGAAGGCCGCGCCGACATCTACCCACGCCTATCCCCGACCAGCGAGTGGGACACGGCTGCTGGCCATGCCGTCCTCCTCGCGGCCGGTGGACGGGTCGACGGCCCCGATGGCGGTCCGCTTGCTTACGGCAAGCGAGCGTTCCTCAATCGCGGCTTCGTCGCCACCGGTGGGTGGAAGGCGACCCCGATCGGTTCATTCCTCGAGCCCTTCTCCGGAGGCGGCGAAATCCCTCAAGGGCTCTAGCTCGGCTTGAGCAAGTCCCATGCGGGGGTGTTCGTCGCGGATCGCAGGCTCTGCAAGGTGCCGCTACTTCGCGGAAAAACCATGTCGCGCCGCTTTATCGAATGGTGGGCGGTGACGGGCTCGAACCGCCGACCCTCTCGGTGTAAACGAGATGCTCTACCAACTGAGCTAACCGCCCAAGGGGACTGCGAGTGCCACGCCGCGACGTGTGCGGCAAGGGCAGGGAGCCTCAGCGGCCGCCGATGCTCCGGATCGCATCTCCGACAAGGGTCTCGTCGGCCTTCGCATCGACGCGCTCGCGGATGATTCGGACAGCTGCCTCGCGAGCCGCTTCCGCGGCCGTCGCCCGAAGTTTTTCGACCGCAGCGCGCTCCTCGGCAGCGATCTTGTCCTCGGCGATGCGCTGGCGGCGCTCCACGAGGGCTTCAGCATTCTCTTTCGCCTGCGCGACGATCGTGTCGGCTTCATGTTTTGCGCGCTCGACGATGGCAGCGGCTTCCTTGTCGGCAGCCTTCGCCTTCTTCTCATATTCGGCCTTCAGCGCCTCGGCATCCTTGCGAAGCGTCTCGGCCTCGGCGAGCTGCTTCCGGATTACGTCGATCTTGCTGTCGAGGGCCTTGCCGATCGCATCCGGAACCTTCTTCCAGATGAGGCCGACGATGATGACGACCATCGCCAGCGAGATGAAGAACGGCGCTCCGAACAGCCCTCCTTCTCCGCCATGCTCGGCGGCTGGAGTAGCGCTGTGCTCGACCGTCGCAACCGTATTAGCCATGAAGCACCGCCTTCACTGCCAGCGCTGCGTCCGCGGCGGCGATCTTCTGCCCGGTGAGCTTGGAAACGAGCTCGCTAGCTGCTTCGGCGGCCACCGGCTCTAGCTCGCGACGAGCCTTGTCGGCTGCCTCGCGAATTTTTGCCTGCGCTTCGGCGACTTTCTTCCCGATCTTCTCGTCGACCGCCTTCAGCTTCTTCTCGGTGTTCAGAGCGGCCTTACTCTTGGCCTCCTGAGCCACCTTCAAAGCGTCGCCGCGGCCTGCCTCGATCCGCTGGCGATAGACTTCTTCCGATGCTTCCGCCTGCTCGCGCGCCTTCTGGGCAGCCGCGAGGTCGTCGGAGATCTTGCGGTCGCGGTCTTCGACCACGCCCTGGATCTTCGGAACCATGCCCTTCGCGATGACGAAGTAGATGATGCCGAACACCACCGCGAGCCAGAACAGCTGCGAGAAGAAGATCAGCGGAAGTTGAACGATCTGAGGCATCTGCCGTCCCGGTCTAACCGGGCCCGAAGGCCCGGCCGCGTGTCAGATTAACGCGCGTAAAGGATGATCATCGCGACCGCGAACGCGATCAGGCCCAGGAGCTCTGCCGCGGCGAAGCCGATGAACAGGCGGCCCTGCTGACCGTCGGCGGCTGCCGGGTTGCGAAGCGCGCTCTCGAGGAACGAGCCGAACACGTTGCCAACGCCGATCGCGGCGGCGCCAACGCCGATTGCGGCCAGACCAGCACCGATGACCTGTGCGGAAGCGAAATCCATGAGAAACTCCTTTGCCCTAAACTCTAGTGAAGGTTGATAGCGTCGTTGAGGTACAGCGTCGTCAACAGCGCGAAGACATAAGCCTGGATGGCGCAGACGAGCAGCTCCAGCAGCGTCACGAAGATGATGAAGACGAAGCTTAGAGCGCTGACGCCCCAGCCGATCGGACCGCCGCTCAAGCCGCTGACGATGAAGCTTCCGAACACTTCCATCAGGATGTGGCCGGCGATCATCGCGACGAACAGTCGGAGACCGAGGCTGAACGGGCGCACCATGAAAGAGAGCAGCTCCACCAGGAAGATAAGCGGCACCATCACTATCGGCGTGCCGTGCGGCACGAACAGCGAGAAGAAGTGCAGCTTGTGACGCCAGAAGCCGACGATCAAGACGATCGAGAAGCTGACCACGGCAAGGACGCCGGTGATGCTGAAATGGCTCGTCGTCGTGAACTGGTGCAATCCAGGGATGATGGCGAGCGGGAACAGGCCGAGGAAGTTCGCCGTTAGAATGAACACGAACAGCGAGAAGATATAGGGCATGAACTTCTTGCCCTCGGGCCCGATGTTCACCTTCACCATATTGTCGACGAAGCCGGTCACGCCTTCCGCAGCCATCTGCCAACGGCCCGGCACGAGTTCGCGCCTCGAGCCCAGCAGGAAGAAGCCCCAGATCAGGGCAAGGGCGATGAACAGCCACAGCGTGCTGTTCGTGAAGCTGATGTCGTAGCCGCCGATATGCAGTGGAACGATGGGTTCCACCGTGAACTGGTGCATCGGGTCGATCTTGCCTGCTTCGGCCACGTCGCTCTTACCTTCTTACGATCCAGCTCCGGGATTGCTGCCCGGCGGTGTCTTCGAAATTCGCATGACGTTCCTGATGCCGACGCCGAACCCGAAGAACAGCAGCAGCAACATGAACACGGGCCGGGTGCCGAACAGAGCGTCCAGCCCAAGCCCGATCAAGAACCCTCCTGCGGGG
>JBKPKZ010000116.1:0-9496 GCA_046731355.1 Pseudomonadota bacterium | reverse complement strand
CGCGGCTCATGTCGATGACGAAGCGGTATCGGACGTCGTTCTTGAGCAGCCGCTCATAGGCCTCGTTCACCTGGTTCATCTGGATGAACTCGACGTCCGGATAGATGTTCTTGGCGGCGCAGAAATCGAGCATCTCCTGAGTCTCGGGGATGCCGCCGATGGCCGATCCGCCGACCGCTCGGTTCCACCAGATGATGTTGAAGCCGGTGAAGCCGGGCATCGGTGTCAGCGCCCCGACAATCACCATCCGGCCGGAGCGGCCGAGCAGCTGGAGATAGCCGTCGATCTCGTGGCTGACCGGAATCGTATTGAGGATGAAGTCGAAGCGCGTCGCGGCAGCTTTCATCTGCTCGGCGTCGGTCGAGATGATGACGTCGTGAGCGCCAAGCTCGCGGGCGTCCTGTCCCTTGCTCGGTGTCGTCGTGATCATCGTGACGTGAGCGCCGAGCGCTGCGCCGAGCTTCACGCCCATGTGGCCGAGGCCGCCCAATCCGACGACTGCCATCTTCGTGTTCGGCCCGACATTGTACTGGCGAAGAGGCGAGTAGGTCGTGATCCCCGCGCACAGCAGCGGCGCGACTTTGCTGACGTCCATGCCTTCGGGCACCTTGCAGCAGAAGTGGTCGCGAACGACGATATGGTCGGTATAGCCGCCCTTGGAAATCGTGCCGTCGTGATAATCCGCGCTGTTGTAGGTCTGGACACATCCCTTGCGGCAGAAGACTTCCCAGCCCTCGAGGCACTGGTCGCACTCCATGCAGCTGTCGACCATGCAGCCGACGGCAACGGTGTCGCCGACACGGTGGCGGGTGACCTCGTCGCCAACCGCGGTGACGGTGCCGACGATCTCGTGCCCGGGAATGACCGGGTATTTGGTTCCGCCCCAGTCATTGCGGCAGGTGTGCAGGTCGGAATGGCAAATGCCGGCGTAGGTGATCTTGATCGCGACGTCGTCGGGCCGAAGGGCGCGGCGCTCGAATTCCATCGGTCGAAGCGGCTGATCGGGCGCATCCGTGCCCCAACCCTTTGCCGTCGTCGGACCGTGAGTCTGTTCCGAAGTCGTGGTGGGTTCAGCAGTCGTCGCCATGTCGGCCTCCTTATCTCGCGCGGTCGAGTACCCTTCTTGCCTGCACAAGATGCGGCCGGTCGACCATCCGGCCTCCTACTGACAAGACGCCGGCTCGAGGCTCGGCGTCGAATGCTTCGACGATAGCGCGGGCATGCTCCACTTCCCCTGCGGATGGGGTGAAAGCGGCATTGATCACGCCGACCTGAGCGGGGTGGATCGCGAGCTTGCCGGTGAAGCCTTCGCGAGCGGCCGCCTTGGCCTCTGCGCTAAGTCCTTCCTCGTCGCGGAAGTCAGCGAAGACTCCATCGACCGGTTGGACCCCCGCGGCGACTGCTCCGGCAAGGCATAGGGAGCGAGCAAGCCTGTAGGTGTAGCTGAGCGTGCCGTCCGAATCGTACTTCGACGATGCGCCGAGCGCCGCCGACAAGTCTTCCGCGCCCCAGCTCATGGCCGTGAGCGGCGACTTCGGGTCGCGATAGCTCAGCATTCCGAACAGGCTCGCCGCGGTCTCGGTGACGATCGCGTGGATCGGGATGTTGCCGGTGCGGTGGGCAAGTTGAGTGACGTCCGAACCACCTTCGGCCTTCGGCAAGACGATGCCGTGGAGATCAGCCATCCCGATGACGTCGAGGTCGTCCTTGTGATGTTCGCTGCCAAGCGGATTCACGCGCACCCACCATTGCGGGCCGCCCGAACGCTTGCCGAGGTTTTTCAGGATCTGCCTCGCCGCGATCTTCTGCTCCGGAGCGACGCTGTCCTCGAGGTCGAAAATGACGGCGTCGGCCTCGCTCTCGATCGCCTTGACGATCTTCTTCTCGCTGTCCGCCGGCACGAACAGCCAGCTTCGAGGCTCGGTCATCGCGGCGTCTTCAGCAACAGAGCCGAGCGCGTGCATTCGCACACCAGCTCGCCGCGCTGGTTGAAACTGCGGTGCGCCCAGGTGACGATCCCAGCATTCGGCCGCGACTTGCTCTCGCGGACCTCAATGCACTCGCTCTCCGAGCGCAGCGTGTCGCCGACGAACACCGGTTTCGGAAAGGTCAGCTTGTCGTAGCCGAGGTTGGCGACGAGCGTGCCGAGTGTCGTGTCGTTGACGCTGACTCCGATCATCAAGCCGAACGTGAAGACCGAATTGACCAGCGGCTTGCCGAACTCGGTCTTGGCGGCAGCCTCGCGGTCGATGTGCAGCGGCTGAGGATTGTGGGTCAAAGTGGAAATCAGCAGATTATCGGTCTCGGTGACCGTGCGCGAGATCGAGTGCTCCACGCGGTCCCCGACCTTCCACTCGTCGAAATAGCGCCCTGCCATATCTGGCCGCTCTACGGAGCAGCCGAGCGCTTGCCAAGCTGCAGTGCGACGCTTCCCGTCAGTCAGCGATACAGCCGGGCATTCAATCGATCAGCCGGAGTGGCCTGCTCATCGGTTCTGCAGCAGAATCTCAGCGGCGGCTTCCGTGATCGCCGAGCCGTCGAGGCGGTAGACCGAGTAAAGATCTGCGAGATTGCCAGTCTGGCCAAACCGCTCGACGCCAAGCGGGGCCACCCGTTGGCCAAGGACTCCACCAAGCCAGGAAAGGGACGCGGGCGCGGCGTCGGCGATCGTCACGAGGCCGGCGTTGCGGCCAAGCTTTGACAGCAATTGCTCGATATGGCTCGGCTTGTGATCCCCCTGCCAGCGTGAAGTTTGGCCCGCAGTCCAGCCGCGATGGAGGAGGTCGGGTGAAGTCACCGACAACAGTCCGAGGCCGGGGATGTCTTCATGCAATTCCTCCCAGGCCGCGAGCGCCTCGGGCATGACGGCGCCCATCGCGACGATCGTCGCTTCGGCACCCGTGGCCGGGGCCCTTAGCCAGTACGCGCCTTTAAGCGCACCTTCGCGCCAGTCGTCGTTCTCGCGCTCGACCTGAATGACGTTTCGGGTCGAGAGGCGAAGATAAGTGCTTTCGCCATTGGGATCGTCGATCAGGCGGAACGCCAATTCCATCATCGCCGCCAATTCGTCGGCATATGCCGGCTCGTAGTGGCGAAGGCCCGGCTGGCCGAGCGCGATGAGGGGCGGATTGATCGACTGGTGCGCACCGCCCTCCGGACCGAGCGTGATTCCGCTCGGCGTCGCGACGAGCAGAAACCGGGCATCCTGATAGCAGGCGTAGTTCAGGGCATCGAGCCCGCGAGCAATGAAGGGATCGTAGAGCGTACCGATTGGAATAAGGCGCGTCGCGAATTGATCGCCGGCCAGGCCGGCGGCCGCGAGCATCAGGAAAAGGTTGTTTTCCGCGATTCCCAGCTCGATATGTTGGCCTTTGTTGGCGGAAGACCATTTTTGCGCTGACGCAATCTTTTCCCTTGCAAAAATGTCGTCCACGCCCTCGCGCCGGAACAGCCCGCGCTGGTTCACCCAGGCCCCGAGGTTGGTCGAAACAGTGACGTCGGGCGAGGTCGTGACAATCCGGTCGGCGAGCGTTCCACCCGACTTGGCAATCTCCAGCAGGATCCGTCCGAATGCCGCCTGGGTGGACTGCTCCGCGCCGGGCGGAGCCGGAATCGGCGGGACGTCGATCTGGCCGAAGGAGCGCTGACGCTTTTCGCGAGCGACGCGGCTGCGCTCGATGAGAGCCTCGACCCCGGGCCGCAAATTGTCGCCGACGCCCTCGAAGCGCTCCCACTCGCGACCCTCGGTGACGCCCATGGCTTCGCGCCAGGCCGCCATCTGGGTCGGGTTCATCAGGCCGGCATGATTGTCCTTGTGTCCGGCGAAGGGGAGGCCGTTGCCCTTGATTGTCCAGGCAATGAAGAAGGTCGGGACATCGTCCTGCGCTGAATCGAACGCCTCGACGAGCGAGTCCATACAGTGACCGCCAAGATCACTGAACAAGGATGCAAGCGCTGCATCATCATTCGACTTGAGGAACGCGGATGCACTCTTGCCGAGGTCCGCCTCGATTCGCCTCCGGAGTGCCCCGCCACCCTGATAGTGAAGCGCTGAGAGCTCGGCATTGCCCAAGGCATCGAACCAGGACTTGAGCCTCGGATAAGTTTCGAGGGTCGCCTTCAGGCGCTTTCCGTATCGCAGCTCGACGACCCGCCAGCCGCAGGAGCGGAAGATCTCGTCGAACCGCTCGAACATCCGGTCCGCGCTGGTCGCGTCGAGACTCTGGCGGTTGTAGTCGAGGATCCACCAGAGGTTGCGGACGTCGTGTTTCGCACCCTCGATCAGGGCCTCGTAGATATTGCCTTCGTCGAGTTCGGCGTCGCCGACCAAAGCGACGAAGCGGCCACGATCGGCCTCCTCCATCATTCCGTGCGCGGTCAGATAATCCTGAATCAGGCTCGAAAAGGCGGTGATCGCGACTCCGAGGCCGACCGAACCCGTCGAGAAGTCGACCGGGATCTTGTCCTTGGTCCGGCTCGGATAACTCTGGGCGCCACCGAAACCGCGGAAATTCTCAAGCGCCTCGCGGCTCTGGCTACCCAATAGATAATGGATGGCGTGAAGCACCGGCCCCGCATGCGGTTTCACGGCAACGCGATCGTTCGGCCCGAGCGCGTGAAAGTATAAAGCCGCCATGATCGTCGTCATCGACGCGCAGCTCGCCTGATGACCGCCGACTTTCAGCCCGTCATGATTCTCGCGAACGTGGTTGGCGTTGTGGATTGTCCACGCCGACAGCCAGCGCAGCCTCTCGTCGAGGATTCTCAGCGCTTCGATATCGGTCGTAACGGGTTTCAGCATTCGCCCCGACTAGACCAGCCGAACGGCAGCGGGAAGCTGCCTAGCGAAGCACCATCGTGTCGTTCTTGATCTCGACCGTCTGGAACTGTCGGAGGAAGCTCTGACCGAGTAAAGATTGATCGCCTCCGTCGAGGATCACCGCCGGCATCTGCCGCGCTGTCTGCTTGCCGAGCCTGACGGTATCGAGCGTGATGAACTCGCCCTTGACGTCACCGCCCGCACCTTCGCCGACGACGTCGAACATTCCGACGGATACGGTGAGCCCGGCGCGTCTCGCATCGTCGCGCGACAACGCAATGCCGCTGGCGCCGGTATCGACGAGGATATGGATCGGCATGTTGTTGATTTCGACGTCGGCATAGAAGTGCCCGTCCGGTTGCCGTTTCAGCTCGACGACGTCCTGCCCGGCGTAGCTGTCGTCGTTGAGCTCGGTACCCTTGTCGAGGATCTCGGCCTGGTAGGCCTTCTCACGGTCTAACGCGTTCGAAGGGTTGCTGACCGCGCGGGCGTTGGTCACGCTTCGTGAACTGCAGTTGCTCAGGACCGCGCCAAAGAATCCGGCGAAGAGCAGGAAGATGAAGTACGTCCTGACCATCGGCCAAGGATTAGGCGGGCGCGGTAAAGAAACGTCTAAGTCACCACGTTCACCCACCGCTGATTGACGGTCCAGCGAAGGGAGCGCATTGCGCTCACGCTTGCGCCCGGCCCGCGCGCAGTGAGTCCGCGTGTCATCGGCCGCGAACGGGGACGCAATCATGACAAAGTCGATTCTAATGGCGGCGTCGGCCTGCCTGATGGTTTCCACGCCTGCGCAAGCCGGCCCGGCGGAAGATGCGACGGCTGTCGTTACGACCTGGCTCGACAAGTTCAACGCCGGAGATGTCGCCGCCTTCAAGGCCGCTCACGCGCCGAATGCGGTCATCATCGACGAGTTCGGGGCATATCTTTGGACCGGTGCCGACGTGCCGCAGCGCTGGCTCGACGATTATGGCAAGGACGCTACTGCAAGCGGCATCACAGGCGGCCGGTTAGATTATGCTGCTCCGATCCGAGCGTCGGCCAACGAGCGCTCGGCCTACATTGTCCTGCCGACGATTTACCGCTTCCAGCAGGCTGGAACGGCGAGATCCGCGGCCGGGACCATGACGTTCGTAATGACCAAGGTTGGAAATCAGTGGAAAATCGCGGCCTGGACCTACTCAGCGCCCGCTCCGAAGTAGAAGCGAAGCGACAGTCACGGCGACCTACCTCTAAGCGCTACGCGGTTCTTCCACCATTTCCTCAACCGGCTCCAGTTCGGGATTGGTCGACAGGAATGTGAAGGGGATGGCGAAGGCCAGAAGAGCAATCGTCGCGATCAGCGCGCTTCCACCACCCAGAGCCGCAGGGATCATCGCCGTCGCCGATGCGAGCAGGATCAGGGCAATGAAGGTGAAGACGCCCGATGCCTCGCGCTCGAAGTGGCGGAGTCGGCCGCGGTCGGAGAAAAGCAAGCTGAGTTGACTCAAGGTTCGGCTGCAGGTGCGCTCGCACATGGCTGGCACCAGAGCGTGGATTACACAGGCGAGCCCCGCGCCCACGGTGACGAAGCCGACCATCAGCGCAAAGCGCATGTGTTGGAGATAGCTTTCCCCGGCGGTCAGCAGGTGGCTCTTGCTACGCTTCAACATGGTCGTTCTCCGCTTCCAAGAACGGGCAAGGAACGGCCAGAGTCAAGCGCGCGAACACGGTATTGGCGCACAATTCGTTCGCTACGGCGCTCAGATCCGATAGTCGCTGATCTGAATTTCCGAGCCGTAGTCGGCGAAGTCGCCGTCGGCCCGCTTGCGGCGGAATTCGCCCCAGTTGATCGGTCGATAGTGGGGCTCAATTGCTCCCAGGGGAGCAATGATCGAGTGGTAGGATGGGTTGCAGAAATAGGGGAAGGAGAAGCGGTCGACCTGGTCCATCGCAATTACCCGGTGCTGCGGAGCCGTGTAGAGGTCGTTGGACCAGACTTGCATCATGTCGCCGATGTTGATGACGAAGGCGTCGTGGATCGGCGGGATGCCGTACCAGTGGCCGTCGCGATAGACTTGAAGGCCCGCCGTATCGCTCTGCCACAGGAGGGTCAGCGCTCCGGCATCGCTGTGGTGATGAACGCCAAGGCCAACGTCGTCCGACTGCTCGCCGGCCATCGGGTCCTCGATTGTGTAATGGTTGAGGCGAAGGAAGCTGCTGTGCGCCGGGTTGAAGGCGTTGGAGATGGAGTCCGATGCTCCAAGTCCTTCGCCGATTGCTCGAAGGAGCAGGGCGGTAACCTGGTCCGCTGCGGCGACGTAAGTTTCGATCGCCAGGCGGAATCGGCTCGGCTCGATGGGCCAGCGCGTGCGGCCTTCGAACGCGTCTCCGCTCGGCTGCTGGTTCGTCGCATCGGGGCCGATGTCGAAGACTTCCTTCTTGTCGCGAGCGTTCTTGGTAAGCTCGCGGTCGTAGAATCCCCAAGGATTCTCGACTGTCCGGAGATAGGCACGCTTTGCGTCCCGCGGCTGCGCGAAAAAGGCGCGAGCGACCGAAAGCGTGTCGGTCATCACCTCTTCCGGAACGCCATGGCCGCGAACCTGGAAGAAGCCCCAATCTCGGCAGGAAGCGGCGATTTCATCGACGACCTGCGACCAGGGCGCCGCCAAATCGATGACCGGGACAGTCCCGAGCTTCTGGATATCGGCGACCGGTGCGAGATCGAGGTTCGCGGCCGCCATAGTGGCTAACTCAGCAGTCGAAGCGGGTTCTCGATCAGCGGCTTTAACGCCTGCATGAAACTCGCAGCGTCCCAGCCGTCGACGACCCGGTGATCGCAGCTGAGCGAGAGGTTCATCCGCTTGCGGATTTCAATCTCACCGTCGATCGGCACGATCTTCTCTTCGACCTTGTTGACCGCGATGATCGCGACCTCCGGGCGGTTGATGACCGGGGTCGAGGTGATGCCGCCCATCGGGCCGAGGCTCGACAGCGTAATCGTCGAGCCACTGAGCTCTTCGCGTGTCGCCTTGCCGGTTCGCGCGGCGTCGGCAAGCCGGGTGATCTCGCGGGCGAGGTCCCAGACGCTCTTGTCCTGGGCATCGCGGATGACTGCGACCATCAGGCCGTTCGGCGTCTGGGTCGCCATTCCAAGATTGAGCGCGCCGTGGCGAGTGATGACGTTCGCTTCGTCGTCGTAGGTCGCGTTGAGCATCGGGAAGCCAGGAAGTGCGCGGGCCATGGCCGTAATCAGGAATGGCAGGAGCGTCAGCTTCGGGTTTGAGCCACGGTCGGCGTTCATCATCGCGCGCGTTTCTTCGAGCGCGGTGACGTCGAACTCCTCGACCAGAGTGAAATGCGGGATTCGGCGCTTCGCTTCCTGCATGTTCTCGGCGATCTTGCGGCGGAGGCCGACGACCTTGATCGTCTCGTCCTTCCGCGGAACGCCGCCGCCACGGCTGGAAACGCTCCCGCCGTTGTAGAGCAGGTAGGCGTCGAGGTCGGAGTGGCGGACGCGGTCGCTCGTCGTCTTCACCTCGCCAAGGTCGATCCCCAGATCGCGGGCGCGCGCGCGAACCGCCGGCGAGGCGAGAACGTGCGCTCCGCCCGCTTCCTTCTTTGCGACTTCCGGCTCGACCCTCGGTTCGGGAGCGCGCGGTGCTTCGGTCGGCGCCTCCACCGAAGTGGTTGGAAGTTCGTCCGCCTGAGCCCTTGTCGGCACCCCGGCACCGTCAGCGATCGGAACCTCTTCCTGCGCTGGAGCGCCAGGCGTTTCGGCCGGAGCCTCTTCACCTTCGGTCTCGATCACCGCCAGTACCGACCCGATCGGAATCTGGTCGCCGACTTCGCCCGCGAGCTGAACGACCTTGCCGGCCACTGGGGATTCCATCTCCACCGTCGCCTTGTCGGTCATCATGTCCGCGATCTGCTGGTCTTCGGAGATCGTGTCGCCAACCTTCACGTGCCAGGCGACGATCTCCGCCTCGGCAATGCCTTCGCCGATGTCCGGGAGCTTGAACTCATATTTCGCCATCAGTCGGCCATCACTTTCTCAAGCGCCTTCCTCATGCGCTTCGGACCAGGGAAGTAAGCCCATTCGTAGGCGTGCGGATAGGGCGTGTCCCAGCCCGTCACGCGCTCGACCGGTGCCTCGAGATGATAGAAGCAGCGCTCCTGAACGAGGGCGCTGAGCTCGGCAGCGAAGCCCGACGTTCGCGGCGCTTCCTGAGCGATCAGGCAGCGGCCGGTCTTCTCGACCGACTTTTCGATCGTCTCGATGTCGAGCGGGACGAGCGTTCGAAGGTCTATGACCTCGGCGTCAATGCCCTGCTCCTCGACCGCGGCAAGCGCGACGTGGACCATGGTGCCATAGGCAAGGACGGTCAGCGCATTGCCTTCGCGAACGACCGCCGCCTTGCCGATCGGCACGGTGTAATGGCCTGCCGGGACCTCGCTCGCCGGATGCTTCGCCCAAGGCGTGACGGGGCGGTCATGATGACCGTCGAACGGGCCGTTATAGATGCGCTTCGGCTCGAAGAAGACGACCGGGTCCGGGTCCTCGATGGCCGCAATCAGCAATCCCTTCGCATCGTAAGGCGTCGATGGAATGACGACCTTGAGGCCAGCGATGTGGGTGAACAGGCTTTCGGGCGACTGGCTGTGCGTCTGGCCGCCGAAGATGCCCCCGCCGTAGGG
>JBKPKZ010000115.1:0-3252 GCA_046731355.1 Pseudomonadota bacterium | reverse complement strand
GCCGTGCTTGGCCAGCACCTTGGTGATTGCGGCCGTCAGCGACGTCTTGCCATGGTCGACGTGACCGATGGTGCCGATGTTGCAGTGCGGCTTGTTCCGCTCGAATTTAGCCTTCGCCATTTTACGCCTCTTCTTCTTTAGAAATTCGGGCGGCCCGCCCGTATCGCGGACGCGCCCATAGCTAACAAAAAACGGTTACGCCAGCTTCGCCTTCACCTCGTCGGCGACGTTCTGCGGCACTTCTTCGTAGTGCGAGAACTGCATCGTGTACTGAGCGCGTCCCTGGGTGAACGAACGCAGCTGGTTCACGTAGCCGAACATGTTCGCCAGCGGGACCATTGCCTCGACCGCCTGCGCGTTGCCGCGCGTATCGGTACCCTGGATCTGGCCACGGCGGCTGTTGAGATCGCCGATGACATCACCGAGATAATCCTCGGGGGTCACGACCTCGACCTTCATGATCGGCTCGAGCAGCTTGATGCCGGCCTTCTGCGCCGCTTCGCGCATCGCGCCGCGGCCGGTGATCTCGAACGCCAGCGCCGAGGAGTCGACGTCGTGGTACTTGCCGTCCGTGAGGTGGACCTCGAAATCGATGATCGGGAAGCCGATCAGCGAACCCGTTTCGGCAGTCTCGCGCATGCCCTTCTCGACCGAGGGGATATATTCCTTCGGGACGTTACCGCCCTTGATCTCGTCGAAAAACTGGAAGCCCGAACCGCGCTCGCCCGGGATGAGGTTGACGCGGATTTCGCCGAACTGGCCGGAGCCGCCCGACTGCTTCTTGTGGGTATAGGTGAGCTCGACCGGCTTCGCGAGATATTCGCGATAGGCGACCTGCGGCGCGCCGACGTTCGCCTCGACCTTGAACTCACGCTTCATGCGATCGACCAGGATCTCGAGGTGGAGCTCGCCCATCCCCTTGATGATCGTCTGGCCCGATTCATAGTCCGAGGTCACTC
Source organism: Pseudomonadota bacterium (assembly GCA_046731355.1). Classification (GTDB taxonomy): domain Bacteria; phylum Pseudomonadota; class Alphaproteobacteria; order Sphingomonadales; family Sphingomonadaceae; genus Sphingomicrobium. The sequence continues at coordinate 2,293 of JBKPKZ010000115.1, read as the reverse complement.
GGAAGGACGGATCCTCGCGAGCGAGACGATTGAGCGCGACGCCCATCTTCTCCTGGTCGGCCTTGGTCTTCGGCTCGACCGCGACCTCGATGACCGGATCGGGAAATTCCATCCGCTCAAGAATGATCGGCGCGTTGGAAGCGCTTAGCGTGTCACCGGTCGTGGTGTCCTTGAGGCCGGCCAGGGCGACGATGTCGCCGGCATAGGCCACCTGGATGTCCTCGCGGTCATTGGCATGCATGAGCAGCATGCGGCCGACCTTTTCCTTCTTGTCCTTGACCGAGTTCAGCACCTGGCTCGCGGCATCGAGACGGCCCGAATAGATGCGGGCAAACGTCAGCGTTCCAACGAACGGGTCGTTCATGATCTTGAACGCGAGCGCCGAGAACGGCGCGTCGTCGGACGGCGCGCGGGTCTCAGTCGTTTCACCATCGAGCTTGAGGCCTTCGACCGGCGGAATGTCGAGCGGGCTCGGGAGATAGTCGACGACCGCGTCGAGCAAGGGCTGGACGCCCTTGTTCTTGAACGCCGAGCCGCACAGCACCGGAACGAACGAGAAGTTGAGAGTGCCCTTGCGGATCAGCTTCTTCAGCGTCGCGACGTCCGGTTCTTTGCCTTCGAGATAGGCTTCCATGACTTCATCGTCCTGCTCGACGGCAGTCTCGATGAGTTCCTGGCGGGCCGCCTCGGCCGCGTCCTTGAGGTCGGCCGGGATGTCTTCGTAGACGAATTTCGCACCCAGGCTCTCGTCAAGCCAGATGATTGCGCGGTTCTCGACCAGGTCGACGAGGCCCTTGAAGCCGCCTTCGATGCCGATCGGAAGATAGAGAACGGCCGGACGCGCACCGAGACGATCCTTGATCATCTCGACGCAGCGCTCGAAGCTCGCGCCGGTACGGTCGAGCTTGTTGACGAAGCACATCCGCGGGACGTGATACTTCTCGGCCTGTCGCCACACGGTCTCCGACTGCGGCTCGACGCCGGCGACGCCGTCGAAACAGGCGACCGCGCCGTCGAGGACCCGAAGCGAACGCTCGACCTCGATGGTGAAGTCGACGTGGCCCGGAGTGTCGATGATGTTGATCCGGTGCTCGGGACCCTTGCCCTCGTCGGCCGACCAGAAACAGGTCGTCGCGGCCGAGGTGATCGTGATTCCGCGCTCCTGCTCCTGCTCCATCCAGTCCATCGTGGCGGTGCCCTCGTGGACTTCACCGATCTTGTAGGACTTGCCGGTGTAATAGAGGATGCGCTCGGTCGTCGTCGTCTTGCCGGCGTCGATGTGCGCCATGATGCCGATGTTGCGATAGCGGTCGAGCGGATGGCTGCGGGCCATTTTCAGAAGTTCCTTAGCGATGTGGGGAGCCGGCGGATCCGGCTTCCCCAGATATAGGTACGATTTCTACCAGCGGTAGTGGCTGAAGGCGCGGTTCGCTTCGGCCATGCGGTGCGTGTCCTCGCGCTTCTTCACGGCATTGCCGCGGTTCTGCGACGCATCCATCAGCTCGCCCGACAGGCGGCCGGCCATCGTCTTTTCGGAACGGGCGCGGGCGGCCGAGATCAGCCAGCGGATGGCGAGGGCCTGGGCGCGCTCGGTGCGGACCTCGACGGGGACCTGGTAGGTCGCACCGCCGACGCGGCGGCTGCGGACCTCGATGCCCGGCTTCACATTGTTCAGCGCATCGTGGAACACGCTGATCGGATCCTTCTTCAGGCGGGCCTCGACGTTGTCGAGAGCGCCATAGACGATGCCTTCGGCGACCGACTTCTTGCCGTCGAGCATGACCGAATTCATGAACTTCGACAGGACGATGTCCCCGAAACGGGGATCGGGAAGAATTTCGCGCTTTTCTGGGCGGCGACGACGGGACATTGGACTGTTCCTTTTCTCTTCAGCCTTATCCGGAATGGCTCCGGGGCTTACTCGCTGCTGGGATTACTTGGGACGCTTGGCGCCGTACTTCGAACGGCTCTGCTTGCGATCCTTGACGCCCTGGGTGTCGAGAACGCCGCGGAGCACGTGATAGCGAACGCCGGGAAGGTCGCGCACACGGCCGCCACGGATCAGCACGACGCTGTGCTCCTGGAGGTTGTGGCCTTCGCCCGGGATGTAGCTGATCACTTCGCGCTGGTTCGTCAGGCGGACCTTGGCCACCTTGCGAAGCGCCGAGTTCGGCTTCTTCGGGGTCGTCGTGTAGACACGAGTACAGACGCCGCGCTTTTGCGGGTTCTGCTCCATTGCAGGGACCTTGGACTTGGCCTTCTGCGGTTCGCGACCCTTGCGGATCAGCTGGTT
>JBKPKZ010000114.1:0-17271 GCA_046731355.1 Pseudomonadota bacterium | reverse complement strand
GACCGGCTGGCTACACCGGCTGCCTCGAGCAGGTCATCGATTCGGCTCGCGACGAAAGCAACGAGGCCTATCGTGAAGGCACCGCCCCGCAGCAATAAGCTCAGGTCCGCGCTTTCTCGAGCGCGATCCACGCATTGATCTGCGCATCGAGCGCGTCCAGCGGAACCGCTCCCTGACCAAGAACGGCGTCGTGGAAGCGGCGGACGTCGAACTTTCCGCTCAGCTCCTTCTCGGCGCGGGCGCGTAGCTCCTCGATCTTGCGCTTTCCGATCATGTAGGCGTCCGCCTGCCCGGGAACCGAGATGTAGCGGTTCACCTCGGCATCGATGTTGGCGTCGGTGAGTGCGGAATTGTCCTTCATGTAGGCAACGGCCCGCGCCTTGTCCCAGCCCTTCGAATGGATGCCGGTGTCGACAACCAGCCGCGTGGCCCTCCACATCTGGTAGCTGAGGCGGCCCATGTCCTTTTGCGGCGTGTCGTAAAGTCCCATGTCGATGCCCAGCCGCTCCGAATAGAGGCCCCAGCCCTCGACGAAGGCGGTGTAGAAGGTCGTCGACTTGCGCCACTGCGGCATGTCCAGCTCCTGCTGGATCGCGATCTGCATGTGGTGCCCGGGAACGGCTTCGTGGACCGACAGCACCGGGATTTCCCAGAGCGGCCGCTGGTCGAGCTTGGTCGTGTTGACCAGGTAGAATCCGGCGATGCCGCCCTCCGGGCTTCCCGGCTGATAGCGCGCCGTCGTATCGGTCGGGGCGGTGGCGGCGGTCATCGGCCGGATTCCGTAGGATAGGCGCGGGAGGCGTCCGAAATAGGCCGGCATTTTCCCGTCGATCGTCTTGGTGACGATCGCCGTCTTCTCGAGCAGCTCTTCCGGCGTCGTAACGTACCACTTCGGGTTGGTGCGCATGTCGGCGATCATCGCCTCGCGGCTGGCGAAGCCGGCCTTTTTGGCGACCGCTTCCATCTCGGAGCGGATTCGCGCGACTTCCTCGAGGCCGATCTGATGGATCTGGTCCGGAGTGAGGTCGGTTGTCGTGTGGAGGCGGACCAGCGCCGCATAATAGTCCTTCCCGTTCGGCTGGCCGGCGACGCTGTCCACCTTGCGGCATTTCGGAACCAGCTGGCTTTCGGCAAGGGACGCGAACGAGCGATAGGAAGCAGTGATCGGACCAGAAATCGCCTCGAGCGCTCGAGCCTGCAGATCGGCCCAGTCCGCCGCGGAAACCGCGGGCGGACGGCTCGCCGCGAATGGCCCGTAAAAGGGCGACTTCGTCCCATCGCCGGGAACAAGCTCGAGCGTCTGCCCCGGCATCGTCTTCATCCACTCGCAGGCCTGCGTGTAGCCCTCGTTGGCGGCCTTCACGCTCATGTCGCCATAGGCTTTCATCCGGGCGGGGACGAGCGCCAGGCGGGCGAGGTAATTCTCGTAATCGGCCTTGTCGCGCATTGGGATGTTCTCGCCCATGGTCGCGAGGAAATCGTGGTAGCTTCCGAGCGATGAATAGAGCAGCTGTCGCTGGCCGAAGCGGTTGAAGCGGATCTGGTCCTCCAGCGTCCGCTCGAGGACCTTGCGATTGCTCTGGTCCATGACACCGAGCCCTTCCGCCGGGATCGCGCGCAAGCGCTTGAGAAAGGCGTCCGCCTCCGCCGCCTGCCGGTCGAACTCGGCGAGGCTCAATTCACCGAGTTCGCGGTCGTAGGTCTTCACTCCAACCGAGCTCGCGGTGAGCGGATTGTCCTTGAGATAGGCCGCCCAATAATCGTCCATCAGCTTGCGGAAGTCTTGCTCCGGTCCGGCGATCGCCGGCGTTGCGATGGCGAGCGACAAGGCGGTCGCGAGCGCGATCCTTAGGTGGCGCATGGCATTCTCCCCCTGTTGGCCGGACCCTAGCCGCGGCACGCCTTGGCGCAACGTGCGTTTCGACAGACGGCGGTCACTGGCGGATTGTGCCCGATGCGATCGCCGACTAGCCCTTCCAGGAGGGCTGCAAGGGGAGAGAGTGCAGATGACCGTAGCCGACGCAACGCCGGACATGGAGCATATCGACCAATCGGACCGGAGTTTCCTCGGTCATCCGAAGGGCCTCGGCTTCCTCGGCTTCACCGAGGCGTGCGAGCGCTTCTCCTACTACTCCATGCAGACTTTGCTCGTGCTCTATATGGTCAATTACCTGCTGGTTCCCGGCCGAATGGAGAATGTGATCGGCCTCGAATGGCTGAACGAGCACTTCTATCCGGGGCTGGAGGGGCAGCCGCTCGCCTCGGCGATCTTCGGCACCTACACCGCGCTCGTCTATCTGACGCCGATCCTTGGCGGAATCGTCGCCGACAAGTTCCTCGGTCGGAACGCGACCCTGATCACCGGCGGCGTTCTGATGGCGATCGGCCATTTCCTGATGGCGATCGAGCCGGCATTCATCTTCGCCTTGCTCGCTCTCCTGCTCGGCGTCGGAGCCTTCAAGGGCAATATCGCGACGCAGGTCGGTTCGCTGTACGGACCGAACGACCTGCGACGGGCGATGGCCTTCCAGATCTTCTACATCTTCATCAACGTCAGCGTGATTATTGCGCCCCTGGTTTCAGGAACGCTCGGGCAGAAGGTCGGCTGGCACTATGGCTTTGGATGCGCGGGCGTCGTGATGGTGCTTGGCCTCTTCATCTATCTCTCCGGCCAGCGCTACCTCGCGCCTGACAACAAGCCAGTTCGAGGAGCGGCCAGGACGGAGCGCGAGAAGCTGAGCAAGGAAGACTGGGTCTGCGTACTCTATCTCGTCATCCTGATTCCCGTTCTCGCGATCTCGCTTCTGACCAATCAGGAAATCTTCAACGCGTACCTCATCTGGGGCGACCAGCATTTCGACCTGACCTTGCTCAACAACACCAGCAGCTGGCTGATCACGCTCGATGCCGCGCTCAGCTTCTCGATGCTGGTCGCGGTTGCCGCCTTCTGGAAGTGGTGGGGCAGCTTCCACCGCGAGCCGGACGAGATCAGCAAGATGATCATCGGAAGCTTCTTCACGATCGGCGGCGGGCTCTGCCTGTTCATGGCCGCGCTCACCCAGCCCGAGGGAGGCAAGATCAGCCTGTTCTGGCCGGTGATGTTCCACCTGCTGAACAGCATCGGCTTCGCGCACATCCTGCCGGTAAGCCTCGCGCTCTTTTCGAAGATCTCGCCGAAGCAGATCACGGCGACCGTCATCGGCCTCTATTACCTGGCCTTCTTCGGAGCGAACGCGGTCGTGGGCTGGGTCGGCGGCCTCTATTCGTCGCTCCCGACCACGACTTTCTGGCTGATCCACATTGCAAGCGCGGCGTTCGGGCTGGTCGCCTTCGTCGTCTTCAAGGTGGTGATCGGCCATCGAATGCAGGGCACGCCCGCTCCGGCAGTGGTGTGAGCCCCGCCGAGGCGCTGCCCGAAGACCTGGCGGGGGAAAGCCGCTTCCAGCTGCTAACTAGGCTCGGCTTCGCCGGGCGCGGCCTTTTGTACATCGTCATAGGCCTGCTTGTGATCCTTACAGGCAGGACAGAGGACCTGACGGGAGCGCTCGAATATCTGGGCCATGGCGTGGGCAAGGTCCTGCTCGCCGTGCTCGCGATCGGCATGTCCGTCTATGGCCTCTGGCGGCTGGCCGATACCGCTTTCGGAATCGAAAGCGGACGCCATCACTGGAAAGCTTGGCGGAAGCGCATGGCCGCGGCTACCAGTGGCTTCGTCTACGCCTTCCTTGCGTACAAGGCCCTTCGAATCCTGCTCGGGGAACGCGTCGGCGGCGGCGAAGCGCAGCGTAACGCGGCCGAGGCGCTTCACATGCCGGCCGGCGAGATGATCGTACTGATCGCTGCAGCGGTCCTGTTCGGCGCCGCAATCGTCCAGTTCTACAAGACCCTGAGCTGCAGCTTTCTCGACCCGCTCGACTGCGACGAGCATCAAAAAACCTGGATCCGGTGGCTCGGACGGGCCGGCTACGCCGTCCGCGGGCTGATTTTCCTAGTCATCGCGTTCTTGCTCGCCCGATCAGCCTTTCACCACAATGCGGCGGAGGCCGGCGGGCTTGAGCAGGCCCTCGACTTTCTGTCACCAACTTATCGTCGCTGGATCGCGTGCGGGCTGATGCTGTTCGGAGCGATGAGCCTGGTGGAGGCGCGCTTCAGGCGCATTCACCGCCCGCCGCCGATCGAACAGGTGGCCGACACGGTCGCCGAAAAGGCCAGGAGCTAGAGGCCGACCTCTGCCACATCCTGCTTCGCGTCCGCATCAGGCTTGCGGCCCAGCAGCTTGTTGAGGGCGGGCTTGAGGAAGCCCCGGACGGTGCTCAGCCAGATCTTGGCATCTTCGACGTCGAAGCGGACGAGGGCCAGCTTCGGGTCGTCTTTGCCCTCGTACCATTGCGCAATGACCGGGTTCCAGAGACGGTCGATCGTCGAGCGATCGTTGACGATTTGAAGGGTGCCGCGAAGGCTCGCGAACAGGTCGTGGCCCTTGCCGGAATAGGAGCCGATCGCACGGTCCGACTGCCCCATTGCCCGGGTCAGATCATGGTCCTTGGCAGTGAAGATCCAGAGAATCCCGCTGTCGCGGTCTTGATCCTCGAAATTGACGGTCATTGGCTGCGTCGCGCCGTCGCGCGTGCCCTCGACACCGAGCATGATGAACGGACTGTCGGTCAGCGCTTTCCAAAATTTCTCTTCAATCTCGCGGTCATCGGCCATGAACATCTCCTTTTGCGCGAGATAACGGCAGGCGGCGTGCGCTGTTCCTGCGGCAGCGCGCTAAACTGCTGCCTTGAAACCATTTTTGTTGGAGCATTTTCGGCAGTAGTGTGAGCCCCGCCGAGGCGCTGGCCGACGAGTTACTGCGGGATAAGGCCGGCTTCGGTCAGCCAGCGTCGGCGGATCGCCAGGTTGAAGAGGCGATTGATCAGCGGGTTCGACCAGCCGTTGTTCGTCGCGAAGTCGCGGGCCAGCGTGTCGTGATGGATCTGGTGCGCGCGCGGCGTCATCAGCAATCCCGTCGCGCGCATCCAGCGGACGATCGCCGGATTGTCTTCACGGTGGAGCGTTCCGTGGAAATATTGGGCGAAGGTCCCGCCGAGGATCAGGATTACCGTACCGAATGTCATCCAGCCCGGCACGTCCGCAAGCCATGCCACTAGATTCAGAACCAGCGAGGCTGGAAGCGCGGCGAAGATGATCGTCGAACCGATCTGCACCAGCATCGACCGGCGGCCGAGCGCCTCGGGCCGCGGGTGATGGTTCTTGAAATCGTACACCAGCTTCTCGAACGGCCCGATCTTCTTCCAGACGCTCTCCCTCAGCGCGAGATAATCGGAGGATTCGCGCGAGCCTTCATAGAAATAGAGGCTCTTGAGCCCGACGCCGGGCGTGCACGGCCGATAGTCCATGAACATGTGGGTCAGGCCGGACAGCGCATCGGCGGCGTACCAGGCGGCCAGCGCAGCCGGAATCCAGCGCCAGTCGGGCACTCCTGCAATCCACAGGTTCAGCCCGAGCGACACCAGGAACAGGGCCGTCACCGGCCATGGCGCTGCCTTCATCATAGCGAACACGTGTTAGAGCCTTCGAGCGGCTCGGGAAACCCGCCCTCTCGGCAACGATCGGTTAGGGCCTTCGATGTTGCACGAAGGCCCCATGATCGACACCCATTGAGTGCAACATGCCGGAGACTTCGCTCGTTCAAACACCGGAATGCGAGCTGTTTGCTTGCTGGAGCTGGAGATGATTGACCGGTCCGCCGCCAAGACTGGACTGAAGCACGCGCTGGAGGCCGAACGGAGCATAGAACCGGGCGGCAACCTTCGCGCCTCATGGGAAGCGCTCCTCAGGGAAGTGCGCAACTGCACCCGCTGCGACCTCTACAAGCATGCGACCCAGTCGGTATTCGGGGAGGGTCCACTCGACGCGCCGATCATGTTCGTCGGCGAACAGCCCGGCGACCAGGAAGATCTCGCCGGACGCCCGTTCGTCGGTCCTGCCGGCCAGGTCTTCGACGAGGCATTGGAAAAGGCCGGAATCGATCGGACGCGGGTCTACGTCACCAACGCCGTCAAGCATTTCAAGTTCGAGCGGCGGGGCAAGAAGCGCATTCACTCGAAGCCGAACGCCGGAGAGATCGAGGCCTGCCGCTGGTGGATCGAACAGGAGCGGGCGCTGATCCGTCCGCCCGTCACGGTCGCACTAGGAGCAACCGCCGCCCGCTCCCTCCTCGATAAGGTCGTCACGATCGGCAAGGTCCGCGGTTCCCCGCTCACCTTGCCCGACGGGGGCGAATGCTGGGTCACCGTTCACCCCAGCTTCCTCCTTCGAATCCCCGAACCCGAACGGCGGATCGAGGAGCGGGCGAGATTCGTCGATGACTTGAAACGGATCCGCGACCGGGCCGAGGCGATGGCCGTCTAGCAGTCGGCCCAGCGGCGGAGCAGGTTGTGGTAGGATCCGGTCAGCGAGACGATGGATTGGTCCTTGTCGCCGATGGTCGCGGCCAGAGTCCGGATCGCGGCATCCATCTCCAACAGCAGTGTCCGCTGCCCGTCGTCGCGGATCATTGACTGGACCCAGAAGAAGCATGCGATCCGGGAACCGCGGGTAACGGGTTGCACGCGATGGAGCGACGTCGAGGGATAGAGAATCATATCGCCCGCCGGAAGCTTCACCGAATGCTCGCCGTACGTGTCTTCGATGATCAGTTCGCCGCCGTCGTAGCTCTCCGGATCGGACAGGAACAAGGTCGCCGAGAGGTCGGTCCGGATCCGGCCCGAGCGGTCGGGAAGATAGCGGATCGCATTGTCGACGTGGTTGTCGAAACCATGCCCGTCGCTTGCGTCGTAGCGGTTGAACAAGGGCGGGAACACGCGCTTTGGAAGAGCCGCCGACATGAACAGGCCGTTGTTCGAAAGCGCTGCGAGCACGATCTCGCCGGCCGCCTGCGCATCCGCGTCGGAGGCCGGCAGTTGAAGATTGCGCTTCGCGAGCTCCGACTGCTGGCCCGCCGTAGACCGGCCGTCCTCCCACGCGCCGTTGAGCACCAGCCGGCGAACCTCGGCCAGCTCATTGCCTGAAAGGGCGGCGGGAACCGCGACGAGCATGGTCCTTGCTTACATTCCGAATGCCAAGGTGGCGACTGCGCTGCGTCCAGCCCCGGGAACGAAGTGCCCGCCACTGAGCTGGTCGGCGTAGCGCTCGTCGAGGATGTTGAAGACGTTCACCCGCAAGGTGGTCCTCGGGTTTATGTCATATCCGAGCGACGCGTCGGCGACCCAGTAATCGTCAACGCTCCTGGTGTTCGTCGTGTTGGTGTAGCGCGCTCCGACGTAGCGAACGCCGCCTCCGATCTCGATACCCTGTGGAAGCTTGTAGAGGGTCCATAGCGAGCCGCTGTTCATTGGAACATTGCCGAGCCGGTTGCCGAGGTCGGTCGCCGTGTTGGTCTCGATCACCTCGCTGTCGAGATAGGTGTAGCTGGCGATGACCTGCCAGCGTTCGGTGATACGGCCGGTCGCTCCGATCTCGAAGCCGTCGACGCGCTGCTCGCCCTCAAGGACCATCGCCGGTTCGCCGGGGAGGCCAGGAGTTCGCGCATTCGTCTTCTCGGTCCGGAAAATGGCCGATGTCAGGAGCAGCTTACCGCCGAAGCCATCCCACTTCGCGCCGATCTCGAACGTTCGGCTCCGCTCCGGCTTCAGGGCGCCCTGCGCCTCCGTCGGCGTGGTCTGGGTGAGGTTCTCGATCGACGGGTTCACGGACGTGCCAGCGCCCGCATAGAGGCTGAGCGTCGGGGTCGGCTTGTAGGTGATGCCGGCGCGCCAGGTGAGGTAGGAATCGGAGCGATCGATCGGACCGACGGTGGCCGAAAGCTGCGACGGGGCGGGATCGAACTCGCTCTTGTTATGCTCCCAGCGAAGTCCGCCGGTGACAAGGATCTGCTCGCTGAGATAGGCGGTGTCGAACAGGTAGGCGGCAATCGTGTCGGCCTTGGCGTGGACGACTTCGCCGGGAAGGTCGACGATTGTGCCGTTCCACGGCCGCGCGGGATCGGGGTCGAACAGGTCGGTCGGCGTCCCCGCAGTGATCGCTCGGAGCTGGTTCCGGCTCTTCTCCGTGGAAATCTCGAACCCCGCGATCGCGTCGTGACGAACGCTCCCGGTCTGGAACCTGGCGAACAGGTTCGACTGGTTGAGCAGGATCTTGTCGACCGTGTCGCGAGACTGGGTCTGCGGAGTGATCAAGGTGGTGGTCGTGTTCAGGAAACGAGGGGAGGAATAGATCGAATCCCGGATCGCGTATCCGTAACGCGTCGTGTTCGCGATCCGGATGTCGGACGAGAGGTCATGCTCGAGCGCGAAGGTCGCGATGTTGGTCGTCGTCTTCTCGTAGTCGCGTTCCAGGAGCCCGTAATAATTGTCGTAGTCCACCGGCGCAGGCTTGTCGTGATACTCGGGCAGCGCGGTATTCGTGTTCGGAACGAACGGGATGCCGTAGTCGGGCTGATTGTCGCCCTCGAGGCGGAAGTAGGACAGGATCGCCCGGGTCGAGGTTCCGAGGCCGACGGCGATGGAGGGAGCGATTCCCCAGCGTTTGGTCTCCACATGGTCGCGTCCGGGGGTGTCCGCGTCGTGATACATGACGTTCAGGCGAAGTGCCGTCCCGCTACCAACACCCAGCGACTCTCCACCGACGTTCACGTCGGCGGTCCCGCGAACGTAGCCGGGCAGGCCGACGCCGGCGGTGCCGCTGGCGAACGTGTCGAGCTTGGGCTGCTTCGAGAACAGGTTGATGTACCCGCCGGTCGATCCGCGCCCGGTCTGCGCCGATGCGGGGCCCTTCACGACCTCGACCTGCTCGACGTTGAACGTGTCGCGGGTGTAGCTCGCGAAGTCGCGGATGCCGTCGACGAAGATGTCGTTGCGCGCCCCGAAGCCGCGCAGGGTCAGGTTGTCGCCGGCCGGCCCACCGCCGCCCTCGCCGGCGGCCATGCTGATTCCGGACACGTTGCGAAGAACATCGTTGAGCGTCGTCGCGGCCTGCTGCTCGATGATTTCGCGCGGGATGATGCTGATCGACTGGGGCGCGTCGCGGACGTCGGGCAAGCGGCTGTTGAGCGTGTTGATCCGGTATTTCTCGCCGGTGACGACGATCGGATCGGCGGAGTCGGCCGCGTCCGCGACGGAGACTGCACCAGCCGTGCTGGCGACGGCGGTGTTCGCTGCACCGGCCTCGGCCGGGACGTTTGCCTGGGTCAGTTCATTCGCGTTGGCGCCGGTTCCCAAGAGGAGCGTCGAGCCGACGAGCACCGACGCCGCCTTCCTGTAGGAACGGATACCGGCACTGCTGGAAAATCGCGACACGAACATGGCCCCTTTGTTGCTTCGACAGGACGAACGAGAGGCGAACTATCGTTATTGATAGTCATTCGCAATAGCAGATCGATGAAATCGATCACCCTGCTTGGTCAATCCGATCAAGCACCTGATTTTGCTCAGCGTCTCGAGAGCAACAACGGAAGTCCGCCCTCCTGGCGGAGCGTCACCATTCCCGATGGCCGAACATGGTGGCCAGGGACAGGAGCGAATCGCCACGAGCGGAGCCAGATCGCGAGAATGGTGAGCGCCTCCGCCATTGCGAAACGCGCTCCGACACAGGTTCGAGGGCCGGCGCCGAACGGCAGGTACTGGAACCGATGGCGCTCGCCGCCGCCGGGCCCGAACCGGTTCGGGTCGAAGGCATCGGGCTGGTCCCACAGCTTCTTGTGGCGCTGGATGATCCACGGCCAGATCGAAACGAGGTCGCCTGGTTTCACTGGATGTTCGCCGAGCATGTCGGCGCCGACCGCCTCGCGATCGAAGCGAGGCACGGGTGGATAGAGCCGCAGCGTCTCGTCAAGCGCCGCTCGGAGGTGAGGAAGGCGGTCGGGCAGATCGGAATTCACGCCGGCCCGGAGCGCCGAATCCGCTTCCGCCGCCAGCCTGTCCTGGAGTTCCGGCTGCTCGCTCAAGACGAATAGTGCCCAGCTGGTCAGGTTCGCAGTCGTCTCATGGCCCGCGAGGTAGAAGGTCGCCGCATTGTCGATCGCAAGCTCGATCGCCCGCTCGCGAGGGAAACGCTCGAGCAGCGCCCGGATCATGCTGGTCACGAAGTCGTCCGGGGCATCCGCGCCGAGCCTCTCGCGGACGATGGCGCCAAGAGTGCCGCGAAGGAATCTCTGGCCCGAGCGACCGCGCATGCTCTTGGGGGTAAGGGGGATCAGCGGCATCCCGAGAAGAACTTGGATCCGGGCTGCTCCAACGCCCTCCATCGCGGCCGTGATATGATCCATCGCCTCGGGCGTGGTCAGGCGCTCGTCGCCGCTGAACAGGGCCGCAGCGATGATCCGCATCGTCGCGGTGGTCGCCTGGGCCGCCATGTCGCGAATGCCCGGGCGCCAGGCCTCGGCCATCGACTGCCCGACTTTCCCGAACAAGGGCATGAGTGCATCGACCGAAGGGGGCGTGAAACTCGCTGCGACGATCTTGCGCTGGGCGCGCCACAGCTCGCGTTCCGAGGTGAGAAGCCCCTCGCCGATCGTCGGCGAAAGGATCCGTTTCACCAGCCCCGGCTTTTCGTAGTTCGCCGCATTGTCGAGGAGCACGCGCTGGACCCACTCGGGCTTGAGGACGACATGGACCGCGTGGCCGAGGATATTCCGCTTGAAGTACCAGTTGTTGAACGCGAGCTCAGACCAGCCGTAGACCGCCGTCCTTGCCCGTTCACCAAGGAAGCCGCGCCAGGTCGGAACCGGTTTGGCCCGGCGCGGCGGGTGCGGCGGGACCCAGAGCCCTGTCACTGGTGAGCGAAGCGCTCGGCGGCGGCGCGAACCCGTTGCTGACGGTCGGGGGCCATTCGGTTCGACCGTTCGTGGACCCGCTTCACAAGCTCGGGATCGGCCTTGTCCGGAGTGCCGCAGTCGAAGGGGGGACGCGGATCATATTCGAGACCGAGCTGCACGGCTTTCGCGTGATCCTCGCCCTCGATTTTTGCCATGAGCGCGAGCGCAAAGTCGATCCCGGCCGTCACCCCTCCGCCGGTTACGCGATTGCGATCGAACACCACGCGCTCGCGAACGGGTTCGGCTCCGAACAGTTTCAGGTCGTCTCGCCAGGCCCAGTGCGACGTCGCGCGATAGCCGCGAAGGAGGCCCGCGGCGCCAAGGATCAGCGATCCCGTGCAGACGCTGGTCACCCACTTTGCGCCCTCGCCGACCATTCGCACCCAGGCCAGGGCCTCTTCATCCTGCATGACATCGACACAGCCGAAGCCGCCCGGAATACAGAGGATGTCGGCTTGAGCGACCTCGCCGAGCGTCGCCGTCGGAAGCAGGGCGAACCCGCTGTCGGTCTGGACCGGGTCGCGGCTTTTCCAGACGAGATCGACTCTTGCGTCCGTAAGTCGCGACAGAACCTGCGCGGGACCGGTGAGGTCGAGCTGGGTGACGTTCGGATAGACGAGGAAGACGATGCTCGTGTGCTGCATTCCCCTATTCTGCAGCGAGAAGCGTCTCCGCGCCACCGAGGTCTACCGAAACCAGCCGGCTGATGCCCTTTTCGATCATCGTCACTCCGTAGAGCCGGTGCATCCGGCTCATCGTCACGGCATTGTGGGTGACGATCAGGTAGCGCGTGTCCGTCTCGCGGGTCATCCGGTCGAGGAGATCGCAGAAGCGCTCGACGTTCGCGTCATCGAGCGGTGCGTCGACCTCGTCGAGCACGCAGATCGGAGCGGGGTTGGTCAGGAACAACGCAAAGATCAGTGCGACCGCCGTCAGCGCCTGTTCTCCGCCCGAAAGCAGGGTCAGGGTCGACAGGCGCTTGCCCGGCGGCTGCGCCATGATCTCGAGACCGGCCTCGAGCGGATCATCGCTTTCGACAAGCTCGAGATGCGCCTGGCCGCCGTCGAACAATGACGTGAACAGGCTTCGGAAGTGGGCATCGACCTGGCGATAGGCGTCGAGCAGCCGAACCCGGCCTTCGCGGTTGAGATTGCCGATCGACCCGCGAAGGCGGTGAATGGCCTGGGTCAGCTCTTCGGCTTCCTCGGCGCCCTTGACCCGCATCTCGTCGAGCTCGGCGAGCTCCTGCTCGGCGACGAGGTTGACCGGCCCGATCCGTTCGCGTTCGGCGGTCAGCCGTTCGAGCAGCGCCGATTGCGCATCGGCATCGACGACCTCGCTTTCGTCGAACCCGAGCTTTTCCGGAAGCCGCTGCGGAATGCATTCGAAGCGCTCGAAGCAAACCCGCCCATATTCGGTTCGGCGGGCCTCCTGGGCTTCCGCCCGGGCGGCGGCGGCCGCTCGGCGCTCGCGGGCCGAGGTGAGGGATTCGTTGGCGCCCGCAAAGGCCGCGGCCGCCTTGGCGACTTCGCCTTCGGCAGCCCGTTCGGCCTCGGCCGCAGCCGAGGTCCCGCGCTCGCAGTCGCGTGACCGGGACTCAAGCTCGGCAATGGCTTCGTCGAGACGAACTGGCTCCTGGCTGAGCTGTCCGCGCTCGGCGGCCTGCTGGGCCTGGCGCTCCACCGCGGACGCCAGCCGGCGCTTCGCGTCCGAATGGCGCTTGCGCCATTCTTCCTGCTCGCGCCCGGCGGTGCCGTGACGCTCGCGCGACGCGGCAGTCTCGCGAGCGCGCGTTGCGGCTTCCGCGCGCTTGTCGGCGACCGCGGACCCGGCGGCAGACGCGCTGGATCGCGCCGCTTCGACATCGGCTTCAAGGACCGCTGGATCGGCCAGTCCATCAATCACCTTTTCCGCCGCCTGGAGCGCCTCGGAGGACGCATCGGCGACCGGCGCAAGATCTTCTGCGCGTTGCGCGATGGCTTCGCGCTGGGCGTTCAGGCGGTCGATCGCAGCGGCCGCTGCATCGGCTGCACGTTCGGCTTCGCGGACCTCTCGCTCGGCGGCGGAGGCCGCCTTGCGCTGCTCGTCGCCCTCGAAGCGCCAGCGCTCGACGTCCCGCGCGGCCTGGTCGCGTTCGCCCGATGCCCCTTCGACCGCCGTTTCGAGCTCGGGAAGCTGCCGTTGCAGGTCGGCCAAGCGGTTGGCGCGGATCAGGCGTTCGGCCGCCGCGGCCCCCGAACCGGTCGATACGAACCCGTCCCAGCGCCTGAGCACTCCGTCGCGGGTAACCAGCCGCTGTCCGACCGCGAGTTTCTGACCCTCGTCCTCGTCGACGACTCCGATCTGCTTCAATCGCCGAAGCAGCTCGTCAGGAGCACGAACGTGATCGGTCAGCGGCTCGACCCCAGGTGGGAGCGCTGGATCGCCGGCCTGCGCCTCGCTCCCGCTCCAGCGGCGTGGTCCGTCACCGCCGATCGAGGCGTCGACATCTTCGCCAAGCGCGGCCGCCAATGCCCGTTCGAAGCCGGCGTCCGCCGACAGGCTTTCGATCGCCGAACCGCCGCCGTGCTGGAGTGCCCGTTCGAGCGCCTGAGCTTCGGCGTGCGCCGCCGAAAGAGCCGCGCGCGCCGCTGCCAACCCGCTTTCCGCGGAATCGCGGCGCTCGGCGGCGGACGAACGCTCCTGCTCGGCCGCTTCGAGCTTCTGCTCGGCAGTGGCCTGCGCAGCCCTCCCGACCTCGGCCCGCTTCAGCGCCTCGCCGCGTGCGGCCTGCTCGCTCGACCCCGATCCCAATGCCTCGAGCTGGGCCGCGAGCCTTTGCTTCTCCTGCTCGGTCCGGTCGACCTGCGCCCGGGCCGCCTCCAGCGCCGCTTCCGCGACCCTGCGCTCGGCGCGCATCGCGGCCTGCCGGGTCAGCAGATCGGCGAGCGCCGCCTCCGCCTCACGCGACCTGGTTTCGAGATCGGCCAACTCGCGGCCGATCCGCGCCGACTGCGCCTCGTCATCCGACAATCGATGCTCGATCGCCGCCCGTTCCGCTTCCAGCTCGGTAATCCGCGCTTCGGCGTCGCTTCGAAGGGCTTCCTCGCGCTCGACGTCCGACGCCAGCGATGCATCCAGTCGATCGAGCTCCGCGAGCCTTCGAACGACCGTGTCCCGCCGAGCCCGGGTCGTCGCAAGCTCATGGGCGAGGTCGGTCGCGCGTTCGCGGGCCTCGGCCAGCTCGTGACGACGCTGGTTGAGAAGCAAGGCCGACTGGTCCTGCGCCTGCTGCGCATTGGCCATGGCGCCCTGGAGCTCGGCGACCTGGCCCTCGGCAGCGCGTGCTTCCTGAGTTGCGGCGGTCGCCGCCCGATCGGCCTCGACCCAGCGGGCATGGACCAGCCGCGCCTCGCTCGAACGGATCTTGTCGGACAGCTGGCGATAACGCTCGGCTGCCCGCGCCTGCCGCCTGAGCTGCGCGGCCCGCTGCTCCTGGTCCGACAGAAGTTCCGCGAGCCGAGTGAGGTTCGCTTCCGTCGCGCGAAGCTTCTGCTCGGCGTCCTTGCGCCGTGCGTGGAGGCCCGAAATGCCTGCCGCCTCTTCGAGCAGAAGCCGTCGCTCGGTCGGCTTGGCGGCGATGATCGATCCGACCTTGCCCTGACTGACGAGCGCCGGCGAATGGGCGCCGGTCGCAGCGTCGGCGAAGAGCAGCGAAACGTCCTTAGCGCGGACGTCGCGGCCGTCGATCCGGTATGCCGAGCCGGCGCCTCGTTCGATCCGGCGGGTGACCTCGCTCTCGCCGAGCGGCCCGCCTTCACCGCCGCCCTGGCGCTCGAGCAGGATCGAGACCTCGGCGAAATCGCGCGGAGGACGGGTTGCGGTACCGGCGAAGATGACATCGTCCATCCCGCCGCCGCGAAGCGACTTCGGGCTGCCCTCGCCCATCACCCAGCGGATGGCTTCGAGGAGGTTGGATTTGCCGCATCCGTTCGGTCCGACCACGCCGGTCAGGCCCGGTTCGATCCGGAGCTCCGACGACTCGACGAAGCTCTTGAAGCCGCTGAGTTTCAGTCGGCGGATGCGCAAATCGTACCCCCCACCCTATGCCACGACTAGCTGCCGAGCGCGTCGCGAAGCTGCGGCTCGAGCTTGTCCCAGGTCGCCGTCTTCTCGAGCATCTTGCCGTTGATCGTGAACGACGGCGTTCCCGAAAACTCCGGATACTGGGTCGTCGTATCGCCGTTCATCTGAACGAGCTGGTCGACTTCCTGCTGGTTGGCCAGGCAGGCGCTGCTCTTGGCCGACGGCAGGCCGCGCTGCGCCGCCCACTGCTGTAGGCCTGAAAGGCGCGCATATTCCGCGAACGCCGTCGCTCCCTGGTCGGCCTGCAGGGCCTGCAGCTTGTCCGCGGGCGCAGCCTGGAGCGTTTCGAAGAACTGCCGCTGGCTTCCATAGGCTTCATGAGTCAGCTGGAAGAAGCGGTCGGGGCCAGTGCAGCGGGTGATCAACGAGATCGTGAGATCGAGGGGGTCGCGGACGAAGTTGCGGAACTCGTAGCTGACCCGGCCGCTCTTCACATAATTGTTGATGAGTGTCTCGGAGCCCTTCTCGTCGAACTCGGCGCAGTGCGGGCAGCTCATCGAGCCAAACTCGACCAGCTTCACGTCGGCATTCGGATTGCCCATGACATATCCGCCGGCGTCGGTTCGGCTGACCAACTTGGTCCAGTCGCCGTTCGGCGCCTTGATCGCCTTGATCGGATCATTGCTGGCGCTGGCATTGGTTCCTTTTTCCGCGTTGCAGGCCGCGCTGGCGAAGATCGCCGCTGCGGCGAGCATGACGTAGGCTGACTTCATCGTTCACTCCGAAAGGTGACGGGAATGGGGGTGTCGGCGACCGTATCGACCGTCGGCGCGCCGCTCGTACCGGAAATTTTCGCGGCAAGCGATTCAAGGCATGCGCGAAGCTCGGGATCCGCGATCTGGCGAAGGCCCTCACCGATCTCCTTGGAAACGGGACGCGATTGGGGCCGAGCCGGCTTCGGCCTCGGAACCGAAGGCTTGCCCTGCCGGAAGACGACCCGGTTCACGGCCTCATATCCAAAGAAGCGGTTCACGCGTTCGATGATCAGTGGCGCGAGATGCTGAAGCAGAGGTGAATGGGCGCCCTCGACAAGGAGCGTCAGCACTCCGCCCGACTTCTTCCCCATCGGGAAGCGGATCGATTCGGGGGAGGAGACCCTGGCGTAGCGTTCGCCGACGATCTCGCTCCAGCGGCTGACGATCGCACTTTGAACGAAGCCGAAGCGACGGAAGGCCACTCCGCCGATTTCACCGACGAGCTCGCCGGCCGCCCGGGCACGGCCGCCGCGCGGAGCGCCGCCGGCTTTCTCTTTCGTGCCTCGTGACTTGGGCTTCGCCATTTGGGACGGTCATGCCATAGGGAAACTGTGCCCGCCAACCGGTTGCTCCAACATTATGTGGATAACGCGCGCCGCCTTCCCTGGCGGTCGATGCCGGGTGAAAAGGCTCCGGACCCGTACCGGGTATGGCTGAGCGAGGTCATGCTCCAGCAGACGACGGTCGCCGCGGTCGCTCCGCGCTTCGAGCGATTTCTCGGGAAATGGCCGACCGTCGAATCATTGGCGGCCGCCAAGGATGATGACGTGCTCTCCGAATGGGCGGGGCTCGGCTATTACGCCCGTGCTCGAAATCTCATTGCCTGTGCCCGCCAAGTGGCGGCTCGAGGGGGCTTTCCGGACACCGAAACCGAGCTCCTGAAACTGCCCGGGATCGGAACCTACACGGCCGCCGCGATCGCGGCGATCGCGTTCGGCCGCCGGGCGCTGGTGATGGATACCAACGTCGAGCGGGTCCTTGCCCGGCTGAACGGGATCGAGCGCCCATTGGCCGATGTGAAGGGCCGCTTGCGCGAACTGCTCGACGCAATCACGCCCGACGAACGCGCCGGCGATTTCGCCCAGGCGATGATGGATCTCGGCGCGACCATTTGTCGTCCAAGAGCGCCGGACTGCGCGTCCTGTCCGCTCCAGGGCGGCTGCATTGCTCATGCCTCGCTCGAGCCCGAGCGCTTTCCTGCTCCGAAACGAAAGGCGGTTCGGCCGGCGCGATACGGAATTGTCTACTGGACCGAGCGCAATGGATGCATCTGGCTGGTGCGCCGACCGGCGAAGGGAATGCTCGGCGGAATGGCCGCGCTTCCGGGCCCGGAATGGACAGATGCGCCGCAGCCCGCCGGTCCCGTGCTCGGCCGAGTTTATCACGTCTTCACTCACTTCCGCCTGGAGCTGGCGGTCGTCGCATCCGATGCTCCGGCCGGCGAAGGCTGGTGGCACCGCCTCGACGGAGCGGTCGACGCCGGGCTTCCGACATTGTACCGGCGCGCCGTGG
>JBKPKZ010000113.1:0-12395 GCA_046731355.1 Pseudomonadota bacterium | reverse complement strand
GCAATCTGATCAACAACAGTCCGACCGACATCACCAATCAGGTGGATGCAATCGCGTCGCTCGACGGTGACTTCACCTTCGACGGCGATTTCAACTCGCTGGTCCTGGGAACGCTGGAGAACGGCAACGAGCTTCACTTTGGCCAGACCTTGTTCGGCCAGACGATCATCGGCGCCCATTTCGGGAACGTTTCCGGCCCAGCCGGCAACGTATCAGTCTTCTGGCTTTTCGATTTCGGAGCCGCCGGCGCGGACTTCATCACGCTCGATGACGCGACGGGCTTCTCCAATGCCGCTCTCTATACGACAGGCGCGCCCGGGGTTCCGGAACCCGCGACCTGGGCGATGATGCTGCTCGGTTTCGGAGCCGCGGGATTTGCGATTCGCCGGCGGAGGCGCCCTGCGATCATGCAGATGGCCTAAAGCTCAATTTGACGTCGAAGCCGCTGAAGGAATGGCCCGGGCGCTTGGGGTCGCCCGGGCCGATGCCTCTCCCCGGTGTCGCTTCAAGAAGCGGCATCCGAGGCTCCCTTACGTAAGCGTCAGCGCTTCGACAGCTTACCGAAGGTTAGCAGATCGACGTTGCTGATTGCCGTTAGGAGTCCGATCGGCCAACGGATTCGCGGTCGCGCGGGTAATTGTGCACGAGCGGAAATTTAGGAAGCCAGGCCTCGCGACGGATCACCCAGCTCTCGTACGTCGGCACCAGCTGGTCGGGGGCGTCGAGGGAGCCGAGGTGCACTTCCACCTCGTCGGCATAGCGTGCGAATACCGACGATCCGCAGCGGGGGCAGAAATGCCGGCCTGCAAATTCGGACGTCTCGCCGTGGATCCTCACGGCGTCGCCGGGAAAGATGGCGGCGGCGTAGAAGAGGGCGCCGTGATGCTTTCGGCAGTCGAGGCAGTGGCAGAGGCCAACCCGGTACGGCTGCCCCGAGGCGTGGATCCGAATGTCGCCGCAAAGGCAGCCGCCAGTATAGTCTTCCATGGTCGCCCTCTTCAGACCTGTTGGGGCATCGGAGCTCGCGCCGCCCGTGAAGCGATGATCTGCATCAAGGGGTTGGGCTTTGGCTCGGCGATCTTGGTGAGGGTGTTGCGGTCCGTGTGATCGAAGGGCTCGGTGCGGCCGTGGACCATCAAAGTGGTGTGCGTGACGTAGCTGAACGAGCCGTCGGAGTTGAATGTGATCTCGATGCTGTAGTCGTCGGTGCGGAAGGCTTCTTCGAGAAAGATCGTCGAACAGATGCCGTTCGTCGTCGAGCCGCGCTTCGAATGAACGGTGAAGCTGTCAGCGTCAGGCGCGACGAAGGCGCTGGCGAGCGCGACCTGGCCGCGCGGGATAGAGAGGGTCTGGATGACGAGGCCCGTCGCCGGCTCCCACAGCCAGTATCCGACCTGGTCGTGGAAGGTGATATCCTCTTCCGCCGTCGTGATGTGGACGTGGTAGCGAAGGCCGTAGAAGAGCTGCGGCCCGTTGGGCTGCGGGTCGATCGGCTCGAAGTCGATGCGCTCGATGAACTCGCGGCGCTCGGGGCCGTCTCCCTTGGGATTGAGGTCGACGCCCTTGCTTGATTCCCAGCTGCCGGCGAGGCGTGCGAGAGGTCCGAGGTTGGCGAGCGTGTCGGGATCGACATCCTCGGGCTCGGTGAAGATATCTTGCAAGCGGGGGTCGGGCATCGGTTGTCCTCGTTCAGATCGCGGCGGCCCGGTCGGCTTCCAGCGAAGGCGGGTGCTGGCGACCGTGAGCCGCCGAGCGAAGCATCATCAGCGCTGCATAGAGCACCACGACGATCACCATCCAGCGCAGGATTTCGAGCGGCATCGATTTCACGATGAATGCGGCGACGAAGACTGCCGGGATCCCGCCGAGCGCCATGCCGGTCGCTAGGCGAAGATCGATCTCCCCCATCGAGATGTGCCGGGCGCTCGCACCGGCTGCTGCCATGGCGGCTCCGCCAGCCATGATCGGAAAGCTCAGGCGCGGGTCCATGCCCATCAAACTGAGCATGACGAGTGTCGGCGCGTAATTGCCGATGCCGAAGTTCAGCAGCACTCCGAAGATGAAGTTGGCGACGATCGCGACGATCGTCAGAAGCGGCGGAAGGGACGAGGCCGTGCCGCCTCCCGGCATCAGGCCGAGATTGGTCATCGCGTAGAGGCCGGCCGCTATGATCAACGCACAGCCGACGACGAGCTGGATGATCCAGACCCTGGTCCTGGCAACGAGCGGGGCGCCTAGGAGTCCGCCCATCAGGACCGCCAGCACGCAGCCGGCCAGAAGAAAGGGGTCGACCAGCACTCCGAGCAGGAGGAGGAAAATGATCGCCTGGGTGAGGGTCGGGAGCGTGTGGCCGACGAGCATGGTGCACGGGATCAGTCGATCGGGAACGAGCTTGCGGAGCTTGAACCAGGCCATTGTCGGAGCAAACGAGCCGATGCCCAGCGTGTCGAAGAAGTTGGTGATCGCTCCGACGATCGCGCCTTCGCCTTTCGGGACCAGGTGGCTGGCGATCGCCGTTCGAAACAGCATGATTGAATAGACGAGCGCGGCGAGGCCGAGCGGGATCAGTAGCGCTACCAGCATGCATTCCCCCTGCGTTCGGTCTCGACGCGGGGGATGATAGCCAAACTAGTCCTGCCCGTCTCCGCCGTTGTCCGCACCGAAGCGGAGGACGTCGCCGGGTTGGCAGGCAAGGACTTCGCAAATGGCGTCGAGGGTCGAGAAGCGGATCGCGCGGGCCTTGCCGGTCTTCAGGATCGAGAGGTTCGGAAGCGTGATGTCGATGCGCTCCGCGAGCTCCGTCAGTGTCATCCGGCGATCGTGCAGGAGTTCGTCGAGGTTGACGAGGATCGCCATCAGATCGTGCCCTCGAGGTCCTCGCGCATGAGGGTTCCCTCGGCGAAGACTCGGGCGAGGACGAAGGTGAGGATAACGGCGAGCCAGCCGATCGCGGAGAAGCCCGCGTCCAAATGGATCGGATGGTGAGGCGTCGAGATCGCGCGGCCGATGCCGCCGATGGTGATGCTGATGACCTGAAGCGCGAGCAGGATCCACGCGATTGCGTTCAACCGGTAAGCGTTGGCGGCGACGAATGGATCGCCGATGCGGACGGTCTCGACGATCCTCAGCATGCGCGCGAACATTGCGTGGTTGAGCGGGATGGTGACGAGGCCGAGGGCGGCAACGAACTGCAATCCAAGGATGACGGATCGGATCTGGTCGGCGGGCCCGATGCCAAGCGCAGTGAAGGTCCATTGCTTGGCGACGATGGTCGCAACCAGGAGCGCGGCGATCGCCGCACCGACCAACCAGTTGAGGACGATCAGGATGCGCAGCAGGATCCAGGCCGCCGGAAGCGCGGTCGAATGCTTCATTTGGGTTCTCCGACTCATCATATCGATAAACGATATGTTATTTATCGTTTTTCGGCAAGTCAGTTCTAGCGATAAGGCTCGCTTATCGGACGGGCGCGCAGTTTGATTATCGTGTTCCCGCGACGAGGCTTACGAGCGCGCCATGACTGAAACGCCCGCAACTCTGGTCGATCCCCTGGCGCTGAGCCGGCTCGTCACCGACGAATATTCCAACGTGTCGCTCGGCAACGTGAACGACCACGAGATCCGAATGAGCGTGATGACCGAGCAGTTCCGCTGGCACCATCATCCGGATTCCGATGAGACCTTCTATGGCGTCGACGGCGAGCTGGTGATCGAGTTCGAGGACCGTGAAGTAATCGTTCGGCCCGGGCAGCTCGTAACCGTTCCCGCCGGTAAACTGCACCGCACCCGGCCCGCCGGAACGAGGTCGGTGAACCTGACCTTCGAACGGAAGGATGCAGAGACTATCTTCGTTTAGGTGAGGACGCCGTCCCATTTCCAGGCGGCGTCCCTTGCCCTCAACTAGGCCTGGGCGGTTCCGCGGGTGGTCATCGCGGGCACTCTTCGCCGCCGCATCGCGAAGCCGACCACCGAAAAGCCCATCAGCATCATCGCCCAGCTTGTCGGCTCGGGCACGGAAATCAGCCGCCCGATCAGACCGTGCTCCTCGTCGCCGATGCCTGCGGTGAAGAAGACCGCGGCCGCGTCGAAGCCACGGTGACGACCAGCGGCACCGGTGCGCCGGCGCCAGTGTAGAGCGTCGAGACGCCCGCGCCCTGATCCGACAGCCAGAACGGGCTTGTCGTCGAGAAGCTCATGCCCCACGGATTGATCAGGTTGGGATCGACGTTGTTGGCGGGCGCAAATCCCTGGCTGATGAGGAAGGCCTGATCGTCCGTCGTCAGATTGATCTGGTCGACGGTTTGGCTCGCTGCTCCGCTCGAGATGGAGAATCCGAAAGCGAATGCAGTTGCGAGCAACGCCTTCTGCATATGCGCTTTATAGACACGTAGGCGCATGGCATCTCCTTCGAAGACGTGCCCCGGTCGCTCGCATCATTCTATTTTTGTTGGCGGAGTCGCTCGGCTCCGCCGCTTTAATATTTTTGGTGCTTGGGAAGAACTGGTGGCGAAGCAAGCGCATTGAAGGCGCCCGGCAATCGTGACACGCTTGGATGCGATGACCTCCCGCCATCCGGCCGTGCCGATCGTTCTTCTCGTCCTTCTGCTGGATGCGATCGGGTTCGGAATCGTTCTTCCTGTGCTTCCGAGCCTCATCGTGCACCTTGCCGATGTAAGCGTTGCACAGGCGACCCGGATCGCAGGGTACATGCTCGTCGCCTATGCGGGGATGCAGTTCCTCGCAGGACCAGTGATCGGGAATATCGGCGATCGCTTCGGGCGCCGCCCGGTGCTGCTGGCCTGCGTGGTCGCGTTCACGATCGATTATGGGCTGATGGCGATTGCTCCGACGATTGCGTGGCTGTTCCTGGGGCGCGCCATCGCCGGCATTGCCGGTGCGAGTTACGGGCCCGCGAATGCGGTTCTAGCGGATGTGACCAGGCCCGAGGAGAGGGCCCGCGTGTTTGGACTGATGGGCGCGGCCTTCGGCGGCGGGTTCATCCTCGGGCCGGCCATCGGCGGACTGATCGCGACCTTGGGGACGAGGGCTCCGTTCATCGCCGCCGCTTCGCTGGCGGCGATCAATTCTCTCTGGGTGCTGGTCGCGCTTCCGGAGACCCTACGAAAGGAGGACCGGCGGCCGTTCGAATGGCGCCGGGCCAATCCGTTTGGGACGTTCGGGCCGCTGCTCCGGGCGCCCGAGGCCGCTCCGCTGCTGCTCGCGGCCTTGCTGTGGCAGGTGGCCCATTCGGTCTATCCGGCGACCTGGGCGTTCTGGGCCGAGCTCCGGTTCGACTGGACTCCGGCACAGATCGGGATGTCCTTGGCGGCCGCGGGGCTTTCGATGGCGATCGCCCAGGCGGCAATCACCGGGCCCGCGGTCGGGAGGTTCGGAGAGCGGAAGTGCGTGATCATCGGTATGCTGGTCGGAGGGACGAGCTTCGCGCTCTATTCCTTCGTTGGCGCGAGCTGGCTGGTCTATCCGATCATCTTCTTCAGCGCTCTTCAGGGCCTGGTCTATCCGTCGCTGAACGCCTTGCTGTCGCGGATGACGGACGCTTCGAACCAGGGAGCGCTTCAGGGCGGAATGGCGTCGATCGCGAGCATCGCCGCGATCATTGGGCCGCTGGCGATGACCCAGGCGCTCGCATTCGGGGCGGAACATGGAACGACCGGCGCGGCGTTCCTGTCCGCGGCCGCCCTGGTGGCCGCGGCCATGTCGGTGGTTTACTTCGGAGTTCTGCGGCACGCGGGGGGAGAGCCAGAACCCGAGCCGGCAAAATAGTTTCGCCTATTTGAAATCCGAGATAGATTGGCTGCGTTCGCGAAGCTCGTTGGCGCTGTCCCAAAGTCCCTGGGAAATTCGAATTTTAGGGAGTGGAATGATGATGTTTCCGCTCATCTTGGCCCAAGTCGTCAGCGCCTCCCCGCCGGAGAGGGTCGATCTCACCATTCCCCAGCCGTGCCGTGCTGAAAGCGCAGGCGAGGTCGTCGTTTGCGCCAATCGAAGCGGCGAGAGCCCGTACCGGCTCAAGCAGCCGGTAGAGCGGGCGAGGGAGGGCCTGCCGAAGGCCGAAAAGCAGATCGCCGAGGGTGTCGGCGTGGCCGCCGAAACCGAGGCCGCGGACGTCGGCGGCTTTCCGTCGAACCGGGCGATGATCCGGCTGAAGATCAAGTTCTAAAACCAGATCCCGACGCGCTCATATTGATTGTCGGGATCGTCATCGGGCGGCTTGCCTTCGATCGCTCTCGCAAGGTCGGCATAGCGCGCGGCCATTTCGATGTGGGCCCTGCGTGCTTTCGGATGCTCCGCCTTGGTCGCGGCAAAGCGTTCCTCGCGCGCACGGCGAGTGAAGAATGCGGCGTCGGATTCCATACGCCCCCCAGCTTCGACAGCTCAGGCTAACTAGACGTTTAAAAGATGGACATAGGATGAATTTTCGATGCGACCTCGGGGGTTTCACCGACCATGACGTCATTCCGCCAGACCCGGATTTCTGAAAGGCCGTCAGCATACAGCAAGGTGGCGTCTGCGATGCAGAAATGCGAAATGTCCGGCAGAATTCATCAATTCCAGCGCGCCATGCGTTTCTATGGCGGTCCGATGGAAGAAGCGCTGAGAATATTACGCGGCGAGGCCGACCTCTGTCGGCGGCTGGCGGCGGCGATCCATGATCGTGACGTGATCGAGGAACTGCTCGAGGCCGCGGACGATGCCGAGAGCAAGATCGCCAGGCTGAGCCAGGACAGGTCGGCTGAACTGACGGTCCACTAGGCCGGCGAAGCGGCCTTTTCGGATTCCTGCTTCAATTTTCCAAGCATCATCCGCCAGTTCTTCTCGAACTCTGCGATGGTCTCGTGCGGCGGCTTCTCCGCGTCCTCGTGAATGGCCTGGGTCAAGGTGACATCGGTCTGCTCGCCTTTCGGCTCCAGCTCGATCGAGACCAGATTATAGTTTTCAGGCCTGTCGGGCTTTCCCGACATCGGGCTGAAATGGGTGAAGGCCAGCTTTCTCTCCGGTTCGAATGTCTCGACCTCTCCCTTGTCTTCGAAGGGCTTGCCCTTCCATTCGCCCTTGAAGCTGATCGGATGGCCCTCCTTCCAGTCGGTCCGGACGTCGGCGCCCATGAACATGAGACCGGTCCTCTCGGTCGCGGTCCGCCAGACCTTGGAAGGCGAGGCGTCGACGATCTCGCTGACGCAGATCAACGGATTGAAATCACCCATCGCGATGCTCCTTTCGGGAAGAGGAACGGCCCTAGCAGGAGGTGGTTGCGACGAAGGCGGCTCGCGAGGACAAGAGGACCCGAGCCGCCTTCTACTGGGAGCAACGAAACAGGGGGAGCTTGTTGCACCAAATTCGCGCCCGGCCGGATAGAGCGACTGTCCGGTTCGACACCGGGCGCTGGACTGCAAAACTCGCTTCAAAGGAGCGGGTTCCGAAAATTGATCTGAGTAAAAAAGGGCAAACAAACGGCCCGGCAAGGGACCACCGAACCGGGCCGCGAACACCTTGGGGTGAGACCCGCCGCCGAAAGGCCTAGCCGAGCACTTTGACGGGCGGCGAGTCTCGAAAGACGTCATACAGGGCGCCCGGCACGGGCGTGACGTTACCGAAAGTTATCGAAGTTGCGGACCCAGTCCCGATGCGGGACCAGACCTGGGGTCGAAAGCGATTGGCTCTTCAGCCTGCGGCGCGTTCCTCGCGCGTTGCTTCGAGAACTCCAATTCGCCGCGAGGCGACCCACAAGGCGACAAGGGTGAACGGTGGGACGACGTAGAGCGAGAAGATGCCGGTCGAAAGGCTTCCGGTGACCGCTGCAACCTTGCCCGCCGTGTACGGTCCCAGGGCCAGCCCTACCAGTGAAGTGCCAAGGACGTAGGTCGCTCCTGCCGTTCCGCGCATCCGGGGCAACACCAGGTCCTGAAGCGTCGCAATTGCAGCGCCGACCCAGAGAGCGCTGCAGAGGCCGACGTACGGAGCGACGATGTAGAAGCCGGTAAGACTGCTGGTCGTGAACAGGAAGAACACAGCCGGCGCAGGAAGAATGATCGCGGCCATGTTCACGTAGAGACGCCCGGCGGGATGGCGGCGGCGGAGCGCGTCGCTGACGATACCGCCAAGAATGACCCCGATCGCCGACGCTGCCGCGGCGCTCCAGCCGAAAATCGTCGAGACCTCTTCGGCGGCGCTCCGTCCATGCATGATCAACGCAGCGTCCGTGGGGCCGGTATAAAAGGTCCGAAGGACGTAGGGCGGAATCCAGAAGGCCACCGCGTAGGTCATGAAACTGATGCTTCCGAAGGCGATGACCAGAATCACGGCCGTAGGGGTTCCCCAGAGGAGCGTGTGGGTCGCCGGGTCGCGTCTCTTCAGGGACTGGGTCCAACTGAAAACGGCGTAGATGCCGGTCCACCAGGCGATCCATTGCGGCCAGTCGCCGCTCAGCGAGCCCAGCGCGATCGCGCCGATCATTGACGCCAGGAGAACGGCGAGGTTGGGGACCAGCGCGCCCTGCATCCTGGCGGCGCTGAGGAGCGTCAGCGGCGGAAGGATCGCTGCGAGCTCGCGGCCGAATTCCTTCCAGGCATTCGGGCGCACGATTTCCGAAGGGTGACCGTCGATCGCTCCGCGCAGAGGCTCTTTCAGGTTCCAGATCCAGGCCGCGAGCAGAAGGCCGGGCAAGCCGACCGCGAGGAATGCGGCCTGCCAGGGGGCGAGCCCTAGCGGCGCGTTCGCGGCGTCGGGGAAGTTGCGCGCCCAGGCCGCGAGGATGAAGCCGCCGATCGGAAGCGCGATTCCGCCGCCGATGTAGAGGCCGCTCGAATAGATGGACAAAGCGGTGGCGCGGCGTTCCTTCGGGAAATAGTCGGCGATCATCGAATAGGCCGCGGGCGACGCGCTCGCCTCTCCGATGCCGACGCCGACGCGGGCCGCGGCAAGGACACCATAGCTCTGGGCAAAGCCGGACAAGGCCGTCATCGACGACCACAGCGCGAGGCCGATGGCCATCAGCCGGCCGCGGTACCAGCTGTCGGCCAGGCGGCCGAGGGGAATACCGAAGAGCGAATAGAAGACCGCGAAGGCGGTGCCGTAGAGGAAGCCGATCTGCGCATCGTCGAGCTTCAGATCGGCCTTGATGCTCTCCGCGAGGATGGAGACGATCTGACGGTCGATGAAGTTGAAGACGTAGACGATGACGAACAGGACCAGCGCGTACCAGGCGTAGGCGGAAACGCGCGGTCGCGCGGCGGTCGGCTCTTCGGTCACGCTCGCGCTCTCCCTCACGATCTCGACAAAGTCGCCGGAGCGGAACAGAAACGCAAGCTGCGCTTAATTCCAGCAAGGGAGACGGCAATGGTGCGTTCGAGTGTCTTGTGTCTGGCTCTAGCGGGATGCGTGGGTCCGAACATGCCGCTGGACGCGCCCGTGGAATCGGCAAAGCTGGTCTCCAGTAGCGGCGCGGTGATCGGAACGGTGCGCGTGTTCAGCGAGCCGACGGGGGTCACCCTGCGCATCGATGCGAACGGGCTCCCGCCCGGAATCCACGGCGTCCACGTCCACTCGGTCGCGCGGTGCGACGCGCCGGACTTCAAGAGCGCGGGGGCGCACTGGAACCCGACGACAAAGCAGCATGGGCACCAGAACCCCAGCGGCTTCCATGTCGGCGATCTCGGCAACCTGGGGGTAGGGGCGGATGGAAGGCTCGTCGCGGGCTTGCTGGTTCCCGGCGCTCGCCTGACCGGAAAAGATTACGGCAACGGTCCGATCATGCACGACTATGACGGTGTGTCGCTCGTCATCCACGCCAAGGCGGACGACGAGAAGACGGACCCGAGCGGAAACAGCGGCGACCGGATCGCCTGCGCAGTGCTATAGGATCGGCCCATGGCAAAGAAGAACCGGCTTCCGAAACGCATCGCGGGCGTGAAGATCCCGAAAAAGCTGCGCAAGCGCGGCGGGCAGGTCTTCGCTTTCCTCGACAGTCCGGTCGTTTCGAGCATCGTCGCTGCCGGACTACTCGCGGCGGCGGACAGCATCTCGAAGCAGCCGAAGGTGAAGAAGGTCGGGAAAAAGGCCGGGAAGACGGCCAAGCGTGCGGCTGCGGACACCGCCGAGGCGGCCGAAAGCAACGTCATCGACTTCGCGAGCATTCTTGCGATGGCGGCCCGCGAAGGCGCTCGCGCACTCAAGAACCGCTGAGGTTTTGGCCCGGCCGTGAGGGGGCGTCCCGGCCGGGCCAAGACGAACCCCCGCAGGAGGGGCTTGCCTCTAGGCGCGCCCTAACGGCCCTGGTTCCGGCGTCTCTAGCTTTACGGCAGGCGGAGCCGGACATGGGACGGGAAGCTTCCCCGACCGCCTGCTTGGGTATATTCGCGCTTCGTCGCTCACACGAAAGGGAGCGCGATGACCGCATTCAACGCAGTGCGTTTCAAGGTGAAGCCCGGCCGCGACGAGGATTTCCTCGCCGCCCACAAGGCCGTTGAGCGCAACTGGCCTGGCCTCCGGCACGCCAACATGATCAAGACCGGCGACGGCGCCTACTGCATTATCGGCGAGTGGGAGGACATGGACAGCCTGGCCAATGCGCGGCCCTTCATGCTGAAGACGCTGGATACATTCAGGGACACGCTGGAAGGTGATACCGACCCCGTGTCGGGTCCAGTTGTCGCGGAACTGAGGTAGTCCGCCGGGGATTACTACCGGCGCCAGCGGTCGCCGCAGAGCCCCTAAACGGCCGCTGAAGGAGGCTGCCGATGCGCAAGCTGATCTTACTGGCCGCGCTGGCCCTGACAGCGTGCGAGACGACGCCAACCATTCGAAGTGATTTCGACCCGTCCGTGAACTTCGCCAAATACCGGACGTACAGCTGGGTCTACCAGGCGCCGCCTGAGGGCATGAACCCGCTAGTCTACGAGCGGGTCAGGGCTTCAATCGACCGGTCGCTGATGGCGAGAGGCTATACGCAGGCAAATCCCGGCGACTTCGCCGTTGCCTTCACCGTCGGTCGCCGCGACCGCGTCGAAGTCCACGACTATGGACCCTACAGCGGCTTTTATCCTGGCTGGGGTTATGGCTATCGCTGGGGCTGGGCGCCGATGTACCGGCAGGTCGACATCCGCAACGTGACGGACGGATCGCTTGCGATCGACTTCTACGACACTGCGACCAAGCACCCGATCTGGCACGGCACGGCGACCAAGGAGATCAATCCCAGACGGGTCGTCCAGCAGGCGGAGATCGACCAGGCCGTCGGCGCGGTGATTGCGAGGTTCCCGCCGCAGCCGGGTCAGCGCTAGCGGACCCGGGCGGGCGGTTGCAGCCTGTGCGGCAGGTCCTCTTCATCCAGGGTGGCGGAGCCAAGGCCCACGACGAGTGGGACGACAAGCTGGTCGCCAGCCTTCGGCGAGCGCTCGGTCCGGACTGGGAGGTGCGCTATCCGCGGATGCCGGATGAAGCCGACCCCAGCTATTCCAAGTGGAAAACGGCGATTGCGCGCGAGATAGAGGGTCTGGACGAGGGCGCGGTACTGGCCGGTCATTCGATCGGCGGCACCATGTTGATCCAGATGCTGGCCGAGGATCCACCAAGGCAACGCCCCGGGGCGATCATGCTGATGTCGGCGCCGTTCATCGGCGAGGGCGGGTGGGAGAGCGATGATATCTCTCCCGAGCCCGACCTTGGAGCTCGCCTGCCGCAGGGAGTCTCGATTCACGTGTTCCACGGCTGCGAGGACAAGACGGCGCCGTCAGCGCACGCCCATCTTTATTCCAGGGCAATTCCTCAGGCGAAGGTGCACCTTCTGCCGGAGCGCGACCACCAGTTGAACAATGACCTGTGCGACGTGGCGGAAGTCCTGACGGAATTGGCCTAGTGCCGACTAGTAGCTGCGATCGGCGTTGGAACGACGCACCCTAAGGTTGGTGACGGCGCCGCGATAGTCGACGTTGCAGCGGAAGCTAAGGTCGCCGGTCGCCGCATAGCCATTGTTCTGATAGCCGTAGGCCCGGCCGTTGGGCTGATAGCTGCTGCGGCTGTCGAGCAAGCCTGACACGCGCAGGCCGTTGTTCCGGCGCTCCACGTTGGTGATCGCGGTGACGCGCATCGTCGGGATGTAGCCCTGATTGTAGCCGCGATTGTCGTTGTAGCCGTAGGCGTTGCCATAGGGGGGCTGCCCATAGCCATTCTGTGGACGATACTGGGCGGACGCCTGATTCATGGCCGCGCTCGCGCACTGCTGAACCGCGGTGCGGTCAGTCACGTTGTAGCGGTTGCCGAGAAGCTGGCCGATAATCGCGCCAAGGCCGTTCTGGTCCTGGTAGCCGTAACCGTAGCCGGGCTGTCCGTAACCCTGCTGCTGCGGGGGATAATAGCCGTAGCCCGGCTGGCCGGGGG
>JBKPKZ010000112.1:0-6339 GCA_046731355.1 Pseudomonadota bacterium | reverse complement strand
CAATGCGGGAAGGCCCTGAGAAGTCCAGCGCCTAATCTCTCGTGCCCCAGACGAAGAGGATCGTCAGTGCCGATGTCGTACCAAGCCCGAACGACTTCGCCAGAGCGACATCGCCGCTCTCGGTACCCCATTGGAAAAGCCCGCCTCCGACCATCAGCGACAGGGCGAACCACGAAAGGAGCGATAAGCCGCCCGCCCAGACGGCGACGGTCTTCGCTTCCTTGAACTCGTCCGCCGTGCCCTTCCTCGCCGCAAACAGGTCCCACCCGCCCTTCAACGCCACCGCGGCGATTGCGAGCTGGCATGTGATGATCAGCGCAAACGCTGTCCAGCTTGCACCTGGCGAGCCATTGCCAGATTTCGCAGCCTCCATTTGCTCGCGCATTGCGCCAATGTCGGCGAGACTTTGCAGGGCATACATCAGGGCCGTCAGCCCGATCAGCGAGACAAGCAGGCTTTTGAACAATCTCATCCTCGATGCCCCCTCTGCTCGGCTTATGCCCTCGAAGTTCGATAAGTCTCCCATTCACGGTGATGATCTTGGATGATCGTCATCGCTTCGCCGGTTGAATTCACGCAAATCGGAATCTCGAAGTCTCCTGGGTTGGCGAGCTCAAATCCAGGTCTCAGCATTTGCGAGCGGGCCCATTCGATCAGGCCGTGCCACATTGGCCCAACCAGTATCAGGGGCGTGTCCAGTTTTCGCACCTGAACGAGCTGCCAGATCATGGTTGTTTCGAGCAGCGTTCCGATCCCTCCCGGCACGACGACGTAAGCGTCGGACATCAGGACGAATTGGTGCAGGCGGGTGAAAAACGTTCCATGGCTGAACACGTCCCCCACGAAGGGATTGGCCGATTGTTCGAACGGCAGTTGAACGCGGATGCCGATGCTCTCGGACTCGCCGTCGGGGTTTCCCAAAGTCGCCCCTCTGTTCGCAGCTTCCATGAGTCCGGGACCGCCGCCGGTCACCAGATCGCAGCCAAGTGCCGCAAGCCCGGCGCACATCCTTTCGACTTCCTCGTAGACCCAGTGCTCGGCTTCGGTCCGAGCAGAACCAAAGACCGTGACTCGGTAGCGGTCCTTTTTGGTGGGGCGAATGCGACTGAGGTTGTTTGCTGTACTCCAGAGAGAAAAGAGCGCGTCTACGAGGATCTGGCGAACGGGTTCTTCGTCGGACAATCTGACGATCCCTTCCTCGACTTCAGCTGATGCGATGTTCCACTGGGCCACGGTCGCTCTCCATTGATGGAGCAAGGTCTCACAGCGTCTCGCGCTTCCTCGCAGTCGCAACCATCCGAGATTTCCCCGAACTCACGCCCGCAGTGTCTGCAGAGTCGAAAGCGGAACTCTGGGCTCATTTTGGCCTGGCTTTGTGCGGCCCGCGCTTTCTTGCACCCGCGCCCTGATTGTAGAGCTTCCGCAGTTCGCGCTGGATGCCGAGCCCCTCCAGATGGGCATCGAACTGCGAATAGCCTTCCCTTGCCAAGGCCTTGCGTAGTTCATTGATCGAGCTGCACTCGGGCGCGAGTTGGAAGGCTCGTTCGACGATCCCGACCGGCAATAAACCCCCTCGCGACGGGCGCGCGCGCAGAATGGTTCAATCGCCGAAGCTCGCCCAGCTAGCGAAAGTTAGTCGCGGATGGAAAGTGGGCATCAGGGCAAGATCCGTCCCCGCTCGGACGATTCACGCTTGTGACTACCAACTTTTGCCCATCCTCCAATGACACCCTGTGAACTAAGTTTGTCACCCAATTGCTAGGCGACGAGGTGTCGAAGCTATCGTCTTTGGAAGAAGGGGCGGCCTTCGGGGGGCGACGAAGCTCGCCGCACACGAAGTTCTGTCTGGGCGCGGACGGTGCAATCGGGCTCGAGACCAAGGGCAATAGTGACGAAAACCTAGTGAAGCGCCCGGCCAACTCGGCTTCGCAAGTCGCCTTCCAACTCGCAGAACTCTCGTTGGCAGTCCAACGCCTAAATCGCGTTTTGGATCGAGCAATCGACGGGCTAAGCAAGCTCAATGCGCAACGCTGAAATGTCGGACAGCAAAGTGCGCTGTCGACGCGTGTTCGAAAAATCCCTGCTGGCCTCAGCCTTGATGATTGCTGCGGCTCTGTCCACAGCTCCGGCCAAGGCCATTCGCGTTGTGGACCCTCTGAGATTCTTCGAAGGTCGCACCGAGATGGTCAGTCTCGTCAAAGTCGTGATGAAGAAGCCGTTCCGTTCACGGGCCATTGGGCAAGGCTATATTTCGCCCGATGGGACGCTGTCGTTGGTCCAACAGGTCAAGGAAGAGGGCAAGCAGTCACATCAGCGCCGGTGGCGGATCCGGCAGATTGGCCCCGGACTTTATTCAGGAACAATGTCGGAGGCCGTTGGACCCGTGCAAGTGCAGGAGTTGGACGGCAAGTTCCGATTCACGTTCAGGATGAAGGGCAATTTGGCCATAGAGCAATGGGTGACGCCGTTGCCTGGCGGGAAATCGGCGCAGAGCAAGGTCATTGTTCGCAAGCTCGGAATGCGCGTGGCGAGTTCGGAAGGCACGATCCGAAAGTTCTGAAGAGCGATCAGACAGTACTGAAATGTCCGCAATGGGCTACGATCCTCGCGGGCATTCTTGGGCGCGTACTTCCCGTCCCAATCAAGCTCACCTATGCGCGCGAAACGGAAGTCGAACATTGAGGCAATAGATTGCAATCGAGCACACTGAAGGATCGTCGGGGCCTGTTGGCCTTCGTGGCCGGCGTCGTGGCGGTAACCGTCGGAGTGCTCCTGCATGCTCCGATGTTCTGGATGGGTCGGAACATGCATTTCATGCTCGTCGGAATGCCGATGGGTGTGGACATGGTCGCCGGGATGGGACTCATCATCTGCGGTGTCGCGGTTGCCGCGTACGGGCTGCTTCCCAGGAACGTTGCAGGGATCCTCTCCGCTTCGCAGGAGATCGTTGTTTCCCCGCCGGAGGATGCTCCGCTCTCGAAAGCGCACTGGATCCTTATGGGCGTGCTGGTGATCGCTCTCGTCATCGACATCATGAAACCCGCGAGCTTGGGCTTCACGATCCCCGGCATGGTCCGCGAGTATCACGTGCCAAAGGCGACCGCCTCGCTCGTACCCTTTTTCGCGCTTTGCGGTACCGTCGTCGGGTCGATCGTCTGGGGATACATCGCCGACATTTACGGGAGGAAGGCTTCCATCCTCTTGTCGGCCGTGATGTTCGTCGGCACGTCGATCTGCGGCGCCATGCCATCGCTCGCATGGAACGTCGGCATGTGCTTCATGATGGGAGCGGCTGCCGGCGGCATGCTGCCGGTCACCTACGCCCTGCTAGCGGAGATGATGCCGAGCAAGCACCGCGGCTGGAGCTTGGTCCTGGTGGGCGGTCTCGGGGCGGTTGGAGGTTACTTTGCAGCGAGCGGATTTTCGGCGCTTCTTCAGCCGATCTTCGGCTGGCGCATTCTTTGGCTGCTTAATCTTCCGACCGGACTCTCACTGGTACTGCTCGGAGCGCTAATACCGGAATCCGCAAAATTCCTTCTTGCGAGGGGCCGTCGTGAGGAGGCCCGGCAGATCATGGAACGGTTCGGCTCCGAGGCGCGGTCGGCCCGCGCAGCGGAGTTGGCCGCCATTGCCAAGGGACCATCCGTGGCGCTGACCGGGCGCGCGTTCTTCGGAAAGCTTATGGCCCTCAGCCTGGCAGCAACTTGCTACGGCCTGGTCAATTTCGGTCTGCTCCTTTGGCTCCCCACCGACCTCGTATCCCGGGGTTACAGCATGGAATTGACCAGCGAGCTTCTCGCCGAGTCCGCCTTGATCGCCTTTCCGACGGTCTTTGTTGCTGCCTATGTCTATAGCCGGCTGAGCACGAAATGGTCCGTCGTGAGTTCCATCGTGGTAACTCTCTTCGGTCTCATCGGCGTGCTGGGGCTCGAGCTACGAATGATTCCCAGCCCGGTTCTGCCAGTGGCACTCCTCATCGTCGGGACGAATGGCTTGATAGCGATGCTCTTGCCCTATGCGGCCGAGAGCTTTCCGCTTCGCATCCGGGGTCGCACTACAGGCACGGTTGCGGCCTGCACCAAGGCCGGTGGAATGTTTGCGCAGTTCCTCGCCATCCTTGCCCTTGTCCCGCCCCTCGACGTGGTCTCGATCTTGATCTTCGTGCCGACGGTCGGGGCGCTGGTATTGGTTGCGATGTTCGGGAAAGAGACTCGCGGCCGCGACCTTCGCGACCTCGATCCGGATGGGCACACCTTTGCAGCAACCGGGGTGTAGGGCACGATGGCCTTCGGAGGGACGGGCCCTCAATCCGAAACAAGAACCGAGATGTCTCCCTCGATATTGTTCTTCTCAGGCGTGTTCAGGCCAACAAAGACGAGAGCTGCGACCGCAAGAACAACCAGGACGAGCAAGAGCTGACACCCACGTCGATTTTTACGATCGCTGTCTGGCTCTTTCACGACACCTGAGCCTCATTCGAACCTGAAATGGACGCCTTGGCCAATTGGAGCGGTCGCGCCTCACGACAAGCGCAAGGGTCTGCTCTCTGCAGACGCGGTTCAACCTGCTGAGATTACGCAGAATGTGAGAGGAAGACCCTGAAGAGTTCGCGGAGCTCCGGGCTCTTCGCCATCTCCGCAATGAGTGAAATGCGGTCGATAGGTCAGACCGGGGTCACTGTCGGGAGTTGTACCGATGGTCTTGCAGAATTTTGCTTTGGGCGGCGCATTCGTGCTGCGGGTCCGTGCCCGAGCCGGGTGCCGGGCCGCTCCGCTGGAAGCGGCGGCCCTAACGCCGGCAATGGGTCAAAAAGCAGACGATCGGAATCGCCAGGCGATCCGTTCAGGTCTCCTTTGCTTTATTTCGGCGACCAAACCCCAGTGGTCGGCTCGGCTGCCAGCCGTCATAGACATCTGCCTCAAGCTTTCCGCGGCCGCTTATGGCCTGCAAGCGCCCAGACAGTGCGATATCTTCAGTGCTCTCGGAGCGTTCCGGTTTCGCGAAAATGCGCATTGGACGACCCTTCCCCAGATTGGCACGTCCGCTGTCCCACGGCACGAACTCTAATGGGCGATTTATTGCTAAACTTCGAATGTCCAATCAGCAGTTTATTAACCCTCTATCTAGCCAGAGCTGATGTTCGGAATGGGTTTTCCTATTCCCACACGCTAGCGATCATTTCGATTTTGTTCGAAATGTAATTGACTCAACGCTACGGTTGCGACATTTCGATGCGACTCGAAATGAGGAGATTCGAATTGAAGCCGGCCACCGCAATCGAAGCGCTGGGGGCGTTGGCCCAAGAGCATCGGCTCGCGCTGTTCCGTCTGCTCGTCCAAGCCGGCGACAAAGGCCTCGCAGCAGGAGCAATCGCCGAGGCGCTCGGCGTTCCCAACAGTTCCCTGTCGTTCCATCTCGCGCGGCTCCGCAGCGCCGGATTGATCTTGCAGGAGCGACAGCACCGTTCGCTGATCTACCGGGCGAACTACACGGCGATGAACGCTCTTGTTGGCTACCTCATGGAGAATTGTTGCGCTGGAACCGATTGCGGGACCGCGACGGCCTGCGAAGCGCCCGTTCAGGAAAGGAAGTCTGCTTGAAGCGCCTGCACATCCATGTCGGGGTCAATGACCTCGCCCACTCGATCCGGTTCTACTCGACACTTTTCGGATCAGAGCCTTCGGTTCTGAAGAATGATTACGCCAAGTGGATGCTTGAAGATCCGCGCGTCAACTTCGCGATTTCCGAGGGCAACCATGCACGGAAGGGCATCGAGCATCTCGGCATCCAGGTCGAAAGCTCCGACGAGCTTTCCGAAGTCTACGACAGGCTGAAGGCCGCCGATCGGCCGGTCCTCGAAGAAGGCCAGACGACTTGCTGCTACGCCAAGTCGGAGAAGAGCTGGATCAGCGATCCGGATGGGGTCGTGTGGGAAGCATTCTACACGAACGGCGAAGCCACGACTTACGGCGACAGCCCGGCACTCGACACCTTGTCCAACTCTAAATGCTGCGCTCGGCAAGGTGCCGCCTGACCGGCCTGCGCTCGGGAGGCGCCTGGCGGCGGAAGCGCTGGGGTCGTTCTTCCTCTTCGCCTGCGTGATTGGTTCCGGGATCATGGCCGAGCATCTGGCCGGCGGAAACGATGCAGTCGCGCTTCTCGGCAATACGCTTGCCACTGGCGCGATCCTGTTCGTGCTAATCACGATGCTCGGCCCGATCTCCGGAGCGCACATGAACCCTGCCGTGAGTCTAGTCGCGGCATCGCGTGGCGAACTGCGATGGGCCGACGCGACTGTCTATATTGCCGCTCAGCTTGCGTTCGGCATCCTGGGCGCAT
>JBKPKZ010000111.1:0-4386 GCA_046731355.1 Pseudomonadota bacterium | reverse complement strand
CGAATCACGGACGTTCGCGGGCGGGTGCCCGCGATTGCCCACCGCCGGCCGATCGAAGAGGCGGTCGCCAAGTGATCGTCTTCGACCTTCGCTGCGGCGCCGGCTGCGCGGTCTTCGAAGGCTGGTTCGATTCGAGCGCCGATTTCGAAGAGCAGTTCGAGCGCGGCCTAGTGCAGTGCCCCTATTGCGGGTCTCCCAAGGTCGGGAAGGCTCCGATGGCTCCGCGAGTCAGCCGCTCGGGCGGATCGCAGTTTGAAGCCAAGGACGTTCTCGCAGAGGTCGCGGCCCTCCAGGCGAGAATGCTCAGCAATTCGGAATGGGTCGGGACCGATCTCCCCGACACGGCCCGCGCGATGCATCTCGGCGAGATCGAGAAGCGCCAGGTGCATGGCGAGGCGAGCGCCGACGAGGCGAGGTCGCTGATCGACGAGGGGGTTCCGATCCTGCCTCTGCCGCTCCCGGTCGTTCCGCCCCGCCAAGTGAATTGATAAAGCCGCGCCGGATGCCTATTGCGCCGCTTGGCGGCTCCGTAGCTCAGCAGGATAGAGCGTCGGTTTCCTAAACCGCAGGTCGCAGGTTCGAGTCCTGCCGGGGCCACCAATTTGGTTCACAGCGCGAACGGGGACATGGCTGTAGAACGACACAAGGAGCGGACCGGGAACATCTTCACGGAACATCCGCGCTCGCTCGGGATGACGTGGGCGAGCCACGGCACTGGAGCAGTCAAGATCGGGGCTGAGCTGATCGGCGCCGGAACCGCCTGCATCATTCATGCAATTGTACCGGGATGGTTCACGGAAACCGCCGGGCGAACGGTGATGCGGCTCCACGATCACATGGTGAAGCGCAAGTCGGGCGCCAAGAACCCGAACGCATGGCCCGACTATGAAATCTGACCGGGGTCGCCCGGTCGCGATCGTCGGTGGCGGGTTTTCGGGCACCATGGTCGCGGCTCAGCTCGCCCGCAAAGGCATCGACGCCGTCCTGATCGATGGAAGCGGCCGGGCCGGACAGGGCGTCGCCTATTCGACCAGGGAGCCCGCCCACGTCCTCAACGTGCGTGCCGAGGTGATGAGCGCCTGGCCCGAGGATCTCGAGCATTTCGTCCGGGTTGCCGAAGCGGAAGGCGGCACTCGCCGCGACTTCGTCCAGCGCCGGCAGTTTGGGCACTACCTTCGCAATGTCCTGAACGACGGCGTCGCCACCGGCCGCCTCGAAGTGGTCGGGCGCCAGGCCGTCGAGGCTGAACCCAACGATCGCGGTTGGACCGTCCAGCTAGACAATGGCGATTCGGTGGAAGCGAACGCCCTGGTGCTTGCGATCGGCAACCAGCCACCGGAGCCCTTGCCGTTCGGCGGCGGAAGCCCACGCGTCATCGACAATCCGTGGGGAGCCGAAGCGCTCGCCGCGGTCGAGGACCTGGCGGCAACGAACGAGGACGTGCTGCTGGTCGGCACCGGATTGACGATGGTCGACGCGGTGTTGTCGCTCGATGCCGCGGGACATCGCGGGCGCATCGTCGGACTGTCGCGCCGAGGCCTCATTCCCCGCGGTCACCTGGACGACATGGTTGCCGCCCCGATCGAAGCCGACGACGTGCCTTCCGATCTTCCGGCCCTCTGGCGCTGGCTTCGCGCTCGCGGCGCCGTGGTCGGCTGGCGAGCGGCGGTCGACGCGCTTCGGCCCCACACGCACAGGCTCTGGCAAGGGTTTTCGCTCGAGGAGAAGAAGCGGTTCGCACGCCACGCCCGGCCGTGGTGGGACGTCCACCGGCACCGGATCGCTCCCGAAGTCGCCA
Source organism: Pseudomonadota bacterium (assembly GCA_046731355.1). Taxonomy (GTDB): domain Bacteria; phylum Pseudomonadota; class Alphaproteobacteria; order Sphingomonadales; family Sphingomonadaceae; genus Sphingomicrobium. Next base: position 2,588 of record JBKPKZ010000111.1, on the reverse strand, counting down.
GGCGTCTTCACGACATGATCGCCGAAGGGCGGCTCGAGATCGTTGCCGGCCGGATCCAGGCTGTCGAGGACAAGGACGGGGCCTTGACGGTGACATACCGGCGGCGCGGCTCGTCTCGGATCGTCGAAAAGCGCTTTGCCTACATGATCAACTGCACCGGGCCGCTCGGTTCGATTGCCCGAACGCGCGATCCGCTCCTGCTGGGCATGCTCGCCGACGGGCTGGCCAGGCCCGACGATCTCGGCATTGCGTTGGACGTCGATGACCGTTCCCGCATTACCGGCTCGAAACTCGCCTGGGCGATGGGGCCGCTCACCAAGGGGCGCTATTGGGAAATCATCGCGGTCCCCGATATCAGGGGCCAGGCGGCTTCGGTCGCGGACGACATACAGATGGAGCTAGGTCGATGAGCGCGTTCGAACATGGTGAGCCCGAGGACGGCGACCTCGTCGAGCCCTCGTCGCCTGGCAAGATCCCAAAGGACGTCAGCGAAGCGATCCGCACCCTGATCCGCTGGGCGGGCGACGACCCCGACCGCGAAGGCCTGCTCGACACGCCGCGCCGGGTCGCCAAGGCGTGGAAGGAATATGCCCGCGGCTATGTCGAGGATCCGGCGGTCCATCTCAGCCGCACCTTCGAGGAAGTCGGTGGCTACGACGAGATCGTGCTTCTGAAGGACATCCCCTTCCAGTCGCACTGCGAGCATCACATGGCGCCGATCATCGGGAAGGCGGCGATCGCCTATCTGCCCGGTGATCGGGTGGTCGGGATCAGCAAGCTCGCGCGCGTTCTGCACGGCTATGCGCGGCGGCTTCAGGTCCAGGAACGGCTGACGGCGCAAGTCGCGGACGCGATCTGGGAGCATCTCCAGCCGAAAGGGGTCGCGGTGGTGATCGAGGCGAGCCACGCCTGCATGACCGCTCGCGGAGTCCAGACGCCGGGCGTCATGATGACCACCAGCCGGATGATGGGAACCTTCCGTGCAGACGAAAGAAGCAGGCGCGAAGTCCTTGCTCTTATGGGATATTAACGCCGTTTACTTTTGACCGAACAAGCGTAGTCTCCCGCATCCGGACGACCTCGCCCATGTCGATACGACGCGGCCGCCCAATCGAGCGGGCGGTCAATTGGGGCGGCCCCTCGTTTTAAAGGGGAGCTCCGAATGAAATTGATCACTTTCACCGCGGTCACGGCCGCGCTCGTCCTGGCGCTGCCGGCCTGCAAGCAGCAGGAATCGGCCTCCGGCAATGAAGTCGCCGCGACCGAAACCGCGGCCGCCGATCTGAGCGGACTAAGCGGCACTTGGAAAACCGACCGGGAAAGCGTGAAGTTCGAAGGCAAGCCGGACGACTACCTGCTCCAGAACGGCAGCTTCAAGTGCAGCACCTGCATCCCGCCGGTGGATCTCGCTGCGGACGGCCAGTTCCACGAAGTTACCGGACGGCCTTACTCGGACCACATGTCGATTAAGGTGGTCGACGACAAGACCGTCGAGTGGAAGAGCCAGAAGGGCGGGCGCGATACGTTCGCCGCGACCTTCTCGGTATCGGCTGACGGCAATACGCTGACCCGGAAGTTCAAGGACATGTCGACCCCGGACGCCGCACCGGTTGAAGGAACGAACACTGCCAAGCGTACGGGTCCGGCTCCATCAGGCGCTCATGCCATCTCGGGCCAGTGGATGGCGGAGCGCGTAAACGAATATTCCGAGGATGCCCTGAGCGCGACTTATAAGATCGAGGGCAACAAGGTGTCATGGTCTGGCGCTGGCCAGAGCTACACTGCCGAGCTCGGCGGCCCGGCGGTTCCGATCACGGGGGACATTGGAGGGACCACCGTCCAGGTCACGAATGACAACGGCAGCCTCAAGGAAACCTACACGCGCGACGGCAAGGTCGTGAATGAAGCGGTCACGACGCTTTCGGCCGACGGCAAGTCGGTGAATTGGGTCAGCACCGATCCTCGCGACGGGTCGAAGGTTACGGGCACCGCTCAAAAGACTGACTGACTGACTTGGGGAAGGCGCCGGACGGCCGCATTGTCGGCCGTCCGGCACCGCTTATCCAGTTTCCGCGTTGAACGGCCATGGCGAAAAAGCCCGAGCGAAAGCAGAAGCTGAAGGTCTTCCGGACTCCGATCGGATTTCATGACGCCTATGTCGCGGCGCCGAGCCGAAAGGCCGCCCTCGAAGCCTGGGGCGCGGACTCCAATATCTTTGCGCAGGGCATCGCCGAAGAGGTCACCGATCCAAAGCTGATGGAGGAGCCGCTCGCCGACCCGGGCAAGGTGATCAGGCGCGTTCGGGCAAGCGCCGATGAGCATTTCGCGGAACTCGAGCGCGGAGCGCCGAAAAGGAAGAAGACGGCCCGCAAGGAGGAAGGGGGCGGAAACGTCGTCGAGCTGAAGCCGAAGTCCAGGCCGAGGCCGAAGCCCAGCCGCGACGAGGTGGATGCCGCCGACGAAGCGCTCGAAAAGGCCGGGAAGAAACAGCGCAGGAAGCTTGGGGAAATCGATGAGAAGATGCGCGAGCTGGAACTGAGGCGTCGGGAGCTCCAGCGCAAGTATGAAGAGGAGCGTGACGTCCTCGA
>JBKPKZ010000110.1:0-4326 GCA_046731355.1 Pseudomonadota bacterium | reverse complement strand
TGCGGCGGGCGCAAATGTCGTAGCCGAAAGTCGGCGAATAGCTGACGCTCGTGCCGGGGTTGCGAGTGATCATGTCGAGCCACGCCAGTGGGCGCCGGGCGAAATCCTCGGTCTTCTGGTAGTCGACCGACATCTGCATCGCCATCGGCGACAGCATGCAACCGACGAGGCCCATGTCGTGGTACCAGGGCAGCCAGGAAATGACCCGGTCGGTGTCGATGACCTTCAGCCCGATGCCGTGAGAGCGCAGGTTCGACAGAAGCTGGCGATGGGTCACGGCGACGCCGTGCGGGAACCTTGTCGAGCCGCTCGAATATTGAAGGTAGGCGACTTCGTCCGCGTCGGGCGTCGGAAGCTCGGCCGTGCCGACCTCGATCTCGGCAAGGCCGTCCCAGCAGCGAGCGGCTATGCCGCGATCGGCAGCCGCCTCCTCAGCATAGGTCAGCATGTCCGGCGGACAGGCGAGCAGCGACGGGTCGCTGCTCGTGAGCATCACTCGAAGCTGGTCGACATAGGCCTCACGGCCGCCGAAGCTGGTCGGAAGCGGAAGCGGCACAGGCCACAGGCCGGCGTAGACCGCTCCGTAAAAGCAGGCTGCGAACTCGGGGCCGGTTTCGGCGATTAGCGCCAGGCGATCACCCGGCTTCATCCCGAGCGCAATGAAACGCTGAGCATTCGCGAGCGCATCTTCGCGCAGCTCGGCGAAGGTATAGGCCCTGACGAGCTGCCCACGAGCGTCGTGGAAATTCATGCCGCGACGCCCGCGCCCCGCATAGTCGAGCGCTTCGCCCAGGGTCGCAAAGTCCGCAATGCGTCGCGGGTGCGGGTCGAGGGTCGAGGTAGCGCCGGCGGGAGCAAGGTCGGCTACGATCGTGTTGTTCCGGTCGAGCAAGCCTTCACCATAATCACTAGAGCGCCCGCCAGAAGGCGCGGCTTAACTTCCCACTTAACAGTGAGCCGCCTTGTAGTGGTGTGCGAGTGTGGCACAAATTGGGCCAATGTACGCCCGAAAGCCCGGCCGACCGCGCAAGCCGCTCAACGAGGAAAAGCTGCACGAGCTGGCGCTATTCTATCTCGGCAGGTTCGCGACCACGCGCGCCAAGCTCGCTAACTATCTGAACAGAAAGGTCCGCGAGCGAGGCTGGGAGGGCGATCGGCCGGCCGACATCGAGCGGCTGGTGGAGCGGCTTGCATCCAGCGGCCTGGTCGACGACGCCCTCTATGCGTTGTCCAAATCGCGCTCTCTTGCGGAGCGAGGTTATGGAGCCGCTCGAGTCCGCCAGGCGCTTCATGCCGCCGGCGTCGACGAAGACGAGGGAGCATCGGCGAACGAGCTTGCAGCGGAAGAAGCCGCCGCGTCCGCGCTCCGTTTTGCGCGCCGGAAGCGCATAGGGCCTTTTGCGGATGCACCACCCGACAGGAAAGCGCGAGAAAAGGCCTTGGCGACCATGATCCGGGCCGGCCACCCCTTCGAGTTGGCGAAGGCGGTGCTCGACGCGGAGCCTGGAAGCGAAATCGATCTCGACGAACTTCGAGCAAAGTTTCGTTAAGTCGGTTTCACGACACTTAGACATTTGTTACTGGAGTTTTGTGCAGCGCAAGAGATCAGTATCGGCACCGCAGCCCGAACCGGAACCGGAACCGGACCTGGAGCCAGAGGCCGCGGTCGAACCGCCAGCCGATGATTCATCGGAGATGGAGCCCGTTGTCGGCCGAGTGAAATGGTTCGACGCGACGCGGGGCTTCGGCTTCGTCGTCAGCGACGCGATCGACGGCGACATTCTGGTCCATTTCAGCGTCCTTCGAGAGCATGGACGAAGAAGCCTTCCCGAAGGAGCGCTCATAGAGTGCGTCCCGATGCGGCTTGATCGCGGGTTGCAGGCGAAGAGGGTGATCTCGATCGATGTCGGATCGGCCGTCGTCCCGCAGCCGCGCGCCGTTCGCTCGACGAGCAAGGACATAGACCGTAAGGCTTTGTCGGAATCGGCCGGTGAGTTCGAGCCTGTAGAGGTAAAATGGTTCAATCGCGTAAAGGGCTACGGCTTCGTCAACCGCGTTGGGGATCCCGACTCGCACGACGTGTTCGTCCACATGGAGACCGTTCGGAACTCGGACATCGGGGACCTACAGCCCGGACAGCGGGTGCTGGCTCGAATTGCCGAGGGCAAGAAGGGTCTCACCGCCGTCGAACTTCACTCGGAATCCTAGGCCGGGCCCTGGCGGCCGTGAGCATTGCAGCAACGAGCGCATGCGGCTCGGCGACGTCGTCGCCGCAGACGATCGAGAAATCTCCGGCCGGACTCAACCAGGTTCCCCTCACCATCCAGAGTTCGAAGGGGAAGCATCGCTTCACCGTCGAAGTGGCCGAAACCAGTGAACAGCAGGCCCAGGGCCTGATGTTTCGCCAGTCGCTCGATCCGGACCGCGGGATGATTTTCCCGCGCACACCGCCCGAGGACGCGACTTTCTGGATGAAGAACACGCTCATCCCTCTCGACATGCTGTTCATCCGCGAGGACGGGACGATTGCACGTATCGCGGAGAACACGGTTCCGATGTCGCTCGACCCGGTACCGTCGCTCGAGCCGGTCGCCGCGGTGCTGGAGATTGCTGGCGGTCGCTCGGCCGAGCTCGGGATCAAGCAGGGCGACAAGGTCAGCTGGCCGCACTGACGCGCGAGCTGATGCTTGCGCTCGCGGCGTCGAGAGGGCAGATGCGCGGCCCATGGGATTCTGGTCTCGGACATTCACCTGGTGGAACGGAGCGACCTGGGGCACGGGCCTGTGGACCTGGCGCCATGGCTCCGAGGTCGGCCGCGATGACGCCGGCAACATCTATTATCAGGGCAAGAAGAATCCGGCGTCGCGCTGGGTAATCTACAACGGCGCCAATGACGGCAGCCGGGTGCCACCGGACTGGCAGGCCTGGCTCAAGTGCACGATCGACGAGCTCCCGGAAAAGTCGCTTCCGCCGCGCCGGAAGTTCGAGAAGCCGCCGCAGATCAATCCGACCGGCACCCTGGCCGCCTTCCGGCCGGGCGGTTCGCTCCAGTCGAAGAGCCAGCTGAGGCCGACGTCGACGGGCGACTACCAGGCCTGGACGCCAGACTGAGCGTGAGGAGCACCGCCGTTACCGGCGCGCTGATGGCGCTGCTGCTCGCGGCAGGCTGCCAGCGCAACGACCAGGACCAGGGCAATCGCGTCCAGCTTCCGAAGGGCGGCAGAGGCCCCGGCCAGCATGCCGACGTCAATCCGATGAGCGAACGTGTGGCGGTGATTGCGCTTCTCAACAAACGCAACGGTATTGTTCGCGACATCAAGATGAAGCCGGGCCAGTCGGTGCGAGTGAAGGACGCGATTGTCCGGCTTCGCGCCTGCGAAGCCACCGCTCCCTGGGAAAATGAGAAACTGACCGGTGCCTTCCTGCAGCTGGACGTTCTCCAGTCCGACCGGCGCTGGCACCGCGTCTTCTCGGGCTGGGTCTACAAGGAATCGCCGTCGCTGAACGTCGTCGAACACCCGATCTACGACGTCTGGCCCAAGAGCTGCGCGATGACATATCCCGATGCGGCGGCCGAACCGGCCGCGCCGGTCGCCTCGAGCAACCGGTCGAGTGCCAACAGATCGGGCACCGGCGACCGCGGGACCTCCACCGCCGAGCCGGAAGCGGAGCCGTCCGAACCCGCGACGACCGGAACACCGGCGACCGAGCCGCCGCCGACTCCGCCATCGCCGCCGCCCAGCGCACCCGACAACAACGCCACATAGGCCTTGCGGGAAATGGTCACCGCGCCGAGCGAGGCGAGGTGAGCGGTCATGAACTGGCAGTCGAGCAGGGTGTAGCCGCCGACCTTCATCCGGGCGACGAGCCAGGCCAAAGCGACTTTCGAGGCGTCCGTCATTCGGCTGAACATGCTTTCGCCGAAGAATGCTCGGCCCAGTTTCACCCCGTAAAGGCCGCCGACCAGCTCAGTACCGGCCCAGACCTCGATCGAGTGAGCATGCCCAGATGCGTGCAGGGTGAGCATCGCTCGTTCGATGTCGGCGTTGATCCAGGTCTCTTCGCGGTCCGCGCAGGCGGCAATCACCGCATTAAAGTCACGGTCCATCGTAACGGTGAAGCGGCCCGACCGGATCGTTCGGCGCAGCGAGCGCGACATGTGGAACTTCTCGAGCGGGATGATCGCGCGGGAACGCGGCTCCACCCAGAACAACTCGGACGCCTCGCGGCTGTCGGCCATCGGGAAGATGCCGGCCGCATAGCCCTGGAGAAGAAGGCGCGGGTCGAGGCGACTCATGAGGTGGGAATATGGTCCGCTTTCAGCGA
>JBKPKZ010000109.1:0-4721 GCA_046731355.1 Pseudomonadota bacterium | reverse complement strand
GCTGGACGAAACCGACCGCCGGCTGATGGCGATCGACGACCACATCAACTCAACCAACGACGAGCTGGCGCGCGAGATCGAAGCGCTGCGGGAGGAGAAGTGATGGAACCGCTGACGATTGGCATCCTTGCAGGCGGGATTTTCGCGGGCCTGACCGGTGCGAGCCTCGCGGCACTCAAGGGATGGCAGGGCTGGCTCGAGCTGAGGCGCTTTGAGCTGACCCACGACACGGCGGAGCGGACGCTTCCGCCGGCCGGCAACCGGATTGAGATGGCCGACCTTCGTGAACGGGTCCGGAAGCTCGAAGCGATCGCCGCAGGGATCGACCTCTAAGAACCCCATTCCCCCGCCGCTGGCTCTCCCCAGTACAGCGGCAAGGCGGCCCAGCTATCCCCTTGGCTGGGCCGCCTTACTTTCGTCCGGAGTCTAGAAGCCCAGTCGCGCCGTCAGCCGGATGTCGCGTCCGGCGAGCGGTGCGAAATCCTTGAGCTGACTGGTGCTGCGCCGCGCATCCACATCGAAGAGGTTGTTTGCCGCGAGCGAAAGCGTGAGCTCGGGATTGGCCGAGTAGACGTGCCAGTCCACCGACGCGTTGACGAGCGTATACCCAGGAGTCTCGGTCTCGATCGGCGCGGTACGATCATGGTCGAAGGCATGCTCGACCTCGACCCGCCCATCGACCGGACCATGGCTTCCTTCCAGCGCACCCAGGATTCGGACCGGCGGAATGAACGGCGCCGGGCCGAAATCCTTCACCGTCGCGTGAACCATGTCGGCCTGCAGCTCGCCCTTCCAGTGGATGCCCAAAGCCTCGCCGAACTTGGCAAGCGCCTGGGCCTCGAACCCGTAATAGTTCGCTCGGCCTTGCCGGGTTTCGAAAACGGGCAAGTCGTCCTCAATCTCGCCGGTCGGAGCCTGGAAGATGAAGTTGGAGAAGTGGCTGTAGTAAGCATTGGCCGTCAGGGTCACCGGGCCGGCGTCGCCGCTCAGGGCGGCCTCGACGCTCAGGCTGTTTTCCGGGTCGAGGTCCGGGTTGCCGACTTCGAATGACTGGCTTCCGCCGTGCGGACCGTTGGCGAACAGCTCGTCGATCGAGGGAGCGCGCGAACTGCGCGAGAACGTCAGGCCGGCCCGCCATCCCGGAGTGAATTCATATTTACCCCCGAGCGAGGCCGACCAGGTCGTGAAATTGCGCGAGAGCGCCGGGGTTTCCAGCTGCTCGTCCGCATCGGCGGTCAGCTTGCTGAACTCGACCCGGGCGCCGCCTTCGACGCGAAGCGGGCCGTTCACGAACGTCTGAAGCGTGAACAGGCCTGTCTGGCGTTGCTCGCTGTCGGGAAGGAATTTCTCGTCGCCGCGGATCTTGGCGTTGCGGTCGACGTACTGGAGACCCGACGTCCCGCCCCAGCCGGAGCGCTCCGACTGGACCAGCTCGACACGGCCCTCGCCACCCTTGCTGAAGAAGGAGGATCCGACTTCGCCCGTCTCTTCCAGCTCGTCGTGATGGTAGTTGGAATAGCCGGCCCGGCCCCGGACCTGGCTGAAGAATCCGCCGACCGGGACTTCCGCGCGGAAGTCGTAGCGCGTCTGTTCCTGGTCGATCGTCGGCGCTTCGGCTTCGATCCCTGGATCGAGCGAATAGCGGATCGGCACTTCGTACTTGGAGAGGTGGCGGGTAACCGATGCGCCGACGTTCAGGCCTCCATCGACGTAAGCGAAACCGACTGCGCCCTCCTTCGTCTCGGAAGCCGAATTCGGGAGGTCTCCCTTGAGGTCGGCGAGCGCCTGAATGTCCGGATCGGGACTTGCTGCTGCCTCCTCCCGCAAGTCCTTGGACAGGATGTGGCCGCCGGTGTGGAGATCGTCTGTCTTGGTCCAGTTGCCGTCGACGTGGAAGACGAACTTGCCCGCGATCGGGACGTCGACCGCCCCATTCAGAAGCCGCTCGTTTGCGGCGGATCCATAGCCCGCAAGCGCGTCGACTCCGACCGCATTCTCCGGCAGGCGGCGCGGAATTCGCGTATCGATGACGTTCACGACGCCGCCGATCGCCGACGATCCGAACAGGAGTGCGGAAGGACCTCGAAGGACCTCGATGCGGTCGGCAGTCAGCGGATTGATCGCGACCGCGTGGTCGGGGCCGGACGATGAGAGGTCGAGACTTCCGATCCCGTCGCTGAGGACACGCACTCGGTCTCCGGAAAGCCCGCGGAGGACCGGCGCCGAAGCGGTCGGGCCGAAGCTCGTCGCGCTGACGCCCGGCTGCCGAGCGAGGGTCTCGCCGATGCTCGGGCGCATCTCGCGAGTGAGATCGGCTTCATCGAGAACCGAGATTCCGCCAAGGACGTCGTTCGCCTTACGGCGAATTCCGGTGACGACGATGTCTTGGTTGTGATCGTGATGGGCGTCTTCCGCATTGCCCGGAGTAGGAGCGTCCGTCGTCGCGCCGGCGGCGGTCGTCTCCGCGGAATCGACCGCAGGCGCTGGCGCACCGCCAGCGGAAGTCTCGGCGGAGTCCAGCGTTTGCGCGGCAGCCGGGAAGGGCAGGACAACCAGGGCGGCCGCAAGTGCAAATCGTGAAGAGATCATTTTTTCCGGAAAAAATGGGGTGGAGGCGAGTCGTTCGGCCCGGTAATTCGTATGTTATACTATTACAACCTCGCTTCGACGAACCGCGTTCGTTAGGGGACGGGCGATGTACGTGACCCACCTCGAATGCTCGCTGACGGGCGAGCAATATCCCGCCAACGAACCCTATAATCTCAGCCGGGCCGGCAAGCCTTTGCTCGTTCGATACGACTTCGAGCGTGCGCGGCGGACATTGACGCGCGACAACCTCGTCCGACGCGAGCCGGGCATGTGGAAATGGCGCGAGCTTATGCCGCTTGTCGAAGGCGCGGAGCCGGTCAGCCTTGGCGAGCCCGAGACGCCGATCATCACGCTTGCTGCGACCGCGGCAAAGTCCGGCGCCGCTACTTTGCTGGTAAAGGACGAAGGCCGGCTTCCGACCGGGTCGTTCAAGGCGCGCGGGCTGGCGATGGCAGTCTCGATGGCGAAGCAATTCGGAATCGAGAGCGTCGCCCTTCCGACCAACGGCAACGCGGGCGCTGCGCTCGCTGCCTATGCGGCGCGGGCCGGCATGAAAGCGGTCGTCGTCTGTCCGGCCGAAACGCCCGAGATCAACGTTCGCGAAACTGCCGCCTATGGCGCTCGGGTCTGGGTCGCGGACGGTCAGATCGACGAATGCGGCCGACTGATCCGGGAAGGTGCGGCGGAAGGCCGCTGGTTCGACTGCTCGACCTTGAAGGAGCCGTACCGCCTAGAGGGCAAGAAGGTGATGGGATTCGAGCTCGTTGAGCAGCTTGGCTGGAAGGTGCCGGACGCAATCTTCTACCCGACCGGAGGCGGTACCGGCCTCATTGGAATGTGGAAGGCGTTCGACGAGCTGGAAGCCGTCGGACTGATCGGTCCCGAGCGCCCGCGCATGTACGCCGTCCAGGCTGCGGGCTGCGCTCCGATGGTCCGTGCATTCGAGCGGGGCGACGAGTTCGCCGAGCGATGGGAAGGCGCTGCGACCGTTGCGACTGGAATCCGAGTGCCGAGTGCAGTTGGCGACTTCCTCATCCTGCGGGCGGTCCGGGAAAGCGGCGGGGCGGCGATCGCGGTCGAGGAGCAGGATATCCTTCAAGCCGTCGAGGATGCCGCCCGCGACGACGGGATGCTGCTTTGCCCCGAAGGCGGCGCGGTGCTGGCTGGCTGGCGTTCAGCGCTCGATCGCGGGCTCGTGACCCGCAACGAGACGGCACTTTTGTTCAACTGCGCGAACGGAAACAAATATCCGCTGGCGGACAGGTCGCGGCGGCTCGAATTGGCGAGCGCGAGAGCGGAGATGCTCTAAAATGTTGGAGCCCCGCCGGCACTGATGGCCTGCGGGGCTCCCATACTCCCGATCCCATGATCTGCGTCCGGTCGCCGATCGCTAACTTTCGTCCGCGTTCCGCGTCTTCATGACGCTGATCTTCCGGATCCGAAGTACGCTGGCACAACACAGTTTGTGCCGAGCGGTTCCCGCGCGTCACGAACAGCAACAAATTTTCTCGGGAGTAGATCGGCGCCGCGCGCGTCTTTCCGGATACGGTAAACCCCGCCAACCGAAGTTGGCGGGGCTCCATGTTCCATCTCTGGAACACGACATTAAAACGATCCCTCGCGACGGGAGTTCCAACCGGATGACGGAAAAGCGACGGTAGTGAGAAATTAGCTGTGGATAAGTCGAAGAAGCGGGTCCTGAGGGTTGCGACCTACAACATCAACGGAATCAATTCCCGGCTTCACGTGCTGCTTCGCTGGCTGGAGGAATTCCAGCCCGACGTGGTCGGGATTCAGGAGCTGAAATGCACCGACGAGTCCTTCCCGGAGAAGGACATCGGGGCGCTGGGCTATTCCTCGATTTGGCACGGACAGAAGAGCTGGAACGGCGTCGCCCTTCTCAGCCGCGTTGGTGAGCCGGTCGAAACGGGCCGCGGCCTCCCCGGCGACCCGGACGACGAGCAGAGCCGCTACATCGAGGCGGCAGTTTGCGGGATTCTCATCGGCAATCTCTATCTTCCGAACGGCAATCCGTGGCCGGGGCCCAAGTTCAATTACAAGCTCGGCTGGATGGACCGATTGCATGCGCATGCGAAGCACCTCCTCGACAGTGGGCTTCCGGCAATGCTGAT
>JBKPKZ010000108.1:0-7262 GCA_046731355.1 Pseudomonadota bacterium | reverse complement strand
GGATTCTCATCGGCAATCTCTATCTTCCGAACGGCAATCCGTGGCCGGGGCCCAAGTTCAATTACAAGCTCGGCTGGATGGACCGATTGCATGCGCATGCGAAGCACCTCCTCGACAGTGGGCTTCCGGCAATGCTGATGGGCGACTTCAACGTCATCCCGACCGATCAGGACGTCTACAAGCCGGAGCGCTGGGCCAAGGACGCGCTTTTTTCGCCGCAGGCGCGTGCGAAGTTCGCGGAGCTTGTGGAGCAAGGCTGGACCGACGCTCTACGCAAGCTCCATCCGGACGAGCGGATCTACACCTTCTGGCATTACTGGCGGAACTCGTTCCAGCGCGACGCCGGAATCCGCATCGACCACTTCTTGCTCAGTCCTCCGCTCGCGAAGAACCTCAAGAGCGCTGGCGTCGACCGCGCACCGCGCGGCTGGGAAAAGACCAGCGACCATGCGCCGGCCTGGGTCGAGCTCGAGGTTTGACGACGGTTCACAAGAAAATTGGGGTGGCAGTCGTCCGCGAACGCCGTGCATCATCGGCCAAGTGGCCACGTTAATGTTTGAGCGGGGAAACGGCGTTGAACTCGGCCGACTGAACGAGGCCGAGAGGCGGGTTCTGCGCCTGCTTGCCGAAGGGCATACTGCCAAGAGCGTTGCCAACGAGCTTGGCTCGACACCCGCAGCGGTTAACGAGCGCCTCCGTGAGGCACGGCGAAAGACCGGCGTCGGAAGTAGCCGAGAGCTCGCCAGGCTTCTGAAATCCCAAGAAAATCGTCACGACGAAATGGGGATGGGAAGCGCGGGTCATGCAAGCGCAGCCTCGGCGCCGATCGACGCTGCATCTCGGCGTCCGAAAATTGGAGTGCTTGCGATGATCTTGGTCACCTTGGCCGCAGCAGCCGGAGCTGCGGCGTTTTTCATGCAGCCGCAGGTTGAAAAAGAGGTGGACCCGCTGGTCGGCAGTCCGCTGATGACCGGGCCCGATCCGGCCGCCTTGCACGCTAGAGTCCGAGCTGAACCGCGGGACTCGGAGTGGGCTCCTCGAATCGAGGCAGCAATCCGCACAAGGACCATGCAAATCCCCCTGATCGGGAAAAACGGCAATGCCTTGCGTGTGACGTGCGCCGCGAAGCTGTGTGAGATCGCAGGATCGATGAACTGGTCCACGCGGCCGGAGGAATATGATCCGAAGCTCCCGGAAAGCAGGGCGCAGCAGGATCTCCAGTCCGCACCCTACACGGACGATCTCGCCAAGCTTGGTCTGAAGTTCGAGACAGGCATGTTCACCGGCAGCAAGGACCACCCAAGCCGGATGGTTTTCCTACTGTATTATTCGCGCACGACGTAGCTCCGGCTACTCGATCTTGAGCCGAAGGAAGCCCATCGCGCCAATCGGGTTGTTGCCGCCATATTCGTGTTCGAGACCGTCAGGCACGAAGTTGACGGCCAGCAGGCCGCCCACGCCAAGTGCAAGATTTTCCGCAACTTTGAAGTCGTGCACTGCGCCGAGTGAAACCTTGCCGACCGTGTACGCGGGCCCGTGTTCCTCGATATCCAGAAGCTCGCGGTTCTCGGTCATCTCGCCTCGCGCGACGGCCGTCCACGGGCCGTGCTTCAGCGAGGCCTCGGCGACATAGGCGTCGTCCTTCAGCCGCTGACCATGATCTGCGATCGACTTGCGGCCCCAGGCGAGCGTCGTCGCGGCCTTCCAGCCCGGAGCGATCTCGTCGGCCCAGAGCATGCTCGCCGACCAGCGCCTCTGGTCGACCCCGGGTTCCAGCTGCTCGGGATCCTCGAAATGGCCCCAGCTGCCCTGCAGCGAGAGGGTCCGCGAGGGGTTCCACGAGACCCTGACCGCGCTTGAATCAAGCGCTCCGGTCTCGATGTTCCAGCGATGCTCGTCCGGCTCTCGACCGTTGAAGCGGCTGGCTTCGATCTTGAAGCGAGCGAGCACGACGCCCGCGGTCAGAACTCCGAAACTGATGTGGGTGGAATCGAGCCAGTGGTGGCTGATCGGAGCCTCCGGCGAGTCCATGATCGCCTCGCGGTGCATGAAGGCGGGTGGTCCGAACGCGGGTTCTCCGGGGAGCGCCGCGTAAAGGAAGGCGCTGCCTTTCGTTCCGAGGTTCTGGGATACCGAGGCGGAAAGCTCCATGAAGAAGTCGTGCGGGTGCTGGCGATCGATTAGGCGATCGACGCCGTTGGCCGTTTCGCCGCTCGCGAGCAGCAGCGGATACCCCTTCTTTCCCATCAGCGGATCCGGGCTGAGCGCCGCCCTGAATTGCAGCGTGCCGTCGCCGATCGGCCGGCGCGCCATGGCCATCAGCATCCCCGATGCGAACGCCTTGTCGTCGCCGCGCCTTCCCGACTGGTGATCGTAGACGAGGTTCAGAACGCCATGTCCCATGAGCGTCCAGTCGCCGCTCATGACATGGACTCCCAGGTGTTCGGATGTATCGGGCTGCCAGGCTGTGCCGGACGCTTCACGGGTCATTGCGTACGAGCCAAACGCACCTGTCATCTGCATTTGGTGCTCGGCCTGTTCGCCTTCGGGCATCACATGACCCATAGCGCCATGCTCCATGGTGGAATGGTCCATCTCGGCTGGCGCCGCCGGAATGGGCTCAGCTGCCGAAGGCTGCTGCGAAGGGGCCGCGTCCGGCTTCATCGCGGAATGGTCGTGAGCCGCCTTCGGTGGCGCCGAGCTATTGGCCGCCGGTTTCTTGGCCGCTGATTTCTTTGCAGTGGCCTTCTTCTTTGCGGTAGGCTCGGGCGGCATCGGCATGGTCATGCCGCCATGGCCCTGATGCTGGGCGAGAGAAGGCGAAGACGCGAGGCCGAAAGCCACAGCGCTCACCGCCGTGAACAAGTTGGTTTTCACAATGATTTTCCAGTCGTTCGGCGCCGCCCCGATCGGGGCGGCGCCTGTCGATCAATTAATGGTTGTGGCTCTGCGCCGGCTGAGCAGACGGATCAGCCGACCCGGACTGGGAGCCCGTCCTCGCGTCGTGCTTCGAATGATCCATGTCCTTGCAGCAGCACTCCTTGCCCTCGGCCTTCATCTTCTCGCAGCAGTCGGCCTTGGGTGCGGGTGCCGGTGCGGTCTGGGCCGCTGCAGGCACGGCAATAATGAGCGCAATTGCGCCAAAAAGCGTCTTCATGTGAGCTCTCCAAAAAACTGAATTCGTAAAAAGTTGAAGGTCAGTCTTCAGGAAAACCTCGGCGGCGGCGTAGCGGTCTCGAGTTCCGTGTCGGACATCGCGTTCGCCGCAGTCACAAGCCTCGGCAAGGTCGGGCGAAGCTCCATCACGGCGACAGGCGCATCAACTGCCGGCAGAGCCGAGCAGGTGGCGCAATGCGTGTCCGTTTTCGCCGGAGAATTGGACGGTGGCTGATGCTCATCGCAATGCTCGCTCATTGCGACCGGGCCCGTCGCAGAGGTCGCTTGCGCGTTCGCCATGCCCATCGGCATGAGCGCGAGCGCCAGAACCATCAGGAACTTCAGGACGGCGGGCATGGCTACGACATAGTCCGGCGAAGCTTGCGCGACAATGACTGGTCGGGGACGCTAGGTTGGAACCCGCGGGTATCGGTTTCGAGCCTGAATTTCTCGGTGAGCCCCTCTCCTATTTCTTTTTGAACTCGAACAGCTCGATGAGATTTCCCGAGGGGTCCTCCAGAAGCCTTGCCCGACCGGCGCCGGCCTCACTCATTGCTCCTTTGAATTTGGCTCCGGCATCACTCAGCCGATCGATGAGGGCGTCGATGTCATCTGTGACCAGCATGAACCGGTTCCAGCCCCCGGGTTCGGGATTCCCGCCCGCCGTCCCTCCGCTTCCGGCGCCTGGAGCGCTCAAGTAGAGCGTGAGATCATCACGAGTGAGCGCCGCAAACTTCGCGGGGTTGTGCATGTCGACGTTGAACCCGAGACGGTCGCGATAAAACTCGAGCGCTCGGTCAACATCGGTCACGATATATCGGACGGATGCCATTGCGGGTCTCCCCAAAATTGGGTCTTGAGCATCCCTAATCTCTCCTCGCGCGAGGCCGTTCCAAGGGCTTCGACGAGAAGACCCGAATCAGTGGCTGTACGGCCGCTTTGGAAAGCGACATCGGCACGAAAAGGCCCGCCGCGCTGGGGAAGCGGCGGGCCAGGGGCAACCTCTGAGGTGTCAGGGATTAGTTACCGTGAGAGGCGGATGCGCTCGCGTTGGCGCCAGCATTGCCGCTGGTGCCGGCGCTGACCGAGGTGGAGCCGTTGCTGGCATGTGCGCTGCCGTTTCCGCTCGCCGAACCGGAGCCGCTGGCGGTGCCGCTCAGCGCGCCGTTGCTGTTTCCAGCCAGAGAGCCGGTGGCATTGCCAACACCATTCAAGGCGTTCGTGAGACCGAGATTGCCGGCGCCATTCGCGGGACCCGTGACTGATCCGGCGGCATTGCCCGCATTGGTGACGACACCCGCCAGGCCGACATTGCCCGAACCGTTCGTCTCGCCGCTGCCCGAGACGCTGCCGACAGCCGACACGCTGTTGGTGACTGTGCCGGTTGCGTTGTTCGTGATCGAACCCGAACCGCCCAACGTGCTGCCGATATTCCCGGTCGACCTCAGGACGCCACCGAGCGTGCCATTGACCGTTCCGCCAAGCGATCCGCCAACAGCGCCGTTCACGGCACCGGTGACGCCGCCAAGCAGCTGGGCCTGCGCGGGCGTAGCCGCGAGCGCGAACGCTGCCCCCGCGATCAGGATGACCTTAAACATGAGATTCTCCTTCCAATTCTGGAGAGCTTTTTCCGGGCTCTCAATGAAGGAGAACGACGCGCCTCGCGTGCTTCATCCCGGATCGGGAATTTATTTGGCGCGGACGGCTTTCGGGTCGATTCTGCAGGTCTCGCAGACAATCCCACGGCCAACCCGGCCCTTTCCCGGCCGCGCCTCCGAAGCAAGCTGCTGGAAGGAGCCTGTCAGTGCGAGGCGCGCGGTCGCGAGCGGCGCTGCGAAGCTGGTCCCCCGAACCTTGGCATAGCCTTGGCCGGGCAGCGCCGCGGCCATTTCGGAACCGGGCGCGGCGAAGTCGAGGTGACTGGCCCTGCCGGCCTCGGGAAGCGCTTTTCCGTGGGGATCGACGGCGGTCACCGACACCACGCCCGGATAGGACGCCGGAAACTGCGCCGGAGCGGCGGGGCCGTCATTGCCAACGGCGGCAACGACGCTGATTCCGCGCGCGCGGAGTGCCTGTACGGCCCGTTGAAGCACCCGGTTCTGCGGTCCGACGAGGCTGATGTTGACGACCCCAGGGCGCTTCGATGCCAGCCACCCCAAGGCTTTTACGATGGCACTTGCAGAACCGGCCGCTCGCGAGCCACCGTAGACGTCGGCGACGAACAGGGACGCGCCCTGGGCCGCACCGTGGAATGGGCCCTGGTTTCCGACGAGGAGTGAGGCGACTGCAGTTCCGTGACCGGTGGGCTGCGGGCGGCCGGCAAAGCCATTTTGTTCAATCGATGCTCCGCTCATCGCGGGGTGCGATGCAACTCCGCCATCGACTACCCCGATGCGAGGTCCGCGGCCGCCGCCTTGGCTAGCGGCGAGGGTCGCGGCGATAGGGAGGAGATCGCCTCCAGCCGGCTCATACAGATGATCGAGGTCCGCCTGCAGTCGAGGCGCGACCTTGCGCAGCAGCTTCAGTGCATCGCGAGCTTGGAGATTGCGCGGCACAGCGAGAGTTACACTTCGGAGTCCGAGTTCCGCGTCATGATCATCCGCTACGATGCGAAAGCCCGCTTCGGCAGCCAGCTGCAAGGAGGGCTGGTCGGGGTCGATGGCGACGACAATTCCGCGCCGGATCGGCTGACCGGATCCGTCGCTTTCAAGCTCGCGCGGATATTGCCGGATCAACTCGCGCAGGCGCAGCTTGCGAAGCTCGAGCAGGGTTGCAGGTGACGCTTGGGCGAGCCGTTCCGGCAGGCCCGCCACCGTGTTCAGAGTGGGTGCCACCGCCTCGCTCGCGCCCGGCCGCGCAAGGACGCTCTCCAGCGCTGGGCCAGCCACCGGAATGTCGCGGGTGGGCAGGCTGACCGGGGGAAGCGGCACGCTGACACTCGGCAAGAGCTGCGCACCAGCGCCGCCCCCAACCAGGGCCGCTCCAGCGGTGGCAATCAGCGCTCGACGAACGAAGCTGGACATGACGTGACCTCTTCTTATGCCTTTGAAGGATGAAACGAGGATGAAGCATCGTTTCATCCGCATGAGGGTGAATGGAATCATCAGGAACGTTCGAACGAGAGTTGACGGAGCTGCTTCCGCGGCTGCGGCGCTTCGCTCACGCACTGAGCCGGAACGGCGCCGATGCGGACGACTTGACGCAGACCACCGTCGAACGTGCCCTGCGCTCCCGCGAGCAATGGCAGCCGGGCACTCGGCTCGACTCCTGGCTCTATCGGATCATGCGCAATCTGTGGATCGACACTTCCCGCGCACGCATACGCAAAGAGAAAAACGAGGCCCCGGAGGAAGAGGCCCAGAACGTTGGCGACGATCCGCACGGCGCGATGGAAGCAGCTATCGAACTGAAGCGCGCAATGGCCGCAATGGAAAGACTTCCGGACGAACAGCGCGAGGTCGTCGCCCTGATCCTGATCGAGGGCTTCGGATATCGCGAAGTTGCGGAAATGCTGGACTTGCCAATCGGCACGGTGTCGAGCCGGCTCGTTCGCGGACGCACTGCAATGCTGGAAATGCTCGGTGGGACGCGTGATGGTTGAGGAAGAGAAATTCTACGCCTGGCTCGACGGCGAACTAACGCCTGAGGAGGCTGGTCGTGTCGGCGCGGCAGTCGCGGCCGATCCGAAACTCTCGCGGCTCGCAAGCGAGCATCGTGCGATGACCTCCGGCCTGCGCAGCGCGTTCGCAAGCATCAACAAAGAGCCCATTCCCGACCGGCTGGTTGGCACGGTGCAAGGTCGCAAGGTCGAGATCGTCGATCTGGATCAGGCGCGTGCCGCACGCCGCCGAGCACCCCCGATATGGGCTCAGGCCGCGGCGCTCGCCGCCACGCTTGCGGTCGGTGTCTTCACCGGCAGCCTTCTCGGCTCCGGCGAGCCCGGTCCGATCACGGCGGATGGCGGCTCCTTCACCGCGTCCGCGGATCTTGAAGCTGCGCTCAATACCCGTCTCGCTGGCTCGCCACAGGCGCAGGGGACCCAGATCAGGCTTACGTTCCGTGACAAGGCAGGGGCGATCTGCCGCACTTTCGAGGACCGATCGGCA
>JBKPKZ010000107.1:0-2155 GCA_046731355.1 Pseudomonadota bacterium | reverse complement strand
CTCGTAGGCGCAAAGGAGACGAAATGCCCAAGCTGAAGACCAAGAGCGGCGTGAAAAAGCGCTTCAAGCTCACGGCGACCGGCAAGATCAAGCATGGTGTCGCGGGCAAGCGCCACCGCCTGATCAGCCATAACGCCAAATACATCCGCCAGAACCGCGGCACCGAAGTGCTCGCCGATGCCGATACGGCTCGAGTGAAGCTTTGGGCGCCCTACGGCCTCAAGTAGGGAGTAGCGGGACATGGCACGAATCAAGCGCGGCACGACCACTCGCGCCAAGCACAAGCGGATCTTGGATCAGGCGAAGGGCTATTACGGCCGTCGCAAGAACACTATTCGCATCGCCCGCCAGGCAGTCGAGAAGGCAGGCCAGTACGCCTACCGCGACCGCAAGGTGAAGAAGCGGAGCTTCCGCGCCCTCTGGATCCAGCGCATCAACGCCGCGGTCCGCGCGGAAGGCCTGACCTACGGACAGTTCATCCACGCACTCAAGCTCGCGAACATCGACCTCGACCGCAAGGTCCTGGCCGACATCGCGATGCACGAAGGCGAGGCGTTCAGCGCCATCATCGCCCAGGCGAAGAAGGCACTCGAGGGCAGCAAGGCCGCAGCCTAGGCCTCAGCTTTAAGGAACAGGGGCGTCGGGGCACCAGCTCCGGCGTCCTTTTTCTTGGTCGAGGTCGCGGTTTTACGAGCGCCTCTTCAAGCTGACACGTTGCCCGCGCCTTGCTCAGTCCAACCGCTCGTAAGCCGGCAGGGTCAGAAACTCGGTAAAGTCGTCTGAGACGACCATTTCGCGGAACAGGTCGGACGCGTCTGCGATGTTCGGGACTTCCCGCAGTAGACCAGTCTCTTCCTCGTAGAGCGTGTCGAACAGCTCGCGAGTAAATTTGCGGCCGTCGTCGAGCGGCGCCTCGAAATGCAGCCATTGCCAGAGCTGGGCGCGACTGATCTCCGCCGTCGCCGCATCCTCCATCAGATTGTAGAGCGGCACCGCTCCCTTCCCGCCGAGCCAGGCCGCGAGATACTGCACACCGACGCGGATGTTCTCGCGCGCTCCATGCTCGGTGCGCGGGCCCTTGTGCAGCTCCAGCATCTCGTCACGGCCGGGGACCTGGTCCGGCCGCTTCGACAGCTGGTTCGGGCCCTCCATCGCCTCGAAGGCTCCCAGCGCGACCGAAACGAGGCCCGGGTGAGCGACCCATGTCCCGTCATGGCCGTTGTTCACTTCGCGAAGCTTGTCGGCTCGCACCTTCTCCATCGCGGCGGAGTTCGCCTCTTCGTCTCCCTTCACCGGAATGAAGGCCGACATTCCACCCATCGCGAAGGCTCCGCGGCGGTGGCAGGTATCGATCAGCCGCAGCGAGTAGGCGGCGAGGAAGGCCTTATCCATCGTCATCGCCGAGCGGTCGGGCGTCAGGCGATCGGCGCTCCGGCCGAGCCGTTTGATCGTCGAAAAGATATAGTCCCAGCGGCCGCAGTTCAGGCCGACGATGTTCTCGCGCAGGGCGTAGAGGATCTCCTCCATCTCGAAGGCGGCCGGAATGGTCTCGATCAGGATCGTCGCCTTGATCGTCCCGCGCTCCAGGCGCAGGCGATTCTCGGCAAGCGCAAACACGTCGCTCCACAGCGCCGCTTCCTCGGCACTCTCGAGCTTGGGAATGTAGAAGTAGGGACCGGACCCCTTCGCCAGCGCCGGCCGCGCGTTGTGCCAAAAATAGAGAGCGAAATCGAAGAAGGCGCCGGCGACCGGCTCGTGATCGACCGTCACATGGTCTTCAGGAAGGTGGAGACCGCGGGGGCGCACCATCAGGACCGCGGGGTCATCTCCGACCTCATAGCCCTTGCCGCTGTCGGGATCGGTGAAACCCAGCCGGCCCAGCCAGTAGGCCTTGAGGTTCGCCTGCCCGGTGATCAGTTCGTCCCAAGTCGGCGAGGTCGCATCCTCGAAGTCCGCCATGAACACGCGCGCTCCCGAGTTCAGCGCGTTGATCAGCATCTTCGCGTTGGTCGGACCCGTAATCTCGACTCGGCGGTCCTGCAGATCGACGGGGATCGAGCCGACCATCCATTCGGATTCACGGATCTCGAGCGTATCACCGCGGAAGTCGGGAAGCTCGCCGGCGTCGAACCGTTCCTGGCGCTCGAGCCTCCGG